>CALFEY010000166.1 GCA_937958295.1 uncultured Pseudomonadota bacterium
GCCGCGGCGAGATCGACGACATCGACCATCTCGGCAATCGCCGCGTGCGCTCGGTGGGCGAGCTCGCGGAGAACCAATTCCGCTCCGGCCTCGTGCGCGTCGAGCGTGCGGTCAAGGAACGCCTGGGCCAGGCCGAGAGCGACAACCTGCTGCCGCACGACCTCATCAACGCCAAGCCGATCTCGGCCGCGATCAAGGAGTTCTTCGGCTCCTCGCAGCTGTCGCAGTTCATGGACCAGACCAATCCGCTGTCCGAGATCACGCACAAGCGCCGCGTCTCCGCGCTCGGGCCGGGCGGCTTGACGCGCGAGCGCGCGGGCTTCGAAGTGCGCGACGTGCACCCGACCCACTACGGCCGCGTGTGCCCGATCGAGACGCCGGAAGGCCCGAACATCGGCCTCATCAACTCGCTCGCGCTGTACGCCCGCACGAACGAGTACGGCTTCCTCGAGACGCCGTACCGCCGCGTGATGGACGGCAAGACGACCGACCAGATCGACTTCCTCTCCGCGATCGAGGAAGGCCAGTACGTGATCGCCCAGGCCAACGCCGGGGTGGACGAGGAGGGCCGCCTCACCGACGAGCTCGTGTCCTGCCGCGCCAAGAACGAGTTCATGCTTTCGACGGCGGACAAGGTCCAGTACATGGACGTGGCGCCGGCGCAGATCGTGTCGGTGGCCGCTTCGCTCATCCCGTTCCTCGAGCACGACGACGCCAACCGCGCGCTCATGGGCTCCAACATGCAACGCCAGGCGGTGCCCTGCCTGCGTCCGGAGAAGCCGCTGGTGGGCACGGGCGTGGAGCGCACCGCGGCCGTCGACTCGGGCACGGCGGTGATGGCCAAGCGGGGTGGCAAGGTGGATTACATCGACGCCTCCCGCATCGTGGTCCGCGTGCACGACACGGAAACGGCGGCCGGTGAAGTCGGCGTCGACATCTACAACCTCACGAAGTACAAGCGGAGCAATCAGAACACCAACATCAACCAGCGTCCGCTGGTGAAGGTGGGCGACATCATCGCCCGCGGCGACGTGATCGCCGACGGCGCATCCACCGACATGGGCGAGCTGGCGCTCGGGCAGAACATGCTCGTGGCGTTCATGCCCTGGAACGGCTACAACTACGAAGACTCGATCCTCATCAGCGAGCGCGTGGTCGGCGACGACCGCTATACCTCGATCCACATCGAGGAGCTCTCGGTGGTCGCCGTATCATTAAAAAAAAAACCCGAGGAAATCACGCGGGATATTTCGAGCCTCGGCGAAGCGCAGCTCGGCCGCCTCGATGATTCGGGCATCGTGTACATCGGCGCCGAAGTCGAAGCCGGTGACGTGCTGGTGGGCAAGGTCACGCCGAAGGGCGAGACCCAGCTCACGCCGGAAGAGAAGCTGCTGCGCGCGATCTTCGGCGAGAAGGCCTCCGACGTGAAGGACACCTCACTCCGTGTGCCGTCGGGCATCTCAGGCACCGTGATCGACGTGCAGGTGTTCACGCGCGAAGGCATCGAGCGCGACAAGCGCGCTGCGCAGATCATCGACGACGAGCTCAAGGGCTACCGCAAGGACCTGAACGACCAGCTGCGCATCGTCGAGAACGACGCCTACGCGCGGATCGAGCGGCTGCTGCTGAACAAGATCGCCAATGGCGGTCCGAAGAAGCTCGCCAAGGGCGCCAAGGTCACCAAGGAGTACCTCGACGGCGTGGCTCGCCACGACTGGTTCGACATCCGCCTGGCCGACGAGGCCACGGCGCAGCAGCTTGAGGCTTCCAAGGAGGCGCTCGCCCAGCTCCGCATCGATTTCGACGCGATGTTCGAGCAGAAGAAGAAGAAGTTGACGCAGGGCGACGAGCTGCCGCCGGGCGTGCAGAAGATGGTCAAGGTCTACGTCGCGGTCAAGCGTCGCCTGCAGCCCGGCGACAAGATGGCCGGCCGCCACGGCAACAAGGGCGTGGTGTCGAAGATCGTCCCGGTGGAAGACATGCCGTACATGGCGGACGGCACGCCGGTAGACATCGTGCTCAATCCGCTCGGCGTGCCGTCGCGGATGAACGTCGGCCAGATCCTGGAGGTGCATCTGGGGTGGGCGGCGAAGGGCCTGGGTCACAAGATCGACGCCATGCTGAAGGCGCAAGCCAAGGCGGCCGACCTGCGCAAGACGCTCGAGAAGATCTACAACTCCACGGGGCGTCCGGAGGACCTCGCGAGCTTCACCGACGACGAGATCACCGGGCTCGCGCAGAACCTGCGCGCGGGCGTGCCGTTCGCCACGCCGGTGTTCGACGGCGCGACGGAAGAGGAGATCAAGGCGATGCTCAAGATGGCCGACCTGCCTACGTCGGGCCAGGTCACGCTCTTCGACGGGCGCACGGGCGAGGCCTTCGACCGCACGGTCACCGTGGGCTACATGCACATGCTGAAGCTGCACCATCTGGTCGACGACAAGATGCACGCGCGCTCCACCGGCCCGTACAGCCTCGTCACCCAGCAGCCGCTCGGCGGCAAGGCTCAGTTCGGCGGCCAGCGCTTCGGCGAGATGGAAGTGTGGGCGCTCGAGGCCTACGGCGCGGCGTACACGCTGCAGGAGATGCTCACCGTCAAGTCCGACGACGTCAACGGCCGTACCAAGGTCTACGAGAACATCGTCAAGGGCGAGCACAAGATCGAGGCCGGCATGCCGGAGTCGTTCAACGTGCTGGTCAAGGAAATCCGTTCGCTCGCCATCGACGTCGACATGGAGCGCGACTGACGTCGCGCCCCATGGGCAAGAGGACAGGGATCAGGGATCGGATGTACCCCAACGCGCGCCGGCATCTGCGGGAGCCGGCGGCGGAACTCGGAGAGTTCGCGACATGAAAGCACTTCTGGATCTGTTCAAGCAGGTCACGCAGGAAGCGGAATTCGACGCGATCAAGATCGGGCTCGCTTCGCCCGAGAAGATCCGTTCGTGGTCGTACGGCGAGGTCAAGAAGCCCGAGACGATCAACTACCGCACGTTCAAGCCCGAGCGCGACGGCCTGTTCTGCGCGAAGATCTTCGGGCCGGTCAAGGACTACGAGTGCCTGTGCGGCAAGTACAAGCGCCTGAAGCACCGCGGCGTCATCTGCGAGAAGTGCGGCGTCGAGGTCACGCTGGCCAAGGTGCGCCGCGAGCGCATGGGCCATATCGAGCTCGCCTCGCCCGTCGCGCACATCTGGTTCCTGAAGTCGCTGCCGTCCCGCATGGGCATGGTGCTCGACATGACGCTGCGCGATATCGAGCGCGTCCTGTACTTCGAAGCATTCGTCGTGACCGATCCCGGCCTCACGCCGCTCAACCGCGCGCAGCTGCTGACCGAAGACGACTATCTCGCCAAGCTCGAGCAGTACGGTGACGATTTCGAAGCCTACATGGGCGCCGAAGGCATCCGCGCGCTCCTGAAGTCGCTCGACGTCAACCACGAGATCGAAAAGCTGCGCAAGGAGCTCGAGACCACGGGCTCGGACACCAAGATCAAGAAGATCGCCAAGCGCCTCAAGGTGCTCGAGGCGTTCAACAAGTCGGGCATCAAGCCCGAGTGGATGATCCTCGAAGTGTTGCCGGTGTTGCCGCCGGAGCTGCGTCCGCTGGTGCCGCTCGACGGCGGCCGCTTCGCGACGTCCGACCTGAACGACCTGTATCGCCGCGTGATCAACCGCAACAACCGGTTGAAGCGCCTGCTCGAGTTGAAGGCGCCGGACATCATCGTGCGCAACGAGAAGCGGATGCTCCAGGAAGCCGTGGATAGCTTGCTCGACAACGGCCGTCGCGGCAAGGCGATGACGGGCGCGAACAAGCGTCCGTTGAAGTCGCTCGCTGACATGATCAAGGGTAAGGGCGGCCGTTTCCGCCAGAACCTGCTCGGCAAGCGCGTCGACTACTCGGGCCGCTCGGTCATCGTGGTTGGACCGCAGTTGAAGCTGCATCAGTGCGGCCTGCCCAAGCTGATGGCGCTCGAGCTCTTCAAGCCGTTCATCTTCAACAAGCTCGAAACGATGGGCCTCGCAACCACGATCAAGGCTGCGAAGAAGATGGTCGAGGCGCAGGAGCCTGTGGTGTGGGACATCCTGGAAGAGGTCATCCGTGAACATCCGGTGATGCTGAACCGTGCGCCGACCCTGCATCGCCTCGGCATCCAGGCTTTCGAGCCGGTGCTGATCGAAGGCAAGGCGATCCAGCTGCATCCGCTGGTCTGCACAGCGTTCAATGCCGACTTCGACGGCGACCAGATGGCCGTCCACGTGCCGCTGTCGCTGGAAGCGCAAATGGAGGCGCGCACGCTGATGCTCGCCTCCAACAACGTGCTGCTGCCGTCCAACGGCGAGCCCTGCATCGTGCCGTCGCAGGACATCGTGCTCGGCCTGTACTACGCCACGCGCGAGAAGATCGGCGCGCTGGGCGAAGGCCAGATGTTCGCGGACATCGCCGAAGTCACCCGTGCCTACGAGTCGCGCCAGGCCGAGCTGCATGCCCGGGTCAAGGTTCGCATCAAAGAAGTCGACCTGCGCACCAACGCCGAAGGCGTGGTGGAGAAGGTCGAGAAGATCACGCGCTACGACACCACCGTGGGCCGCTCGCTGCTCTCGGAGATCCTCCCGCCCGGACTGCCGTTCTCGTTCATCAACAAGCCGCTCAAGAAGAAGGAAATCTCGCGCATCATCAATGCGAGCTTCCGCCGCTGCGGCCTGCGGGAAACGGTCATCTTCGCCGACAAGCTGATGCAGGCCGGCTACGGCCTCGCCACGCGCGGCGGCATCTCCTTCGCGGCTGACGACATGCTCGTGCCGGCGGAGAAGGTCGCGATCATCGCGGAAGCCGAAGGCCAGGTGAAGGAGATCCAGTCGCAGTACACGTCGGGTCTCGTCACGGAAGGCGAGCGCTACAACAAGGTCGTGGACATCTGGGGCCGCGCCGGCGACGACATCGCCAAGGCGATGATGACGCAGCTCGGCACCATGGAAGTCAAGGACCGCGACGGCAAGGACGTCAAGCAGGATTCCTTCAACTCCATCTTCATGATGGCGGATTCCGGCGCGCGCGGCTCGGCTGCGCAGATCCGGCAGCTCGCGGGCATGCGCGGCCTGATGGCCAAGCCCGATGGCTCCATCATCGAGACGCCCATCACGGCGAACTTCCGCGAAGGCCTCAACGTGCTGCAGTACTTCATCAGCACGCACGGCGCGCGCAAGGGCCTGGCCGACACCGCGCTCAAGACGGCGAACTCGGGCTACCTCACGCGCCGTCTGGTCGACGTGACGCAGGATCTCGTGGTGACCGAGGACGATTGCGGCACCACCAACGGCGTGCAGATGAAGGCGCTGGTCGAGGGCGGCGAGGTCATCGAGCCGCTGCGCGAGCGTATCCTTGGCCGTGTCGTGGCCGCGGACGTCGTGCATCCCGAGTCGCAAGCCACCCTCTATTACCCGGGCACGTTGCTGGGCGAGGATGAGGTTGAGCAGATCGAGGCGCTCGGCATCGACGAGGTCAAGGTGCGCACGCCGCTCACCTGCGATACGCGTCACGGGCTGTGCGCGAGCTGCTACGGCCGCGACCTGGGCCGCGGGCACCTCGTCAACGTGGGCGAGGCGGTGGGCGTGATCGCCGCGCAGTCGATCGGCGAGCCGGGCACGCAGCTCACGATGCGCACGTTCCACATCGGCGGCGCGGCATCGCGTACCGCGGCGGCGTCGCAGGTCGAGTCGAAGTCGGCCGGCACGGTGCGCTTCAGCTCGCTGATGCGCTACGTCACAAGCGCCAAGGGCGAGCTCGTGGTCATCGCGCGGTCGGGTGAAGTGCTCATCCATGACGACAACGGCCGCGAGCGCGAGCGCCACAAGGTGCCGTACGGCGCCACGCTCCAGGTCAAGGACGGCGACACGGTCAAGGCCGGCAAGCCGCTCGCGACCTGGGACGCCACGGCGCGCCCGATCATCACGGAGTACGCCGGCCGCGTGAAGTTCGAGAACGTGGAGGAAGGCGTTACCGTGGCCAAGCAGGTGGACGACGTGACGGGCCTGTCGACCCTCGTGGTCATCGACCCGAAGCGCCGCGCCTCCAGCACGGCCAAGGGCGTGCGCCCGCAGGTGAAGCTGCTCGACGACAACGGCGAGGAGATCAAGCTCGCGGGTTCCGACCTGCCGGTGAACATCACCTTCCAGCTCGGCTCCATCATCACGGTGAAGGACGGCCAGCAGGTCACGGTGGGCGAAGTGCTCGCTCGTATCCCGCAGGAAACGTCGAAGACCCGCGACATCACGGGCGGCTTGCCGCGCGTGGCGGAGCTCTTCGAGGCGCGCTCGCCGAAGGACGCCGGCATGCTGGCGGAAGTCACGGGCACCGTCTCGTTCGGCAAGGACACCAAGGGCAAGCAGCGCCTGGTGATCACCGATCTCGACAGCGTGGCGCACGAGTACCTGATTCCCAAGGACAAGCACGTCACGGCGCACGATGGGCAGGTGGTGAACAAGGGCGAGACGATCGTCGACGGCCCGGCGGATCCGCACGACATCCTGCGGCTCCTCGGGGTGGAGGCGCTCGCCCGCTACATCACCGATGAAGTGCAGGACGTGTACCGGCTGCAGGGCGTGAAGATCAACGACAAGCACATCGAGGTGATCGTTCGCCAGATGTTGCGGCGCGTGGTCATCACCGAGCCGGGCGACACGCGCTTCATCCGCGAGGAGCAGGTCGAGCGTTCGGAGCTCTTCGACGAGAACGACCGCACGGTGAAGGACGGCAAGGAGCCGGCGCAGTACCACCACATGCTGCTCGGCATCACCAAGGCTTCGCTGTCCACGGACTCGTTCATCTCCGCGGCCTCCTTCCAGGAGACCACACGCGTGCTGACCGAAGCCGCCATCATGGGCAAGAAGGACGACCTGCGCGGCCTGAAGGAGAACGTGATCGTCGGACGTCTCATCCCGGCGGGCACGGGCCTCGCGTATCACACGAGCCGCAAGAAGGCCAAGCAGGGCGGCGGTGCCGAAGCGGCTGCGGCCGCCTTCATGACCCAGGAAGAGCAGGCCGCGCAAGCCGCCACGCCTTCTTCGGAAGTGTCGGCGGACGCGGCGTAGCGCCAGCGCCTTGATAGCGATGTAAGGAAGGGCCGGCGGGCGACCGCCGGCCCTTTTCGTTGCACCGCGGTCCCATGCTCTCCATCCTCACGGTCACCGCGCCGATCTACCTCATCATGCTGGGCGGCTATGTCGCCGTCCGCTGCGGCCTCTTTGCGGCCGCGGACATGCGCGTGATGGGGCGCCTCGTCATCTACTTCTGCCTGCCGGCGCTGCTCTTCCGCACGCTCGCGCAACAGGCCCTCGCCGACATCGTGAACGGCGCGTACATCGCGGCGTATGCGGCGGGGTCGCTCGTTACCCTCGGCGCGCTCACATGGTTCGCCCGGCGGGCGCTGCGCCGACCGCTGCCGCTCGCGGCGTTGTTCGGCCTGGGCGCTGCCTCATCCAACAGTGGCTTCGTGGGCTATCCGATCGCGATGCAGCTCCTCGGTGCGCCGGCGGGCGTGGCGCTCGCGCTCACCATGCTGGTGGAGAACCTCCTCGTGATTCCCCTCGCGCTCGTGATCGCCGACAGCCGGAAGGGCACCGTGGGCAAAGTCCTGCAGGACTCGGCCCGCAGCCTCGTCCGTAATCCCCTGGTACTGGCAATCGTCGCGGGTTTCGCCTTTGCGATGCTCGGCTGGCGACTGCCCGATCCCGTGGCGCGAACGTTGCAGATCGTGGCCACCGGGTCCACGCCGCTCGCATTGTTCGTGGTGGGCGGATCGCTCGTGGGCCTGCAGCTTTCGGCGCAGCGGCAGGACATTGCCAGGGTCGTGGCCGCGAAGCTTCTGCTGCACCCGCTCGCGGTGTTCGGCATCCTGGCACTCCTGCCCCCGCTCGACGCTGACCTGCGCACCGCCGCCGTCCTCTTTGCCGCGATGCCCATGCTGTCCATCTACCCCGTGCTCGCGCAGCGCTATGGCCAGGAGCGATTCTGCGCGGCGGTGCTGCTCGCCACCACGACCACGTCCTTCGCGACTATCACCGCCCTGCTGTGGGCGATGCGCACGTTCCTCGGCTGGCACGTGTAGGCAAGGGGTTTGCCGTGGCGCATCCGCGAAGCTCCATCATTTCTTCACGCACGGCCGCGGAACTTCCTTCGGCGGGCGGGTCCTATGATCGCCCATTCCCTCACGGTGCTCCGATGCCCCGCCTCGTGCTTGCCCTGGCCAGTGCCGCACTGGCCCTGCTCGTCCCCTTCGCTGCCCCGGCCCTCACGGTCACGGCCGAGACTTCGGCCGACTCGGCGCGCGTCATCGTGCGGCTGCGCCCGGAGGCAGCAGCGCAACCCGCCGCGGCCACGGTCGCTGCGCGAGCGGCGTCGCTTGCCCAGCGTGCGGGCATTGCCCTACGCCCCGGCATCGCCGTGGATCCGGATACGTTCGTGGTCTTCGCAGGCGGCCTTTCCGCCGCCGCCCTCGCCGGACGGCTGGCGGCGCTCGACGGCGTGGTGGCCGCCACGCCCGACCGGCGGCGGCGCGCCTATGTGCCGCCATCGGATCCCCTCTATGGCAACGGCGTGGGCGGGCTCGGACCGGTGGCAGGCCAGTGGTACCTGCGTCCCAATGCAGGCGAAGTGAAGGCGTCCATCGACGTGGAGTCGGCGTGGGCGGTGACCACCGGCAGCAGCGACGTGGTGGTGGCCGTGCTCGACACGGGGGTGCGCTTCGAGCATCCCGACCATCGCGCGCTCGCCGCCGGCGGCAACCTGTTGCCGGGCTACGACATGATCAGCGACGTCGCCACTGCCAACGACGGCGACGGTCGCGACGCCGATGCCTCCGATCCTGGCGACTGGCTCACGGCCGCGGAAGTGAACACGCCGTCGAGCGTGTACTACGGCTGCGCGGAAGGCGCCACGGACAGCTCGTGGCACGGCACGCAGACTTCCGGGCTCATCGCGGCGCTCACCGACAACGGCACGGGCATGGCGAGCGTCGCCCGCCACGTGCGGGTGCTCCCGGTGCGCGTGCTGGGCAAGTGCGGGGGCTACGACTCCGACATCATGGCCGGCATGCGCTGGGCCGCCGGCCTCGCGGTGCCCGGCGTGCCGTCCAATCCCACGCCGGCACGCATCATCAACATGAGCCTCGGTGCGGAAGGCGTGTGCGAGGCCATCTACGCGGACGTCGTCGCGCAAGTCACCGCGGCGGGCGCGCTCGTGGTGGCGTCGGCGGGCAATGCGGCGGGCCACGCCGTGGGGGCGCCGGCCAACTGCCCGGGCGTGCTCGCGGTGGCCGGGTTGCGCCACGTGGGCAACAAGGTGGGCTTTTCCAACCTGGGGCCGGAGGTGGCGCTGAGCGCGCCGGGGGGCAACTGCGTCAACACCACGCTCGGCTCCCCCTGCGTGTATCCGATCCTATCGACGACCAATGCGGGAACCACCGTTGCCACGACCTCGACGTATACCGACAGCTACAACGCGGCGGTGGGCACGAGCTTCTCGGCACCGCTCGCGGCAGGTACGGCGGCGCTCATGCTCTCGGCGCGTCCCGACCTGGCGCCCGCGCAGCTCGCGCAGATACTGAGGGCCACGGCCCGCGCGTTCCCGACGACGGGCGGGGACAATGGCGACGGCAGCATCGTGCCCGCCTGCACTGCGCCGAAGTACGACCTCCAGGGCAACCCGGTCGACCAGCTCCAGTGCTACTGCACCACTTCCACTTGCGGGGCCGGCATGCTCGACGCCGGCGCCGCGGTACAGGCGGCTGCGGCCGGACCGCCGTCGGGCGACTACAACGTGCAGGGCCTGTGGTGGAACGCACCCGCGGCCTCGGAGTCCGGCTGGGGCATCAACTTCGCGCACCAGGGCGACGTGATTTTCGCGACCTGGTTCACCTACGACGGCGCCGGCAAGGCCTGGTGGCTGTCGTTGACGGCTACGCGCACCGGCACCAATACCTACGCCGGATCGCTCGTGCAGACGCACGGTCCCGCCTTCAACGCGGTGCCCTTCGACGGCAATGCCGTCACGCGCACGACCGTTGGCAGCGGCGTGCTCGCCTTCACGAGTGCGGACAACGGCACGTTCAGCTATACCGTCAACGGCGTGAGCCAGACGAAGGCCATCACACGCCAGGTCTATGGCGCGACTCCCACGTGCACGTTCGCGCTGCATCCTCCGCTCGCCAGCGTGTCCAACGTGCAGGATCTGTGGTGGGCGGCGCCTGCCGGCGCGGAATCGGGCTGGGGCGTGAACCTCACGCAGCAGAGCGATATCCTGTTCGCCACGTGGTTCACCTATGACGCCGCCGGCGCGCCATTGTGGCTTTCGGCGACGGCCACGCGCACGCTCGCCGGCACGTACACGGGGGTCCTCAATCGCACGTCCGGGCCGGCCTTCAATGCTGTGCCCTTCGATCCGGCCAAGGTCGTGGTCACGCCCGCGGGTACCGTCACCTTCACGTTCGCCGACGGCAACGCGGGCACTTTCGCCTACGTGCTCGATGGCGTGGCGCAGGTGAAGCCGATTACGCGGCAGGTGTTCCGCACGCCGGGAACCGCCTGCTCGTGAGGCATCCGTACTCGCGTTGGCACGGGATGAAAGCAAACGGGGGCGCCAAGGCGCCCCCGCTTTTGTGTACGGTTGCTCGCGTTACTGCAGCGTGCGCATGCCGCCGAGGTTGCCGCGGAACGAGCAGCTGAAGTCGTCGCGGCCCACGTAGCTGCCCACGATGCCGCCCTTCTCGGAGCGCAGGCCGGTGAACTTGATGGTGCCGTTGCCGCCGTGCGTGCAGCCATAGGTGCCTTCGATCGTGCCGACCTGGCCTTGCTGCGTCCACGTGCCATTGACCGTGCAGGTGGGGAAGCGCATCACCGCCTCACCGTTCTCGAGGGCAATGGTGAAGGGGCCGGGATCGTTGGTGACCTCACCGTCGCGCGACGGGTTGGCGCAGCCGTAGGTCACGTCGCTCGTCGAGCCCACATAGGCGCCGGTCACCTGGTTGGGCGCGAACGTGAAGCGCTCGATGTTCTTGAGCGCGCCGATGCTGTCGATGGTGTAGTTGAGCAGGCCGTGTGCGTCGTCGGGGAAATCGATCGTCATCGTGCCCACCTGGCGGTAATCGAGCAGCGCGGGGTTGTACGGCTGGCCGAGCGCGGGGCCGCTCGTCTTGTACAGCGTGCCGGAGTACGTGCGCACGCCGCCGTTCTCGGACACGAGCGTCATGGTGGCGGAGTACCACGTGGGCAGCGAGCCGGTGTCGTAGACGTAGAGCGCGCCGAAGAGGATGTCCGCGTTCTGCGTGATGGACAGGCCCCACCCTGGCTCGGCCGCGTTGTTCCAGTGATCGGCGTAGTTGATGGGGGGTGCGGCGGCGGACAGTGCGCCGGCCGTGCCGATCGTTGCTGCCAGGAGGATAGACCGCAGGAGATTCGACAGAAGTTTCATGGTGGGTCTCGTTGAGAGTTCGTGAAGGGTGGCGCCGCGAACGCAACGCGCGCCTAGGATAACTCCGGGTGGGCGCTGTGCGACCTTAAGGCGATGGTGAATGTTCGCCCTGTCGCCGTGCGGCGACGAAACCGCGCAGGTCTTCGCATTTTCACCGGTTGTAATTAATTGAAGATTTAATTAATATAGGCCGATGCCTACTCGCAAACCCGCTCCCCGTCGCGGGTCGGGGCGTCCGCCGCAGGCCGAGGACCTCATGCCGCGCGAGGCGCTGCTCGATGCGGCCGTGGGGCTCATCGCGGTGCGCGGGGTGGCCGGCACCACGTCCGCCGACATCGCTGCCAAGGCGGGCGTCACGCCGGCGATGGTCCAGTACTACTTTCGCAACCGCGAGCTCCTGCTCGATGCCGTGGTGGACGAGCGCCTTGCACGCTTCGCGGGCCATGTGTTCGGCCCGCCGTTGCCCGAGGGGCCGGCCGCGGAGCTCGTGTCCGCGGTCGTCGAGCGCCTGTACGACGCCGCATCGCGCATGCCGTGGATGCCGCCCATCTGGATCCGCGAGATCGTGAGCGAAGGAGGCGCCTTGCGCGCCCGCATGCTGCGCCATTTCCCGGTCGCGGCCGCCACGCGCCTTGGCGAAGCCATCGCGGCCGACCAAAGGGCAGGGCGCATCGCGGCGGGCATCGAGCCACGGCTCGCCTTCCTCACCATCGCCGGGGTAGCGATGCTGCCGCTCGCCGTGCGCTCCCTGTGGAGTCGCCTGCCCGGCCTCGCCGACCTCGACGAGCGCGCGCTGGAGACGCATGCGCGCACCGTGCTGACCGCGGGGCTCGCGCCCGCGAGAAAGGGACGTCGTCCATGAACAAGACTTCTACCTCCGCGCCTGGACCTGCGCTTGCCGCAGGCGTGGTCGCGCTGGTCCTTGCGGCGTGCGGACCGGCGGCGCCGCCGGGATACCAGGGTTATGTCGAAGGCGAGTTCGTGAACGTGGCCTCGCCCATCGCCGGACGGCTCGACCGGCTCGCGGTGCAGCGTGGCGACGCGATCGCCTTCGGCGCCCCGCTGTACGTTCTCGAAGCCGTGAGCGAGGCGGCGGCCGTGCGCCAGGCGATGGAGGAGGTGAAAGCCGCGGAGGCTCGTCTTGCCGACTTGCGGCAAGGCCGTCGCGTCCCCGAGCAGGACGTCACGCGCGCCCAGCTCGACCAGGCGCAGGTGGACGAAAGGCGCACGGCCACCCAACTCGCGCGCGACGAGGCGCAGTTCGCGATCGGCGGCATCGCGCGGGCGCAGCTCGACGACAGCCGCTCGGCACACGCGGCCGCGCAGGCGCGCGTAGCCCAGCTGCGCAGCGAACTCGCGGTGGCAAAGCTGCCGAGCCGCGCGGAGCAGATCAAGGCGCAGGCCGCGCAGGTGGAAGCCACGCGCGCGGCGCTCGCCCAGGCGGACTGGCGCCTCGAGCAGAAGGCGGTGCGCGCCACGAAGGCCGGCCGCGTGTACGACACGCTCTATCGCGAGGGCGAGTGGGTGAGCGCCGGCGGGCCCGTGGTGCGCATGCTGCCGCCGGGCAACGTGAAGGTGCGCTTCTTCGTGCCCGAGTCGGTCGTGGGCTCGCTCGCCATCGGCCGCGATGTGACCATCGCCTGCGACGGCTGCCCCGCGCCCGTCGCAGCGCGCCTCACCTATGTATCGAACCAGGCGGAGTACACCCCTCCCGTGATCTACAGCAATGAGACACGCAGCAAGCTCGTGTTCATGATCGAGGCGCGGCCTGCTGCGACCGACGCCGCCAGGCTCCATCCCGGGCAACCGGTGAGCGTGCGGCTGCCATGAGCGGCCCCGCATCGATGTCCCTTTCCAGCGATGCGCCAGTGGGCGACGGCTCGCGCGTGCCGGCCGCGCCGTCCCGCGACGACCTCGTGATCGACGTGCGCGGCCTGAACAAGTCCTTCGGCGACAAGCACGTGGTGGTCGACCTGTCCATGCAGGTGCGTCGCGGCGAGATCTTCGGCTTTCTCGGGCCCAACGGCAGCGGCAAGACCACCTCCATCCGCCTCATGTGCGGCCTGCTCACGCCCGATGCCGGCGCGGGGACCTGCCTAGGCTACGACATCCGCACACAGTCCGCCGCGATCAAGCGCCACGTGGGCTACATGACGCAGCGCTTCTCGTTCTGGGACGACCTTACCCTGCGCGAAAACCTCGATTTCGTAGCCCGCGTCTACCAGATGGACGATCGCGCCGCGGCCGTCGATCGCGCGTTGCACGAGCTCGGCCTCACCGGCCGTGCGCGCCAGCTCACGGGCACGCTGTCGGGAGGCTGGAAGCAGCGGGTCGCACGCGCCTCGTGCATGCTGCACCGGCCGCAACTCCTGCTGCTCGACGAGCCCACTGCGGGCGTCGATCCGAATGCCCGCCGCGAGTTCTGGGAGGAGCTGCATCGCCTCGCGGCGCAGGGCATCTCGGTGCTCGTCAGCACTCACTACATGGACGAGGCGCTGCGCTGCCACAAGCTCGCCTACATCGCCTACGGCCGCCTGCTGGCCCAGGGAACGGCCGCCGAGGTGATCGCCGCGCAGCGGCTCACCACGCTCGAGGTGCGCGGGCCCGATCTCAACGCGTTCGTCCTGCGCTTGCGCGGCATGCCGGGGGTCGAGCAGACGGCGGCCTTCGGCGATACGCTGCACGTCACCGGCCGCGACCGCCCGCAGCTCGAGAGCGCGCTCGCCGCCGCCACGCAAGGCGGCGGGTATCGCATCACCCCCGTCGATACGGGGCTCGAGGATGTCTTCATCCACCTGATGCAGGGCGCGGCCGACAACTGGGCGCCCGAGGCCTCCGGCAGGCAGAGGGCTGCGTGAGCACGGCGGCGATGCGTCCGGCGCCGGCGGAAGGAGGCCATTCCTGGTTCTCGCTCGCCCGCTGGTGGGCCATGGTGAGCAAGGAGTTCCTTCAGCTTCGCCGCGACCGCGTGACCTTCGCGATGATCGTAGGCATTCCCATCATCCAGCTCACGCTCTTCGGCTACGCGATCAACACCGATCCCAAGCACATGCCGACGGCGCTCGTCGTGGGGGACCGCAGCGAGTTCACGCGCTCGTTCGTGGCGGCGATGCACAACTCCGACTACTTCCGCATCACCGGCGAACTGCCCGATGAGGAGGCCGGTCGTCGCGCGCTCGCGCAGGGCACCGCGCAGTTCGTACTGAACATCCCGGCCGGCTTCACGCAGCGGTTGCTGCGAGGGGAGCGTCCCGCGTTGCTGCTCGAGGCGGACGCCTCCGACCCCACCGCCACGGGCGCGGCGCTTGCCGCGTCGGCGCAGCTCGTGGAGGGCGTCGCGCGCAAGGACCTGTCCGGGCCGTACGCGGCGCTCGCGCCGTCGCCACCGCCGTTCGACGTGCTCGTGCACCGCCTCTACAACCCCGAGTCCGTCACGCAGTACAACATCGTGCCCGGCCTCATGGGCGTGATCCTCACCATGACGCTCGTGATGATGACGGGGCTCGCCATCACCCGCGAGCGCGAGCGCGGGACGATGGAGAACCTCCTGGCCATGCCGCTCACGCCGCTCGAGGTGATGACCGGCAAGATCGTCCCCTACATCGCGATCGGGCTCGTTCAGGCCACCATCATCCTGCTCGCCGCCCGCTACGTGTTCGACGTGCCGTTCGTGGGGAGCGTGAGCGCGCTCTACAGCGCCGCGCTGCTCTTCATCGCCTGCCAGCTCACGGTGGGCATCACGCTTTCCTCGCTCGCGGCCAACCAGCTGCAGGCGATGCAGTTCACCTTCTTCTACTTTCTGCCCAACATCCTCCTGTCGGGATTCATGTTCCCGTTCCGCGGGATGCCCGAATGGGCACAGTGGATCGGCAGCGTGCTGCCGCTCACCTATTTCAACCGCGTCGTGCGCGGCATCCTGCTCAAGGGCAACGACTGGCCCGACCTGTGGCCGAGCCTGTGGCCCCTCGCGGTGTTCGCGCTCGTGGTGATGGCCATCGCTGTGCGCTTCTACCGGCGCACGCTGGACTGAAAGGAGAAACCTGTCCATGCGCAACGTGCTCTTGCTCCTCGCCTGCGTGTTACTCGGCTCCGGGTGCATGGTAGGCCCGGACTACCGGGTGCCGGAGATGCCCGCCGCGGAGCGCTACACGACCGGGCCCGTCCCGGCGGCCGCGGGCATGCCTGCGGTGGTGCCGGGCGCGCCCATTCCCGACGCCTGGTGGACCGCATTCGGCTCGTCCGCCCTCGATGCGCTCGTGGCACGGGCGCTCGCGGGCAGCCCCACGCTCGACGAAGCACAAGCCCGCGTGCGGCAGGCGCAGGAGCTGCGCAATGCGCGGATCGGCGCCACCCAGTACCCGCGGGTGGACTTGACGGGGGGCGCGGTACGCCAGCGCGTGGATCCGGCGACCTTCGGCTTTCCCGAAGCGCCCAACCCGGGGCCTTTCAACGTCTTCAGCCTGGGCGCCACGGTCACTTACGACTTCGACCTCTTCGGCGGCACGCGGCGCGAGCTCGAGGGCCTCGCGGCACAAGTCGATTACCGCCGCTACGAGCTCGAAGGGGCGCGGTCGATCCTGGCCGGCAGCGTGGTCATCATGGTCGTGCAGCGAGCCACGGCCCTGGCGCAGATCGAGGCCACGGAGGCGATCCTGGCCGCTCAGCGGCGCGAGCTCGCCATCCGCGAAGAGCGCTTCGTCGCCGGGGGCGTCGCGCGGGTCGACGTGCAGGCTCAGCGGGCCCTGGTGGCGCAGACCGAGGCGTCGCTGCCGCCCCTGCGCGCGGGCGTGGCGCTCGCCGGCCATCGCCTCGCGGTCCTGGTCGGCGAGCCTCCCGCCACCGCGAAGGTTCCGCTCGTGTCGCTGGCCGACCTGCGCCTGCCGAGCGCGGTGCCGCTGCGAGTGCCCGCCGAGCTCGTCCGGGCGCGTCCTGACATCCGGGCCAGCGAGGCGCTGTTGCGCAAGGCGAGCGCCGACGTGGGCGTGGCCACGGCCGACCTCTATCCCCGACTCGTGATCTCTGCCGGCTTCTCCACCGGCCAGCTCGCCCTCGCAGACCTCTTCGGCAACGGCATCAACCTATGGAATCTGGGCTTCAACCTGGCCCAGCCCTTGTTCAGGGGCGGGGAGCTCAATGCGCGCAAGCGGGGCGCAGAAGCGGCCTACGACCAGGCCCTGGCGGCGTACCGGCAGACGATCCTGGCGTCGTTCGGCAACGTCGCCGACGTCCTGCGCTCCCTGGAAGCCGATGCGCAGGCCCACGCCGCCCGGGTAGAGCACGCCCGCGAGGCACGGGAGGTGTGGCGGATCACCGCTGAGCGCTATCGGCTGGGCGGGGTGAGCGAGCTCGCGGTCGTCGACAGCGAGCGGCAGTGGCGGGCGGCGGAAGTCGCCCGGATCGGGGCGGAAGGGGCCCGGCTGGCCGACGTGGCCACGCTCTACCAGGCCATGGGCGCCGGTGCCTCCCCGGCTGGCCGGGCCCCGGCCGCCGCGGCGGCCATGAGATGAGCGGCTTCCCCTTGGGAACGGCCCGTCCGGGCTGTTGACGTGGCCGTCGACATACCCCTATAATCGCGGTCTTTTCGTCCTCCAGGCCGGAATTTTCAAGTTGCCCGGAGTGAACGCAAGCTGAGCGCAACGCGTACCCGATGCGCGAGCGGCATGTGTAACGCATGCCCGGTCGATCGAGGCGCGGGAAGTACCCACCAGAGCAGCTCGAAGTCGGCGCGAAGCGAGCGCGAGCCTTGGCGTTGCGTCCCTTGCGGGACGCGCGCGGCAGCCGCGGCGTCGTTCGCGGCGGCAGCGGCACAGGGGAAGCGGTCAAGGCAGCACCAGCAACATCGAGCAGCAACGGACAGTCGAGTAATACAGCGGAACGCGATTCGCAATGCAGCAGTTTCGCGAAGCCCACTAGGCCTTGCGGCGTTGCCCAAAGCAGCGTCGCACGAAACGGACAATCAGGATGCCAACGATCAATCAGCTCGTGCGGAAGGGCCGCAAGCCCGCCGTGTCGAAAAGCAAGGTGCCGGCGCTCCAGGAGAGCCCACAGAAGCGCGGCGTATGCACGCGCGTCTACACCACCACGCCGAAGAAGCCGAACTCCGCCTTGCGCAAGGTCGCCAAGGTGCGCCTCACGAATGGCTTCGAGGTCATCAGCTACATCGGCGGCGAAGGCCACAACCTGCAGGAGCACTCGGTGGTGCTCATCCGCGGCGGCCGCGTGAAGGACCTTCCGGGCGTGCGCTACCACATGGTGCGCGGCGCGCTCGATACCGCCGGCGTCAAGGACCGCAAGCAGGCGCGCTCGAAGTACGGCGCCAAGCGTCCCAAGGCGGCCTAAACCCGATTCGATAAGAGGCATCCATGCCACGTCGCAGAGAAGTCCCCAAGCGGGAGATCCTTCCCGATCCCAAATTCGCAAACACGGACGTCGCCAAGTTCATCAACGTGCTGATGGACAGCGGCAAGAAGTCCGTCGCCGAGCGGATCATCTACGGTGCGTTCGAGTCCATCTCCAAGAAGGGTGGCAAGGACCCGCTCGAGGTGTTCAACCAAGCCCTGCAGAACTCGCGGCCGATGGTCGAAGTGAAGAGCCGTCGCGTGGGCGGCGCCAACTTCCAGGTCCCGGTCGAAGTGCGCCCCGTGCGGCGCACTGCGCTCGCCATGCGTTGGCTGCGCGAGGCCGCCCGCAAGCGCGGCGAGAAGTCGATGGGCCAGCGCCTGGCCGCCGAACTGATCGAGGCCTCCGAAGGTCGCGGCGGCGCGGTCAAGAAGCGCGAGGAAGTGCACCGCATGGCCGAAGCCAACAAGGCGTTCTCGCACTTTAGGTTCTAACACCTACGAGTAATGCTCCCTTACCCGAGACGCGCGGATCGCGCGTCTCGACTTTGTGATCGGGTCGGTGGGTATCCGCCAGCTCCGCAAAGCACCGAGTCCTGCTTAAGAATATGCCAAGAACCACTCCGATCGAACGGTATCGCAACATCGGCATCAGTGCCCACATTGATGCCGGCAAGACCACGACTACCGAGCGCATCCTGTTCTATACCGGCGTCTCCCACAAGATGGGCGAGGTCCATGACGGCGCGGCCGTGATGGACTGGATGGAGCAGGAACGCGAGCGCGGCATCACGATCACCTCGGCCGCCACCACCTGCTTCTGGAAGGGGATGGACGGCAACTATCCCGAGCACCGCGTCAACATCATCGACACCCCGGGTCACGTCGACTTCACGATCGAAGTCGAGCGCTCGATGCGCGTGCTCGACGGCGCGTGCATGGTGTACGACTCCGTGGGCGGTGTGCAGCCGCAGTCGGAAACGGTGTGGCGCCAGGCCAACAAGTACAAGGTGCCTCGCCTCGCGTTCGTCAACAAGATGGACCGTATCGGCGCCAACTTCTTCAAGGTCTACGACCAGATGAAGACGCGCCTGAAGGCCAACCCCGTGCCCATCCAGGTGCCCATCGGCGCCGAGGACAAGTTTGCCGGTGTGGTCGACCTCGTGAAGATGAAGGCCATCTACTGGGACGATGCCTCGCAGGGCATGAAGTACGAGGCGCGCGATATTCCGGCCGATCTCGTCGAGGTCTGCAAGGAGTGGCGCGAGAAGATGGTCGAGAGCGCCGCCGAGGCCGACGAAGAGGTGATGAACAAGTACCTCGAGTCGGGCGACCTGTCGGAAGAAGAGATCAAGAAGGCGCTGCGCGCGCGGACCATCTCCGGCGAGATCGTACCGATGCTCTGCGGCTCGGCGTTCAAGAACAAAGGCGTGCAGGCCATGCTCGACGCCGTGCTCGACTACATGCCCGCGCCCACGGACATCCCTCCGGTCAAGGGCGAGCTCGAGAATGGCACGATGGGCGAGCGCGCGCCGTCCGACGACGCGCCCTTTGCCGCGCTCGCGTTCAAGATCATGACCGATCCCTTCGTGGGCCAGCTCGTGTTCTTCCGCGTGTACTCCGGCGTGATCAATTCGGGCGACACGATCTACAACCCGATCAAGGGTCGCAAGGAGCGCATCGGTCGCATCCTGCAGATGCACGCCAACCAGCGCGAGGACATCAAGGAAGTGCGCGCAGGCGACATCGCGGCGGCCGTGGGCCTCAAGGAAGCCACCACCGGCGACACGCTGTGCGATCCGGCCAAGGAGATCACGCTCGAGAAGATGATCTTCCCCGAGCCCGTGATCCACGTCGCGGTGGAGCCCAAGACCAAAGCCGACCAGGAGAAGATGGGCGTGGCCCTCAATCGACTGGCGCAGGAAGACCCGTCGTTCCGCGTGCGTACCGACGAAGAGTCGGGCCAGACGATCATCTCCGGGATGGGCGAGCTCCACCTGGAAATCCTCGTCGACCGCATGAAGCGCGAGTTCGGCGTGGAAGCTAACGTCGGGGCGCCGCAGGTGGCGTATCGTGAGGCGATCCGCAAGCCGGTGCAGGTCGAAGGCAAGTTCGTCAAGCAGTCGGGCGGCCGCGGCCAGTACGGCCACGTGTGGATCAAGATGGAGCCGGGCGAGCAGGGCAAGGGCTTCGAGTTTGTCGACTCCATCAAGGGCGGCACCGTGCCCCGCGAGTACATCCCGGCGGTGGAAAAGGGCCTGCGCGAGACGCTGCCCAACGGCGTGCTCGCCGGCTACCCCGTCGTGGACGTCAAGGTCACGCTGTTCGACGGCAGCTACCACGACGTCGACTCGAACGAGAACGCGTTCAAGATGGCCGCGTCGATCGCCTTCAAGGACGGCATGCGCAAGGCGAGCCCGGTGCTGCTCGAGCCGATGATGGCGGTCGAGGTCGAGACGCCCGAGGACTTCATGGGCAACGTCATGGGCGACCTGTCTTCCCGCCGTGGCATTGTCCAGGGTATGGAAGACCAGGTGGGCGGCATCAAGCTGGTCAAGGCCGAAGTTCCGCTGTCGGAAATGTTCGGTTATTCGACCACGCTGCGTTCGCTGTCGCAGGGTCGCGCGACCTACTCGATGGAATTCAAGCATTACGCCGAGGCGCCGAAGAACGTCGCCGAAGCGGTCATTAACAAGAAGTAATCTGAATTGGGAGTGGAAAATG
>CALFEY010000167.1 GCA_937958295.1 uncultured Pseudomonadota bacterium
CGCTCCACCTGGGGTCCCAGCGCTTCGAACGCTGCGAACAGGTCGTGCTCCGCGCCGGCTTCGAGGCGGCGGCGGTCCACGGCGGGCGCTGCTTCCGCGCCGCTCTTGCGCAGGATGTTCACGATGCGCTTGTTGGCAGCGGCAAGGGCCGCGGCCTCGGGCAGCGCCGCGAATGCCTGGACGGCCGCCAGGCGCGCCGGAAGATCGGCGATGGCATCGGGGCGCGCGTCGAGCACCGCGGACACCTGCAGCGCCGAATAGCCCTGGTCGCGGAGGTAGCCGCGCAGGCGTTCGTAGAAGAAGTCGAGGAGCGGCGCGGCATCGGCGTTGAAGCTGGGGACACCGGCGAAGCCGTCCATGGCGCTTACGACGAGCGACGACAGCGACAGCGCATGGCCGCGCTCGATCAAGATGCGCAGCACGCCGAGCGCCGCCCGACGCAGCCCGAAGGGATCCTTGTCGCCGGTGGGCACCTGCCCGATGCCGAAGAGTCCGGCGAGCGTCTCGAGCTTGTCGGCGAGCGCCACGGTCTCTGCCACGGTGCCGGCCGGCAGCTCGCCCCCGGCCGCCTTGGGCCAGTAGTGCTGCTCGATGGCGGCCGATACGTCGGCCGCCTCCCCGTCGTGCGCTGCGTAGTACCGCCCCATGAGGCCCTGCAACTCGGGAAACTCGCCGACCATGTCGGTGACGAGATCGGCCTTGGCGAGGCGCGCCGCACGGTCGGCTGCACCCGCATCGGCGCCGAGCAAGGGGGCGATCGCGGCGGCCAGGCGGCGCACGCGTGCGATTCGCTGTGCCTGCGTGCCGAGCTTGTTGTGATAGACCACCGCGTCGAGCCTCGGCAGCCGTGACTCGAGGCTCGCCTTGCGGTCCTGATCGAAGAAGAACTTGGCGTCGGCCAGGCGCGCGCGCAGCACGCGCTCGTTGCCCCCGATGATCGCGGCGGGATCGGCCGTTTGCAGGTTGCTCACGAGCAGGAACCGGTTGACGAGCTTGCCGGCGTCGTCGGCCAGCGCGAAGTAGCGCTGGTTGAGCTGCATGGTGAGGATGAGGCATTCCTGCGGCACGGCGAGGAACGCGGGATCGAAGGTGGCCTCGTACACAACGGGCCACTCGACCAGCGAGGCGACCTCGTCGAGCAGGGCGTCGGGCATGATGGGCGTGGCATCGCCCGCGGCGCCTTCGAGTGCGACCACGATCTGCGCGCGCCGCGCCGCGAACGAGGGGATGACCTTGCCCTCGGCCTCGAGCGTGGGGGCGTAGGCCGCGGCGCTCGCGACATCGATGGGCTTGTGCGAGAGGAAGCGGTGGCCCTGGGTGGTGCGGCCTGCGGCGAGGCCCAGCGCCGTGACGTTCACGACCTCGCTGCCGTGCAGCGCCACGAGCCGGTGCGCGGGGCGCACGAACTTCTCGTTGTTGAAATAGTGGCCCGGGCTCGCGTAGCTCATCACCTTGGGGATGGGGAGCTTCGCGAGGGCTTCGGCGAGCGCGCTCTCCAGTCCGCGCTGCAAGGGCATGCCCTTTGCGAGGCTCTCGAGATAGAGGTAGTCCGCCTTGCCGTCGGATTCCACCGTGAGGCGGTCAGGTCCGTCCGCCGCGGCGAGACCCAGGTTCGCGAGGTGACCGCGGCCGAGGGCCGTGAGCTTCTTCGCCAGCGCCTCAGTGGGCGAGCCGTCGACGGCGTAGGCCACCTTCGCCGGCATCAGCTTCTGCTTGACGGCCTTGTCCGGCGCAACCGCGCGCACGCGCGTTACGCTCGCCGCGAGGCGCCGCGGCGTGGCGAAGCGGGTGACCGTGGCGCCGTCCTCGACGTAGCCGTGCTCCGTGAGCTGCGCAACCAGCACGTCCGCGAACGCGTCGCCCAGCCGCTGCAGGGCCTTGGGCGGCAGCTCTTCCGTGAAGAGCTCGACCAGCAGCGTGGCGCTGCTCACCGCTGCATCCCCGTGCTCCGGCGCGGCCGGTGGCCTCGGCACGACGACCTCGTGGCATGACGCGGCCGGTTCATGCCGCCACCTTCCGGTGCTCCGGCGGCAGCATCGGGAAGCCGAGCGCTTCGCGCGCCTCGACATAGGCCGTGGCCACCAGACGCGCGAGGTTGCGGATGCGGCCGATGTAGGCCGCGCGCTCCGTCACGGAGATCGCGCCGCGGGCATCGAGCAGGTTGAAGGTGTGCGCGGCCTTGAGGATCATCTCGTAGCCGGGCAGCGGCAGCTTCGCTTCCAGCAGGCGCTTCGCCTCGCCCTCGAAGTAGGCGAACTGCTCGAACATCTTCGGCGCATTGGAGTGATCGAACGCGAACTTCGACTGCTCGACCTCGTTCTGGAAGAACACGTCGCCATAGGACATGTTGTCGGTGTACCGGAGGTCGTAGACGCTCTCGACGTCCTGCAAGTACATGGACATCCGCTCGAGGCCGTAGGTGATTTCGCCCGTGATCGGATTGCAGTCGAGCCCGCCGACCTGCTGGAAGTAGGTGAACTGCGTGATCTCCATGCCGTTCATCCACACTTCCCAGCCGAGGCCCCAGGCGCCGAGCGTGGGGTTCTCCCAGTCGTCTTCCACGAAGCGCACATCGTTCCTGGCGAGGTCGAAGCCGAGCGCCGCGAGCGACCCGAGGTAGAGCTCCAGGATGTTCGCCGGCGAGGGCTTGAGCACCACCTGGAACTGGTGGTGCTGGTGCAGCCGGTTGGGATTCTCGCCGTAGCGGCCGTCTTTCGGCCGGCGCGACGGCTGCACGTAGGCTGCACGCCAGGGCTCGGGCCCGAGCGCGCGCAGGAACGTCGCGGTGTGCGACGTGCCGGCGCCGACCTCCATATCGTAGGGCTGGAGGAGCGCGCAGCCTTGCTGTCCCCAATACTCCTGCAAGCGCAGGATGACCTGCTGGAAAGTGATCATGAATCCGGGTGTGGGCGGCGTGGGCGTGCCGCGGGATAACTTCTTGAATACTGCGGATTTTACCGGTTTCGCCGCAAACGCGCGTCACGCGCTTGCACGACGGCGCGCGAAAAGCGCCGCGGCCGCCATGAGCGCGCATGCGAGGAGCACCGCGAGCGCATCGCCCCAGCGCAGGTAGGGCGTGTCGCCCTCGCGCCCCGTGACCTCGACCTCGAGGATGCCGACGGTGAACCAGGGCAGCTCCGCGAGCACGCGGCCGTCGTGGGCGATGGCCGAGGTGATGCCCGTGTTGGTCGCGCGCAGCATCGGACGCCCCGTCTCGAGGGCGCGCATGGCGGCGATCTGGTTGTGCTGCCGGGCGGCGATCGAGCGGCCGTACCAGGCGTCGTTGGTCACGTTCACGAGCAGCGTGGCGTCGCGCGCGGGGACGGCGAGCTCGCCGCCGAAGACGTCCTCGTAGCAGATGTTCACCGCGAGGCGCTGCCCGGCGGCGACGAACGGCGGCTGTACCGGTGGCCCGGGCGTCTGGTCGGCCAGCGGGATGTCGAGCACGCTGTTGATGAACCAGCCGGTGAAGAACTTGAGCGGGATCGACTCGCCGAAGGGCACGAGATGATGCTTGCGGTAAAGCTGCGGCGGTTCAGCGGACAAGCTCACCACGCTGTTGTGGATGCGTTCGTCGTCTCCCGCTGCTGCCGGGGGCTGCCCCACGAACATCCCCGCCAGCACGACACCGTTGCGTTCCCGCGCGGCGGTGACGAGCCCCTCGAAGACCGCGGGGGGAATCTCGTCGGCGAATTGCGGATAGGCGCTTTCCGGGAGCACCACGATGCGTCCCTTGGCCTGGCGCACGAGGTCTGCATGCAGCGCATAGTTCTGCGGCCGGAAGGCCGGGTCGAACTTCTGCTCCTGCGACACGTTGCTCTGCACCAGCGATACGGTGACGGGCTCGCCGGCCGGCCGCGTCCAGTCGATCGTGCGCAGGATGGCGCCACTGCCCAGCAGCGCCGCAGCCAGCACGAGGGGGCCGACGGCCGCGCGCCACGACGCGCCCTCGAGCGCGCGGATCAGACCCACCACGGCCGCCGCGCAGAGGGCGACCGCGAGCGAGACAAGGAACACGCCGCCCACCGGGGCGAAGCCGGCGAGCGGCTGCGCCCCCCAGCGCGGGAGCTCGGCGTAGCCCGCCGCGAGCCACGGGAAACCGCTGAAGACGTAGCCGCGGAGCCACTCCGCGAGCACGAAGGCCCCTGCCGCCGCGTACGTTCGCGCATGGCTGCCTGGCGGGGCTAGGCGTGCGGCCATCCATCCGGCGAGCGCGGGCCACACCGCGAGATACGCGACGAAGCCGGCCGTGGACACCACGGCCACCGGCAGCGGCATGCCGCCGAACGTCTCGAGCGCGATGAACACCCACGACACGCCGGTGGCGAACAGTCCAAGGCCGTAGGCGAAGCCCAGGGTCGCGGCGCGACGGGGCGTGCGCGCGGTGTTCCACAGCACGAAAAGCAGCGCCAGCGACGCCACGCCCACCGGCGGCAGCGAGAACGGCGCGAAGCCGGCGACCGCGGCGGCGCCGGCCGCGAAGGCGAGGACGAGGCCGGGCATCAGCCGCGCCGCGACCGCAGGCACGGGCCGCGGGAAACGCCGCGCACCCGTTTCATTCGCCGGCGGCGCCGCCCGCCGGCGCGACGCGCTCCACCTGCAGCGTGTGCAGGCGCCGGCTGTCGGCGCGCAGGACGCGGAAGCGCAGGTCGTCGATCGTGGTGATGTCGCCGCGCTTGGGCATCCGCCCGAAGGCGCGCAGGACGAGGCCGCCCACGGTATCGAACTCGTCGTTGGGGAAGTCGGTGGCGAATTGCTCGTTGAAGTCGACGATCTCGGTGTGCGCCTTCACCCGGAACTTGCCGCTCGCCTCGGCGATGATGTTGTCGTGGCCCTCGTCGAGGTCGTATTCGTCCTCGATGTCGCCCACGATCTGCTCGAGGACGTCCTCGATCGTCACGAGCCCCGACACGCCGCCATACTCGTCGACGACGATCGCGATGTGGTTGCGATTGGCACGGAAGTCGCGCAGGAGCACGTTGAGCCGCTTCGACTCCGGCACGAACACGGCCGGCCGCAGCGTGTCGCGCAGGCTGAAGCCCTGCGGATCGGCGTAGTAGTTGAGGAGGTCCTTGGCGAGCAGGATGCCCACGACGTCGTCCTTGCTCTCGCCGATCACCGGGAAGCGCGAGTGGCGCGTCTCGACCACCGCCGGCATGAACTCGGGCACGGCGTCGTCGATGGACACGCAGTCCATCTGCGCCCGCGGAATCATGATGTCGCGGACCGTGGTCTCCGAGACGGAGAGCACGCCCTCGATCATGGACAGCGCGTCGGCATCGAGCAGGTGGCGCTCGAGCGCGCCGCGAATGATCGCGACGAGCTCCTCGCGATCTTCCGGCTCGCGCAGGAGCATCGCGGTGATGCGCTCCATGAAGGTGGGCTTGTCGCCTCCCTTGGGCGCCTCGTCGTCATTCATGGTGATAGGGGTCGGGCACGCCGAGCGTGGCGAGAATGGCCAACTCGCGCGATTCCATCACGGCAGCTTCCGAGGCGTGCTCGTGGTCGAAGCCCTGGAAATGCAGCATGCCGTGGACGACGAGATGGGCATAGTGGGCCGCCAACGCCTTTCCCTGGGCGAGGGCTTCCTTGCGCACGACCGGCGCGCAGAGGACGATATCTCCGGCACGCGGCGAATCGTCATCGTACACGAAGGTAAGAACGTTGGTCGCGTAGTCCTTGCCGCGGAACTCGGCGTTGAGCGCCCGGCCCTCGATGGCGTCGACGAACCGGACGGTCACCATCGCGTCGACCGCGAGGGAGGCCTTCACCCAGCGCCGCACCTGCGGGCGCGTGGGCAGCTCCGGGGCGTTGCTCGCGTACTGCACGGACAACGACAAGGTGGGCGCGCGGGAGGTCATGCGGCGGCGCCGGCCCGGGCGAGGAGGGCGCCGAAGAGCTCGCACGCACGCGCGTCGGGCACGTCCAGGAGCGCATCGGCCACGTAGATCTCGAGCACGCTCGTGCCGGGAGTCGCGCCTTCGGCGAAGTGGCCGCCGATCCACGCGCCCTCTTGCCGGGCGATCTCGTCGCGGGCCGCGGCGAGGGCGTCGGCCGGGGCCGCGAGGTGGAGATGGAACATGTTGACGTGCGGCGGATCGGGCAGCACGCGTACGCCCGGTACCTGCGCGAGCGCGCCGGCGAGGCGCCCTGCGCGGTCGCGCCAGGCCGGCATGAGGGCGAGCCGCGCATCGAAGCGCATCGCGGCCGATGCGACGTAGGGGTGCAACTGCACCAGCGTGCCGCCCATGCGCCGGCGCCATCCACGCGCTTGCGCGACGAACGACGCCGGGCCCGCGAGCGCCGCACCGGCGAGCGCGCCGATGCCCTTGTAGAAGGAGACGTAGATCGAGTCGAAGAGCGCGCCCACCTCCGCGCAGGGGACGGGCGCGTAGGCGGCGCTCGCCTCCCACAGGCGCGCGCCGTCCATGTGCAGCCGGATGCCGCGCGAGCGCGCGAGCGCGGACAGCTCGCGCAGCTCGGCAAGCGACGGCAGTTGCCCGCCGATCTCGCGGGCCGGCAACTCCACCAGCAGCGCCGCGAGCCGCTCCGGCCACGCGGCGAGATCGGCTGCGAGCGTGGGCCGCGACGGCGGACCGAGCAGCGCGGCGTCCAGGCGCTGCACGCGCGCGTAGGCACGCAGCTCGTGCCGCTCGAGGTGCGACGTGGCGTGCATCGCGAAGGCGCCCACGCCCGTCTCCTCGGCGTGGATGCGCAAGGCGATCTGCTGGGCCATCGTGCCGCTCGGCATGAACACGGCCGCTTCGCAGCCCACGTGCGCGGCGATGCGGCGCTCGAACGCCTCGACGAGCGGACCTTGCCCGTAACGGTCCGGCTCGTGGCCGTGCTCCCGGCACCACTCGCCCACGCGGATCAGTTCAGCGCCGGCTGCCGCCGGCGGCCCGCCGCCGACGAACACGGTGCAGCGCCGACGCAGCGCCTCCCGCTCGTCGGGGGTGACAGGCGCGCCGGCGGGACTCACGGACGGGAGCGGGGTTCGGTAGCGCGCCGCGCGGCGTCGCGATCGTAGGCGTCGATGATTTTCTGCACGAGCGGATGGCGCACGACGTCGGCGCTCGTGAAGTGGCGGAACGCGATCCCGCGCACACCGTCCAGCACGCGCGCCACCTCCACGAGTCCGCTCTTCTGTCCCTTGGCAAGGTCGATCTGGGTGACGTCGCCGGTGACCACACACTTGGTGCCGAAGCCGATGCGGGTGAGGAACATCTTCATCTGCTCGGGCGTGGTGTTCTGCGCCTCGTCGAGGATGATGAAGGAATGGTTGAGCGTGCGTCCGCGCATGTAGGCGAGTGGAGCCACCTCGATCGTGGTGCGCTCGAAGAGCTTGCTGACCTTGTCGAAGCCCATGAGGTCGTAGAGCGCGTCATAAAGCGGGCGCAGGTAAGGGTCGACCTTCTGCGTGAGGTCGCCGGGCAGGAAGCCCAACCGCTCGCCCGCTTCCACAGCGGGGCGCACGAGCACGATCCGCTTGACCGCGTCGCGCTCGAGCGCGTCGACGGCACAGGCCACCGCGAGGTAGGTCTTGCCGGTGCCCGCCGGTCCGATGCCGAAGGTGATGTCGTGGCTCGTGATGTCCTTGAGGTAGCTCACCTGGTTGGGCGTGCGGCCGTGCAGGTCGGGGCGGCGCGTGTGCAGCGCCGGGGCGCCGTCCTCGCGGAAGGCGGCCACGGCCTTGCGATGGGTGATCTCCACGAGCCCGAGCTGGATGTCGTCGACAGAGAGCGGTTTGTCGGCCAGCGAGTAGAAATGCTCGAGGACCTGCCCGGCGCGCTCCGCCTGCGCCGGGTCGCCGGCGATGCTGAAGGTGCCGCCGCGATGGGAGATCGACACGTCGAGCGCGGCCTCGATCTGCCGCAAATTCGCCTCGAGCGGGCCTGTGAGGTTGGCGAGCGCGCGGTTGTCGAGCGGCGCGAGGGTGACGTTGGTGTGCGGGCGGCGGGCGGGCATGCGGTCAGAGGGCCTGGCGGAGGAGCGGCGCACGCAGGGCTTCGTCCAGCGTGGCGATGCTCTCCGCGAAGTGGGCGCGCGTTTCGACCGACAGCTTGCGCCGCTTGCTGGCGGCGACGAGCTCGCCGCGCAACTTGACGGCGTCGGCGCGCAACAGCGACCGCGCGTCGGGCGGCGTGTTCGGAGCCGGCCGGACCAGGACGAGCGCCACGCGTGCGACGTATTCGCGCTGCAGGTTGCGGCGGAGCAGTGGCACGTCCTGGCCGGCGGAGAGCTCGCTGAAGATGGCCTTGTGCAACGTGCCGTAGAGCTCGGCCAGCGATAGCGCGTCGGCGGGCGCGGCCACCTTGAGGCCGTTGTTGAGCAGCCGTTGCGCGATGTCCGGACCCATCAGCGGACCCAGTACCGCGCGCTGCACGGCCAGCACCTGCTGGTCCACCGCCACATCCACGCTGGGAGCGGCGCGTCCCATCTCCTGGGCGTCGTCGATGTCGATGTCGCTGATGGCGAGCCGACTGAGGAAGGCGGGGGAGAAGCGGAAGCCGTCGGCAGCGAACACCGTGGCGGCGAGGAGCTCGAGGGCGGCGCGCTGCTTGGCGGCGGGGATCGGCTCCAGCGGCGCCCGCCCGCTGCCGGCGTGGTCGGAATGCAGCGTGAGCCCGCCGATGAACTTGCCGGCGTGCAGCGCGCTGAAATGCACCTGCAGAAGACCGCGGTTGAAATTGCGGCGGAGCATCGCGTAGTTCTCGCCCGGCTTGAGCGGCCGCTCCTCGGTGAGCTGCCACAGCTCGCGACCGAGCCGCATCTGCCGCTCGGCATACGCGAGGGGATCGTTGCCGAGGTCGAACGTGTTCACGCGCGGATCGAGGCCGCTCAGGAACAGAGAGTCGTCGGCCATGAACGCGAGCTCGGGCTCGCTGCTGCGGCCCGCGATGCGGGCGAGCTCGGCGGCCTCCTGCTCGGGCGGCACCTCGCGGTACGCGTACTCGATAGCCCAGTAGTCGTACGGTCCGAGCGTGGACATGTGGTACTCGCCCTGGCGCTCGCCCTTGAGCGACAGGTTGACCGCATTGTACTCCATGACCGACCCGGCGATGCCGTTGGCGCGCGTGAACTCGCTGTCGGCGAGCTGCTCGGCGCTGTAGGCGGTGGACGCGCGGAAGTTATGCGTGAGGCCGAGCGTGTGTCCCACCTCGTGCATGGCCACTTCCTTCAGGTGGCCCTTGATGAAGGACTCCGTTTGCGGCCCGTCGAGCGTGATCTCGCCGCGCGCCTCGAGCAGGGACAGCGCGAAGGATTCGTTCTCGGCGGCCTCGGTGGCGTAGGTGCAGTACGGGTCGTCGGCGAAGGCCGCGCCGCCGAACGCGGCGGTACGGCGGGGAATGGTCTCGGCGACAAGCGACTTGTGGGAGCGGAAGCTCGTGCCGTCGATGGCGATGTCGGCATCGAGGATCTCGCCGGTGCGCGGATCCACCACCCGCGGACCGATGGCCGCGAACGAGCTCCGGGCGGTGGTGATCCAGCGGATGGACGCATGGCGGATGTCGCTCGTGTTGAACGGCGCGTCGTCGGGCTGGATTTCCACGCGAATCGCATCCTTGTAGCCGATGCGCGCGAACGCCTTGTTCCACTCGAGCACGCCTTCGCGGATGGCGTCCCGGTAGCGTACCGGGACGTTGCGGTCGATCCAGTAGACGATGGGCTTCTTGGGCTCCGAGAGCACGGCGGTGGGATCCTTCTTCTCCAGGCGCCAGCGATTGACGTAGTGCACGATCGGCAGGCGCCGGTCGTCGGTGGTGAAATCGAGGACGGAGCTCGTGAAATAGCCGATGCGGGCATCGGCTACGCGCGGCCGCATGGGGGTGTCGGGCAGCTTGGCGAGCGAATAGTGGAAGCCTAAGAAAAGGCTGCGGATATCCGGCAGCGTGGACGGCGGCTCGGCGGCGAAGCCCGCGTTGGCGGCCGGCAGGGAGACGCGCGCGAGCGCATAGTGGGCGGTGACGAGAAATGAGGCGAACTCGGCATCGCTCGTCACTTCGCGAAAGGACGAGTTGCGCGCGTCGAACGCATACGGCTGTCGGTAGGCGACCTCGAGGCGCGGCGCCGCGCCGGGGAGATCGGCGAAGAAGAGCGCATTGGCGTCGATCAGCACCGATTTGCGCTCCGGGTGCGGCTGCGCCACGATCGGCGCGGTGGCGAGCAGGCTGTCGGAGAAGGCATCGGCCACCGACCGCGCCTCGGGCGTACCGGGCTGCGCGGTGTACTTCACGTTGCGTGCCACGAGCTGCACGTTGCCGCCCACCTTGCGGAAGGAGACGATGAGCGGCCCGCCGAAGCGGCGCGTCTGGCTGCTCGTCATGAGGCCCGCGAGGAAGCGGTTCTCGCCCAGCCCCTGGTCGAGGTTGGTGGAAAAGAAGTAAGGCTGGTCGAACTGTTCCGGCGCGATCTCGATGTACACGCGATCGTCGCGCTGCCAAAGCCGGAAGAGGCCGGGCATCTCCCTGGCGTCGCGGCTCGCGTCGGCGAACGTGCGCTGCGCGCCCTGGGCGGCCTGGGTGGTGGGAGGCGGCGTGCTGCCCGGTGCGCCCGCCAGCCGCTGGGCGTTGGCGATGGCCTGGGGCGAGGGCACGGCGGACCCGTTGACGGCGGACGCGGCGGGCGCGCCGCTCGCCGGAGCGCCGCTCGCCGTCGCCGCGGCGGTTACCTTGGCAGGCGCGACCGCCACACTGGCGCATCCGGCAAGCGCGAAGGACGCGACGACAATCGCGGTGGGCAACATCGGTTTCATGGTGGTGCTCCTGCTTGTTGCTGCCAGCCCCCGGCACTCCCGGGCCGGGCGGACAAGTCCATCGGCGGTTTTTCTAGCTTATGAGCTCTCCCCGGAGCGAGTGCGGCAACGCGGTCGCGATGGCGACGTCGGCGTAGGTATGGATTAGAGAGGCATCCCCTGCAAAGTTCACCACGCGGTTGTTCTCGGTACGGGCGGCGAGCTCGCGAGGATCCTTGGCCGCGGGGCCGGTGACGAGCACCCGCTGGCGCGTGCCGACCATGGCATTGCTGTAGGCACGGTACTGTGCCTCGAGCAGCCCCTGCAGCCGCACGAGCCGCGCCTGGCGGACCTCCTGCGGCACCTGGTCCGGGAGCTCGGCCGCCGGCGTGCCGGGCCGCGTGCTGTAGATGAAGCTGAACGCACCGTCGAAGCGGACGTCTTCCACGAGCTTGATCGTGAGCTCGAAATCGGCGTCCGTCTCCCCGGGAAAGCCCACGATGAAATCGGACGTGAGCGAGAGGTCGGCGCGCACGGCGCGCAGGCGGCGCACGGTCGACTTGTACTCGAGGGCGGTATAGCCGCGCTTCATCGCGGCCAGTATCCGGTCGGATCCGGACTGCACCGGCAGGTGGAGCTGGTTGACGAGCTTGCCGAGGCTGCCGTGGGCGGCGATGAGGCGCGGCGTCATTTCGCGCGGATGCGACGTGGTGTAGCGGATGCGCTCGATGCCGGGGATCTCGGCGATGTACTCCAGGAGCGTGGCGAAGTCGGCGATCTCGCTCGACCCGGCCTCCCCCATGCGACCCCGATAGGCGTTGACGTTTTGCCCGAGGAGCGTGACTTCCATCACGCCCTGGTCGGCGAGGTCGGCCACCTCGGTGAGCACGTCGTCGAAGGGGCGGGAGACTTCCTCGCCGCGGGTGTAGGGGACGACACAGAACGTGCAGTACTTGCTGCAGCCTTCCATGATCGACACGAAGGCACTGGCACCTTCCACCCGTGGGGGCGGCAGGTGGTCGAACTTCTCGATCTCGGGAAAGCTCGTGTCCACCTGCGGACGTCCCGTCGCGCGGCGGCGGGCGATGAGCTCGGGCAGCCGATGGAGCGTTTGCGGCCCGAACACCACGTCCACGTAAGGGGCGCGCGAGACGATGTTCGCGCCTTCCTGCGAGGCCACGCAGCCGCCCACGCCGATGACCAGATCCGGCCGGGCGGCCTTGAGCGCGCGAACCCGACCCAGGTCGTGGAACACGCGCTCCTGCGCCTTCTCGCGCACCGAGCAGGTATTGAAGAGGATGACGTCGGCGTCCTCCGCGCGCTCGGTGAGCGTGAGGCCGTCGGCCGCATTGAGCACGTCGGCCATGCGGTCCGAGTCGTACTCGTTCATCTGGCATCCGAACGTG
>CALFEY010000168.1 GCA_937958295.1 uncultured Pseudomonadota bacterium
CTCGGCGGCCATCATCAGCTGGCGCTGGATCTCCCCCGAGCCCAGGAGCTGCACGCGGGGTGCCTTGCCCGACTTGTCGGCCGCGCCATCCTGCAGCTTGTACATGCCCTTGAGGATGTTCGGCTCCGCCCCCGCCGGCATCGCGGGGTGCGTGTAGTTCTCGTTCATCACGGTGAGGTAGTAGTACACGTCCTCCTGCTCTGCGTACATGCGGCGCAGGCCGTCCTGGATGATGACCGCGACCTCGTAGGCGAACGTCGGGTCGAACGAGATGCAGTTGGGAACGGTAGCCGAGATGATGTGCGAGTGGCCGTCCTCGTGCTGCAGGCCTTCGCCGTTGAGGGTGGTGCGCCCGGCGGTGCCGCCCAGCAGGAACCCGCGTGAGCGCATGTCGCCCGCGGCCCAGCACAGGTCGCCCACGCGCTGGAAGCCGAACATCGAGTAGAAGATGTAGAACGGGATCATCGGCACGTCGTGCGTCGAGTACGACGTGGCCGCGGCGATCCAGTCGCACATGCCGCCGGCCTCGTTGATGCCTTCCTGGAGGATCTGGCCGTGCTTGTCCTCCTTGTAGAACATCAGCTGGTCGTGGTCCTGCGGCGTGTAGAGCTGACCCTGCTGGTTCCAGATGCCCAACTGCCGGAACATGCCCTCCATGCCGAACGTGCGCGACTCATCGGGCACGATCGGCACGATGTGTTGCCCGATGTTCTTGTCGCGCACGAGCAGCGAGAGGATCTGCACGAAGGCCATCGTGGTGGAGATCTCGCGCTCCTCGGTGCTCTTCAGGAACCGCTCGAACGCCGCGAGCTCGGGCACCACCAGCGACTTCGACTTGCGGCGGCGCTGGGGAAGGTAGCCGCCGAGCTCCATGCGCCGCGCGCGCATGTACTCGAGCTCGGGCGAGCCCTCGTCGAAGTTGACGTAGGGGATCTCGTCGAGCTGCGCGTCGTTGACGGGGATCTTGAAGCGGTCGCGGAAGATGCGCAGCGAGTCATTGCTCATCTTCTTCTGCTGGTGGGTGATGTTCTGCGCCTCGCCGGAGGTCCCCATGCCATAGCCCTTGATCGTCTTGGCGAGGATCACGGTGGGCTGGCCCTTGTGATTCACGGCCGTGTGGAACGCCGCGTAGATCTTGTACGGGTCGTGGCCGCCGCGGTTCAAGTGCCAGATCTCCTCGTCGGACCAGTCGACCACCATTTCCTTCAACTCGGGCGTGTTGAAGAAGTGCTCGCGCACATAGGCGCCGTCCTTGCTCTTGAACGTCTGATACTCGCCGTCGACGGCTTCCATCATCCGCTTGCGCAACAGCCCTTTCTTGTCGCGCGCGAACAGGGCTTCCCAGTGAGTGCCCCACACGACCTTGATCACGTTCCAGCCGGCGCCCCGGAAATCGCTCTCGAGCTCCTGGATGATCTTGCCGTTGCCGCGCACGGGGCCGTCGAGGCGCTGGAGGTTGCAGTTGACGACGAAGATGAGGTTGTCGAGGTTTTCGCGCGACGCCATGCCGATGGCGCCCATCGACTCGGGCTCGTCCATCTCGCCGTCGCCCATGAACGCCCACACCTTGCGGCCGTCGGTCTGCACGAGGCCCCGGTCCTGCAGGTAGCGCATGAAGCGCGCCTGGTAGATCGCCATCAGCGGCCCGAGGCCCATGGACACCGTAGGAAACTGCCAGAAGTCGGGCATGAGCCACGGGTGCGGGTACGACGAGATGCCCTTGCCGGCGACTTCCTGCCGGTAGTTGTCGAGCTGATCGGAAGTCAGACGCCCCAGCATGAAGGCACGGGCATACACGCCGGTGGCGGAGTGCCCCTGCACGAAAACGAGATCGCCGCCGTGGCCCTCGGACGGCGCATGCCAGAAGTGGTTGAAGCCGACGTCGTAGAGCGTGGCGGCCGAGGCGAAGCTCGCGATGTGCCCGCCCACATTGGTGTGCTTGTTCGCGCGCAGCACCATCGCCATGGCGTTCCAGCGCACATAGGAGCGGATGCGGTGCTCGATCTCCTGATCGCCGGGAATGCGCACCTGGGCGTCGACCGGGATGGTGTTGATGTACGCGGTATTGGCCGAGAACGGCAGCCAGGCGCCCTGCTGGCGCGCGGCGTCGATCAGCTGCTCGATGATGTAGTGGGCGCGGTCAGGCCCTTCGGCGGCGAGCACGCCCGACAAGGCGTCCAGCCACTCCCGGGTCTCCTGCGGATCGGGATCGTGTCGTTGCGCATCCATTGAAGCCTCCTGTTGCGGGGGTGCCGCCGCCGGGGGCGCCTTTCGTCGTGCGCGGTCCGGCAACGCTGATTCTAAGGGGCGGGCAGGGGCCGCGGGCGTGCCTCTCCCGCGTCACCGGCTCAACACCCGAAGATTACCACCTGATGGAATTGATTTCCACTACATGGATGGTGGCGGAGCGTCGCGACGAACCCCTTTGCGCAACAGGAAGAGGGACGCCCCGGCGCTGACCACCGCACAAAGCGCGAATCCCACCCGGTACCCGCCGGTCATGGCGGCGAGTCCCCCGAAGATCATCGGCCCGATCATTACGCCGCTGAAGGTGATGAAGCCGGAGCCGCCGGTGGCGATGGCCGCCTTGCCTGGCGGGGCGCGCCGCGTCACTTCGGAGATTTGCACGCCGTTCCAGCCGATCGCGGTCACTCCGTAGGCGGCCGCGATGGGCAGGATCACCCACGCCGGCCAGTCGGGCTGGGCGAAGGCGAACGCCGCGCCGCACGCGGCGGAGGCAAGACCCACCCCGCCCAGCACGTGCGTGGCGCGGCGGGTATGGTCGGCCACCACGCCCCATACGATGCGTCCCGGCACGGCGGCCACCGTCACGCACGTGAGCGCGAGTCCGGCGGCCACCAGCGACCACCCGAGCGCCTCCGTGAGATACACCACGAGGAAGCTCGTGATGCATACCTGCACCGCCGCGAAGGCGAAGCCAGTCAGCGACAGCTCGAGCAGGCGGGGGCTGCGTGCCACCATGGCAAGAGGAGCAAGGAGTGCACGCAGCGTGACGGGACCCCGGTTGGGATGACGCAGGTCGAGCGCACGCCGCACCGGCTCGGCGGAAACCGCCACCACGATCCCCACGGCCGCCACCGCAGCGAGCGCGCCGCGCCAGCCGAACAGGATCGTCGCGGCGGGCAGCAGCGCGCCGGCGATGGCCGCGCCGGCCGGCACGCCCGTCTGCTTGATCGAGAACGTGAGCGCCATGCGCTCGGGCCGCGTGGTCCGCGCCAGCACCTCCGACGACGCCACGGTGATGGGTCCGTACCCCATACCCATCAGCACGGCCGTGAGCGCGAACAGCACCGCGAAGGAGGCCGGCAGCGCGGCCATCGTGAGCATCCCGACCGCGCAGAGGATCACGCAGGCCTGCGAGACGCGGATCCCGCCGAAGCGGCCCACGAGCTCGCCGCTTGCGAGGCTGCCGATCATCGCGCCCACGTACAGCAGGCCGATGAAGACGCCGATCCACGTCGGCGCGATGCCGAAGTCGCTTGCCAGCACCGGCGCTAGGACCGCCGGGGCCGTGGCCGTCACCGAGGTGTAGATCTGGATCGCGAGGGTGGCCGCGAGGGCGACCCCGCCAGTGCCGGCAGCGCGCGCGCCGCCGCTCACGACCGTTCCAGGCGCGCGTAACGGGGCTCGGTCGGACGTGCGCGGGTCATCGTGCCGGCGCCGCGAGCGTGCGCGTCGGCGTCACGACGACATCCACGGTGAGGTCGTGCGGTGCGGCGGGGACGTCCTCCTGCACCTGGAGGTCGAAGGCGCCGGCCACGCGCGGCACCGACGGTGCCATCAGGGCGAGCAGCCGGTCGTAATAGCCGCCGCCGTAGCCCAGCCGGTGTCCCCGGACATCGAAGGCCACGCCCGGGACCAGCACCCAGTCGACGTTGCGCAGGTCCACGCGCGGCAGGTGCTCCCGGGGCTCGGGAATGCCGCGGTAGCCCGGCGCGATGTCGGTGTCCGGATCGCGCACGCGATGGAGCGCGAGCATGCGCGCGGGCGCCTCCACCCGGGGCAGCACGGCGACGTCGCCGCGGGCCAGCACGGCGTCGAGGAGCGGACGCGAATCCCACTCGCTGCGGAACGGCAGCGTGACGAGCGCGCAGCGCGCCTGCACGAACCCCGGCAGCGCCGCGATGACAGCGGCGATCGCAGCGGAGTCGCGCGCGCGCGCCGGCGCGTCGCGGGCGTCGCGGGCGGCCATCGTGGCCTCGCGCAGCGCGCGCTTCGCTTCGTGCAGGGCAGGACCGGTGGGGGCAGGGGCTGTGGAGATGCTCGCCATGACGCAATGGTAAGGGAAGCGCGGTCGACAGCGCCGGACATCTGCTCCGCCGCGCTGGCCCGCTCACCTATAATGAGCCCCCTGCCCACCGGACGCGCGCGCCATGAAGAACACCAAGCAGTTCCATCGCGATCGCCGCAACGCGCTCATGGCGTCGATGCGCGACCACAGCGGCGGTGGCTTAGCGCTCGTGCCTACCGCCGCGGAGGTTCCGCGCAATCGCGACTCGCTGTTCCCGTTCCGGCCCGACAGTTACTTCTACTATCTGTCGGGCTTTCCCGAGCCCGAGGCCGTGGTGGCGCTCGTGGCGAGCCCCGAGGGCAACCGTCACATCCTCTTCTGCCGCGAGAAGAACGAAGAGCGCGAGATCTGGGACGGCTTCCGCTACGGCCCCGACGCCGCGCGCGAGATCTTCGGCTTCGACGAGGCCTACACGTTTGCCGAGCTCGAGGCGAAGCTGCCCGAGCTGGCCTCCGACCAGCCCGCGCTGTACACCCCGCTCGGCCTGTTCCACGCGTGGGACCGGCGCATCACGCAACTGCTCAACGACGTGCGTGCGCGCGTGCGCACCGGCGTGTCGGCGCCGGATGACGTCGTCGATGTGCGCGGCATCCTCGATGCCATGCGCCTCGTCAAGGACGCGCACGAGATCGAGCTCATGCGCCGCGCCGGCGCCATCAGCAGCGAGGCGCACCGGCGCGCGATGGCGCGCACGCGCCCCGGCTGGTTCGAGTACCAGGTGGAAGCCGAGCTCATGCACGAATTCCTGCGCGAAGGCGCGCAGGCCGTGGCGTATCCGTCCATCGTTGCCTCCGGCCCCAACGCGTGCGTGTTGCACTACCGCGAGAACAACCGCGAAATGAGCGCCGGCGAGCTCCTGCTCATCGACGCCGGCTGCGAGTACCAGGGTTACGCCGCTGACATCACGCGCACGTTCCCCGTGGGCGGCAAGTTCAGCGGCCCGCAGAAGGACGTCTACGAGCTCGTGCTGGCCTCGCAGTACGCCTGCCTCGACGCCTTGAAGCCCGGCGCCGATTTCCACGACTACCACAAGGCCGCGGAGCGCGTGCTCGCGCAAGGGTACCTCGACCTCGGCCTTCTCACGGGCACGCTCGACGAGGTGCTGGAGAGCGGGTCGTACCGCCAGTTCTACATGCACCGGGCCGGCCACTGGCTCGGCCTGGACGTGCACGACGCCGGTCTGTACCAGGTGAAGGGCGCGTCGCAGAAGCTCGCGCCGGGCATGGTGCTCACCGTGGAACCCGGCACCTACATCCGGCCCGCCGACAACGTGCCCGAGTCGTTCTGGAACATCGGCGTGCGCATCGAGGACGACGTGCTCGTGACCGCCACCGGACACGACAACCTCACCGCGGCCACCCCCAAGACGGTCGCCGAGGTCGAGGCGGCTTGCGCGGACCGCTAGCGTCCTGCCCCATGCATGACGTCGTGATCGTCGGCGCCGGGCCCGTCGGGGCCGCGCTGGCGCTCGCGATCGCCGACGCCGATCTCGACGTGGTGGCGCTCGATGCGCGGCCCGCTGGCGAAACGCTGCGCGGCGACCGCTCGCTCGCCATCTCCCACGGCGGCCGGCTCATCTTCGAGCGCCTCGGCATCTGGTCGCGGCTGGCGGCGATGCGGGGGGCCGTCACGCCCATCGAGGCGATCGACATTTCGCAGGCCGGCGGCTTCGGCGTGGCCACGCTGCGGGCCGACGAGCAGGGCGTGCCCGCGCTGGGCTACGTCGTGTCCTATCGCGCCCTGACGGAAGTGCTGGACGCCGCGCTCGCGCGCACGCGCACCGCGGTGCGGTATGCCTCGCCGGTGTCCCTGATCCGCACCGGCCCCGATGCCGCGGAGGCCGTCACGGAGCAGGGCAGCGTGCGCGCCCGTCTGGCGGTGCTGGCCGACGGCACGGGCGCGGCCGTCGGCGGCGTGCGCCGCGTGCGCCGCGATTACGGACAGGTGGCGGTCGTGGCCAGGATCGGCACGCGCACGCCTCACGCGCACGTGGCCTACGAGCGCTTCACCGCCAGCGGACCGGTGGCGCTGCTGCCAGAAGGCGACCGCTACGGTCTCGTGTGGACCATGTCGCCGGAGGCGGCAAGCCGCGCGCTCGAGTGGCCCGAGGCGACGTTCCTCGCCGAGCTCGCGCATCATTTTGGCGCGCGGCGCAACGACTTCACCAGCGTCGCCGAGCGGCGCAGCTTTCCGCTGGCGCTCGAGTTCGCGCGACCCACGGCTGTCAATCGCTGCGTGCTCATCGGCAACGCCGCGCAGGCACTGCACCCCATCGCCGGCCAGGGCTTCAACCTCGGCCTGCGCGATGCCTTCGAGCTCGCGCAGGCGATCAACTCGCAGCCGCCGCAGGCGCTCGGCGCGCGCGCGTTCACGGCGGCCTATGCCGCGCGTCGCGCCAAGGACCGCGGCGCGGGCATCGCCTTCACCCACGGCCTCGCCAATCTCTTCGCGCAGGACCTGGCCATCGTGCGCTGGCCGCGCGGCGCCGGCCTCGCGCTGCTCGACGCGCTGCCGCCCGCCAAGCGCGCATTCACGCGCGCAATGCTCTACGGTCTCTGAACGCGCGTTCGCTTTGCGCGCATCGCCCGAGCACTGCGCAGCGCGCGTTGCCGCGCGTCGCCTGCGCGTGACAGCCCCGCAAAGCCGGTATAATTTCCTTCCGTAAACGCGGTCGGCCCGAGAGCGTCGCTTCCGCCACGTCCGTCTCCCCAATCTCCTGCAACGAACCGACTCCGGGCATGCGCATCGGGCCACACCTTTTGCCGAACCACCTCGCCGTCGCCCCGATGGCAGGCGTGACCGACCGGCCGTTTCGCATGCTGTGCAAGCGCATGGGAGCGGGCTACGCAGTGTCCGAGATGGTGGCCTCCGATCCTCGCCTGTACGGCACCGACAAGTCGCGTCGCCGCGTGGATCACGCTGGCGAGGCGGCCCCGATTGCCGTGCAGATTGCCGGCGCCGATCCGGCGCGCCTGGCGCAGGCCGCGCGCTACAACGTCGAGCGCGGCGCGCAGATCATCGACATCAACATGGGCTGCCCGGCCAAGAAGGTGTGCAACGCCGCCGCCGGCTCCGCGTTGCTCGCCAACGAGCCGCTGGTGGCAAGCATCCTGGCCGCGGTGGTGGACGCGGTGGACGTCCCCGTCACGCTCAAGATCCGCACGGGCCCGCATCCGGGCGCGCGCAATGCGCTCGCGATCGCCCGCATCGCACAAGACGCCGGCATCGCGGCGCTCACGGTGCACGGCCGCACGCGCGCGTGCGCGTTCGTGGGGGCGGCGGAATACGACACGATCGCCGCGGTGAAGGGCGCCGTGTCCATTCCCGTGATCGCCAACGGCGACATCGATTCGCCCGAGGCCGCGCGCGGCGTGCTCGCGCACACGCGCGCCGATGCCCTCATGATCGGGCGGGCCGCGCAGGGCCGTCCTTGGATCTTTCGCGAGATCGCGCACTTCCTTGCCACCGGCACCCACCTGCCACCGCCCACGGTAGCGGAGGCGCATGCGGTGATCCTGGAGCATCTCGCCGATCACCACGCCTTCTACGGCGAGCACACCGGCGTGCGCACGGCGCGCAAGCACCTGCTGTGGTACACGGCCGACCTGATCGGCGGCGAGGCGTTCGGGCACGCGATGTGCGAGGCCGGGACCAGCGCCGACCAGGTCAGGGTGGTCGAGGCGTACTTCGAGGTCCTGGCGCGACGGCACGAGCGTCTGCCGTATCGCGAGGGGGAGCACGCGGGGCACCACAAGGGAGCGGACGCTGCGCTGCGCAGCCTGCCGCACGAGAACGACCGCACACTTCGGGCAGGGGAGGCCCTCGCAGCGTGACCACCCGCAAAACCAGGAGCAACGGCGCGAGCGAGATCTGTCGCAGCGTCGACCGCTCGCTCGACGAATACTTCAAGCGCCTCGACGGCGAGACGCCCACGGGCGTGTACGACATGGTGATCGGCCACGTGGAGCGCGCGCTCCTCGCCTCGATCATGACGCGCACCGAGGGCAACCAGACGCAGGCCGCCGACATGCTTGGCATGAATCGCACCACGCTGCGCGCCAAGCTCGTCAAGCACAAGCTCGTGTGATGGCCGCGTCCCCGACCGTTCGGCAAGCCCTGTTGTCCGTCTCCGACAAGACGGGCCTCGTCGACTTCGCGCGCGCGCTCGCGGCCCAGGGCGTGCAGCTTCTGTCCACGGGCGGCACAGCGAAGGCCATCGCCGATGCCGGCATTGCGGTCACCGATGTCGGGAGCTACACCGGCTTCCCCGAGATGCTCGACGGCCGCGTCAAGACCCTCCACCCCAAGGTGCACGCCGGCATCCTCGCGCGGCGCGACTTGCCCGAGCACGCCGGCGCGCTCGCGGCGCATGCGATCCCCACCATCGACCTCGTGATCGTCAACCTATACCCGTTCCGGGAGACGGTCGCGCGTCCCGACTGCACCCTCGATGATGCGGTGGAGAACATCGACATCGGTGGCCCCACGATGGTCCGTGCGGCGGCCAAGAACTGGCCGCACGTGGGGGTGGTGGTCGATCCGGCCGATTACGCCGCGGTGGCCGAGGAGCTCGCTGCCCACGGCGCCACGCTGTCGGCGGCCACGCGCTTCCGCCTCATGCGCAAGGCCTTCGCGCACACCGCCGCCTACGACGGCGCGATCGCCAACTGGCTCACCGCGCGCGACGTCGACGGCAATGCCGTGGCGTGGCCCGACGACTTCAACGTCGCCGGCCACAAGGTGCAGGACCTGCGCTACGGCGAGAATCCCCACCAGTCCGCGGCGTTCTATCGCGACGAGGTGCCGCCCGCGGGCAGCATTGCCACGTACCGTCAGCTCCAGGGCAAGGAGCTGTCCTACAACAACATCGCCGATGGCGATGCCGCGTGGGAGTGCGTGAAGACGTTTGCGGAAGCTGCCTGCGTGATCGTGAAGCACGCCAATCCGTGCGGTGTGGCCACGGCCGACACGCCGCTCGCGGCGTATCGCAAGGCGTTCGCCACCGACCCCACGTCGGCCTTCGGCGGCATCATCGCCTTCAATCGCGAGGTCGATGCCGCAGCGGTCGAGGCGATCACGGCGCAATTCGTCGAGGTGCTGATCGCGCCTGCGTACACCGAAGATGCGCTGGCGCTCATCGCCAGGAAGGTGAACGTGCGCGTGCTGGCCATCACCGTTCCGGCCAACGGCGGGCAGCCCAACGCCTGGGACATGAAGCGCGTGGGCGGCGGCTTCCTCGTACAGTCGCCCGACCTCGACAACGTCGCGCCCGATGCCCTGCGCGTCGTCACCAAGCGCGTGCCCACCGAGGTCGAGATGCGCGACCTCCTCTTCGTGTGGAGGGTGGCCAAGTTCGTCAAGTCGAACACCATCGTGTACGGCCGCGACGGGCAGACGCTCGGCGTGGGCGCGGGTCAGATGAGTCGCATCGACTCCGCGAAGATCGCCGCCAGCAAGGCCGCCGAAGCCGGATTGTCGCTGGCGGGCGCTGCGGCGGCCTCCGATGCGTTCTTCCCGTTCCGCGACGGCCTCGACGTGGTCGCCGACAACGGCGCCACCGCCATCATCCAGCCGGGCGGCAGCATCCGCGATGCCGAGGTGATCGCCGCCGCCGACGAGCGTGGGCTCGCGATGGTGTTCACCGGCATCCGCCACTTCCGTCACTAGGGGCCCGGCGCCGGGCCCCCAGTCATCCCCAACCAGATACCGGAGCGTCGCTTGAAGGTCCTCGTGGTCGGCAACGGCGGCAGGGAGCATGCGCTCGCATGGAAGATCGCGCAGAGCCCGCGGGTCGCGCGAGTGTATGTCGCCCCCGGCAATGCCGGCACCGCGCGTGACGACGCGCTCGTCAACGTCGCGGTCACCGCGGTCTCCGAGTTCGTCAAGTTCGTGCGCGACAACGACATCGGGCTCACCGTGGTGGGTCCGGAGGCGCCGCTGGCCGCCGGCATCGTGGATGCCTTCCGGGAGGCCGACCTGCCGATCTTCGGCCCCACGCGCGCGGCCGCGCAGCTCGAGAGCTCCAAGGACTTCGCCAAGGCGTTCATGGCGCGGCATGGCCTGCCTACGGCCGCGTATCGCACGTTTACCGATGCCGCGGCCGCTCATGCCTACGTGGCCGAACGCGGCGCCCCGATCGTCGTCAAGGCCGACGGCCTCGCGGCGGGCAAGGGCGTGGTCGTGGCCACGACCCTGGCCGAGGCTCACCTGGCCATCGATGCCATGCTGGTGGGCAACAGCATGGGCGCGGCCGGCGCGCGCGTGGTGATCGAGGATTTCCTGGAGGGCGAGGAGGCGAGCTTCATCGTGATGGTCGACGGCCGCCACGTGCTGCCGCTCGCCTCGTCGCAGGACCACAAGCGCCTGAAGGACGGCGACGCCGGTCCCAACACCGGCGGCATGGGCGCCTACTCGCCGGCACCGATCGTCACGCCGGCGATGCATGCGCGGATCATGCGCGAGGTGATCCTGCCCACGATCAACGGCATGGCCGACGACGGCCTGCCTTACACCGGGTTTCTGTACGCCGGCGTGATGATCGACGGCGGCGGTCGTCCCAAGGTGCTCGAGTTCAACTGCCGCATGGGCGATCCGGAGACGCAGCCCATCATGGTGCGCTTGAAGTCCGATCTCGTCGACCTGCTGCTCCACGCCGTGGACGGCACCCTCGACAAGGCCGAGGCCGAATGGGATCGGCGGGCGGCTCTCGGCGTGGTACTCGCCGCGGCGGGCTATCCCGATGCGCCCCGGCGCGGCGCGATCATCCGCGGCCTCGATCGCATCACGCCCGCAGCGCACCCGGCGGTGCAGGTCTTTCACGCCGGCACCACGCTCGTCAACGACGACGTGGCCGTGAGCGGGGGACGTGTGCTGTGCGTTACCGCGCTCGGCGACTCCGTGCGCCAGGCGCAGAAGGCCGCCTATGCCGCGGTGGACGAGATCCGCTTCGACGGGATGCAGTACCGCACCGACATCGGCTTCCGCGCCGTGGCGCGCAAGGCCTGAAGCGCGCGAGGCTTCGATGAGCGAAGAACCGGTGTCCAACCGCGTGGATACCGCCGCGTTCCGCGAGTGGTTGCAGGGCTTGCAGGCGCGCATCGTCGCAGGCCTGGAGGCTATCGACGGCGGCACGTTCCGTCGCGATGAGTGGACTCGTCCCGAGGGCGGCGGCGGCGTATCGCGACTCATCGAAGACGGCCGCGTGATCGAGCGGGGCGCCGTGCTCTTTTCCCACGTGCTGGGTGATCGCCTGCCGCCGTCGGCCACGGCGCAGCGTCCGGAGCTTGCCGGTCGCCGCTGGGAGGCCCTCGGCGTGTCGCTCGTGATCCACCCGCGCAATCCCCACGCCCCCACGGTGCATCTGAACGTGCGCTGCTTCACCGCCCCCGCGCCCGCCGCCGGCGGTCTGGACGTGTGGTGGTTCGGCGGCGGCATGGACCTCACGCCCTACTACGGCAACGCCGAGGACGCGGTGCACTTCCATCGCACCTGCCGCGACGCGCTCGCGCCGTTCGGACCCGATGTCCACGCGAGCTACAAGAAGTGGTGCGACGAGTACTTCTTCCTGCGTCATCGCAACGAGCCGCGCGGCGTGGGCGGCATCTTCTTCGACGACCTCAACCAGGGCGGCGCCGACCGCTGTGCGGCGCTCACGCGCAGCGTGGGGGATCACTTCCTCGCAGCCTATGCACCGATCCTCTCGCGGCGGCTCGACACGCCCTACGGGGAGCGCGAGCGCGAGTTCCAGCGCTATCGCCGCGGCCGCTACGTCGAGTTCAACCTCGTGTGGGACCGCGGCACGCTTTTCGGCCTGCAGTCCAACGGCCGCACCGAGGCCATCCTCCTGTCCATGCCGCCGCATGCCACCTGGCGCTATGCCTGGGCGCCGGAGCCGGGCACGCCGGAGGCGTCGCTGTACAGCGACTTCCTCGTCGCGCGCGACTGGGTCGCGGCATGATGGCCCGCGAAAGGTCCCGACCATGATGCCACCCCAGCCCAACGACGCCCATCTCGTGGAGACCGAGCTCGCCACGCAGACGACCTTCGAAGGCCGGCTCCTCGTGATCCGCACCGACCGCATCCGGCTGCCGGACGGCGCCGAGGCCGCGCGCGAATACGTCTCGCATCCGGGCGCCGCGCTGATCGTGCCGGTGCTGCCGGACGGCCGCTTCGTGCTCGAGCGACAGTACCGCTACCCGGTGCGGCGCGTGATGCTCGAGTTCCCGGCCGGTAAGATCGATCCAGGCGAGAAGTCGCTGGCCACGGCCCAACGCGAGTTGCGGGAGGAGGCGGGCTACACCGCGGGCAAGTGGTCCTCGCTCGGCACGATTCATCCGGAGATCGGCTACTCCGACGAGTTCATCGACGTCTACGAGGCCACCGACCTCGTGCACGTGGGCCAGGCGCTCGATGACGGCGAGTTCCTCGAGATCGTGACCATGACGGAGGAGGAGCTCCTCGTGACCTACGACTGCGGCGGATTCACCGACGGCAAGTCGATCGCGGCCTACTTCGCCTGGAAGCGTCGCCGCGGCTAGGGCGCGTCAACGGTCCACGGGCAACGCCCCGGCGCTCGGCGTGACGCCGAAGATGTCCTTCCACGCCGCATACGACGCGATCGCCATCCACGGCAGCGCGAGCACGAGGCCGACGCCGAGAGTGGCGAGCCCCACCATCAGCAGCAGGTAGCAGTAGGCCGCGAGGGTCAGCATCGGCCGTGGATTGAGCCAACACGCGCGCCACGACTGGGCGAAGGCCGTCGCAGGCGACTCGCCGTCGAAGAGCACCGCCATGGGCACGAACTGCACCGGCAACGAGGAGAGGATCCCCACCGCGTAGATCGTGAGCACGGTGGACGGCGTGAGGGAGCCGGCCTCCGGCGCCGGCAGGAAGAGATTCACGTCGGCGAGCAGCCAGGCGACGGCGCTCTCGACGAGCGTGACCGCGAGGCCGGCGGCGATCACCGTGAGCTGCGCGGGCAAGGGGGCGGCGAAGACGGTGAGAAGGTGCGCCACGCGCGGGCGGTCGCGGCTGTCCACCGCGAGGCTGCCGTAGAGGAAGCCGCAGGCGAGGAGCGGCGCGACGACGTTCGAGGCCAGGAGGCTCACGACCGGCACGGCGTCGAACGCCACGCTCGCGATCAGCACCATCACGGCCATCACGGAGAAGGCGACCGGCTGCCGTTTCCACAGGCGGATCGCCTCGCCGAACCAGGCCAGCGCGCGGTTGCCCGCCACCACCCGCGGCTGCCGCGCGGCGGGCGCGGGTGTTTCGTCGATCAAGGAAAGCTCCGGGATTGCGGGGGGGGCTGCCGGTTCCGTTCAGGCGGTGGCCTCGCCGAGATAGGCGGCCCGTACCTTCGGATCGTGCAGCAGGGCCTTGGCGTCGCCTTCGAGGGTGACCTCACCCGACTCCATCACGTAGCCGCGGCCGCTCACCTCCAGTGCGAGCTTCGCATTCTGCTCCACCAGGAGGATCGTCACGCCTTCCGCGGACACGGTCATGATGGTCTCGAACACCTTCTGCACCATGAGGGGGGCGAGGCCCATCGAGGGCTCGTCGAGCAGCAGCAGCTTCGGCCGCGACATCATCGCGCGACCCATCGCGAGCATCTGCTGCTCCCCGCCGGAGAGGGTGCCCGCGGTCTGTCGCCGCCGCTCCTTCAGGCGCGGGAAGAGGCCGAACACGCGCTCGATGTCGGTCGCGACGCCGGCCTTGTCGGTGCGGATGTACGCGCCCATCGCGAGGTTCTCCTCGATCGTGAGGGCACCGAACACGCCGCGGCCCTCGGGCACCATCGCGAGGCCGCTGCGCACGAGGCGGAAGGGGGCCTTCCCGGTCACGTCCTCCCCGCGGTAATGGATCGTCCCCGACTTGACCGGCAGCAGGCCGCAGATGCCCTTCAGCGTGGTCGTCTTGCCCGCGCCGTTGGCGCCGATGAGGCACACGAGCTCGCCTTCCGCGACCTCCACGTCGATGCCCTTCACCGCCTGGATGCCGCCGTAGGCCACTTCGAGGCGCGACAGGGTCAGCATGGGAGCCCCCGCCACCTCAGGCCCCCTTGAGGTTCTGGGAGATCTCGCCGCCGAGGTACGCCGCGATGACCTTAGGATCATTCTGCACCGCGAGGGCGGAGCCCTCGGCGATCTTCTTGCCATAGTCGAGCACGAGCACCCGGTCGCAGATGGACATCACGAGCTTCATGTCGTGCTCGATCAAGAGGATGGTGATGCCGTCGCGGCGGATCGCATCGAGGAGGCGCTTGAGCGAGGCCGTTTCCGTGGCGTTCATGCCCGCGGCGGGCTCGTCGAGGGCGAGGAGCTTGGGCTCGGTGGCGAGCGCGCGGGCGATCTCCAGGCGGCGCTGGTCGCCGTAGGCCAGGTGCTTGGCCAGGCGATTGGCATGCGGGGCGACGCCGACGTAGTCCAGGAGCTCGTAGGCCCGCGTGTGGATGGCGCGCTCCTCGGCCCGCGTGGCGCCGTTGCGCACGATGGCGCCGAAGATGCCGGCGCGGGTGCGCACGTGGCGGCCGATCATGACGTTCTCGAGCGCCGAGAGGTTGCCGAACAGGCGGATGTTCTGGAAGGTGCGGGCGATGCCGCGGCGCGCCACCTCGTTGGGCTTCATGTTCATCAGCGGGTTGCCGTCGAACGTGAACTCTCCGCCGTCGGGGACGTAGATGCCCGTGAGCACGTTGAAGAGCGACGTCTTGCCCGCGCCGTTGGGCCCGATGAGGCCGTAGATCTCGGCGTGGTTGATGGTGAAGCTCACGTCCGACAGCGCCTGCACGCCGCCGAAACGCTTGGTGATGCCCCGCGCGGCGAGTAGCACGTGGGCGCCATCCGCCGCGGGCGGCGCGCCGGCGATCGGGGCGGTTGCGCTCATCGCGTGCGGCCTGCGGGACGGCCTTGGCAGATCATGGGCGGGTGAGCGTTTCGAGCTCGCGCTTGCGCACCGACGAGGGGAGGATGCCGGCCGGTCGGAACAGCATCATGAGCACCAGCGCGAAGCCGAAGAGCAGCATGCGGATGACCTCTGGCTCGAGCAGCATGCGGCCGAAGAGGGCCATCTGCGCCGGCTCCACGGTGTAACGGAGGATCTCCGGCACGAACGAGAGGAGGACCGCACCAAGGATCACGCCCCACACGTTGCCCATGCCGCCCAGCACCACCATGGCGAGCACCATCACCGACTCGACGAGGCCGAAGCTCTCCGGGCTGATGAAGCCCTGGATGGCGGAGAACATGCCGCCGGCCACGCCCCCGAAGGACGCGCCCATGGCAAAGGCCAGCAGCTTGATGTTGCGCGTGTTGATGCCCATCGCGCGCGCCGCGACCTCGTCCTCGCGGATGGCTTCCCACGCGCGCCCGATGCGGGAGTCCTGCAGGCGGATGTTGATCGCGATGACCACGATCATCGTGATGAGCAGCAGGTAGTAGTACTTGATGGGGCCGCTGAACTGGAGGTCGAAGATGCGCTGGGTGGTGGCGAAGCTGAAGTCGCCGAGACGAAACGGGTCGATCTGCGCGATGCCCTGCGGGCCGTTGGTGATGTTCACCGGCCGCGCGAGGTTGTTCATGAAGATGCGGATGATCTCGCCGAAGCCGAGCGTGACGATGGCGAGATAGTCCCCGCGCAGCTTGAGCGTGGGCGTGCCGAGGAGGACGCCGAAGAGGCACGCCACGGCGGCGCCGATGGGCAGGATGATCCAGAACGGCAGGTGGAGGTTGAAGTGCGGGCT
>CALFEY010000169.1 GCA_937958295.1 uncultured Pseudomonadota bacterium
GTGCTCGCGGAGCCACCGCGACCGCCAGCATCGCGCTTGACCGCGATCTCGTAGCGGTCGGTGGTGGCGGGATCGCCGGCGAGCGAATAGCGGCGCACCACGCCGGCGGGCGTGCGCACCGGCAGGTGCGCGCCGGGCTCGAAGGCCGGCAGCGGCAGGCCCGCGGGATCGGCGAGCTCGTAGCGCACGATGTCGCGCGCGGCGGGGACGGCGGCCAGGACCACGAGGTCGCGGAAGGCGAGCTCGTCCGGGGTGTTGGGTGCGGAGTCGGGATTCATGGGGAAGACGAGGCGACGCCGTCTTTACACGGGGCCGGAAATCGGTCATCTTAGAGTCCTAAGAATCTACCCGCAAGCACCTTGCGCTCCTGTGGCGAGCGCCGCCGCGAACCCCGCCGCGGCGACCGGTCCTGCGGCCCACGACCGGAGGCTGCCATGATGACACCCGAAGAGAACGACCTCATGTGCCGCGTGGAGGGCGACGCCCCCATGGGGCAGCTCATGCGCCGGCACTGGATCCCGGCCTGCCTCTCGGAGGAGGTCGTGGAAGCCGACGGCGATCCGGTGGCCGTGCGCCTGTTCGGCGAGGACCTCGTGGTGTTCCGCGACTCCGACGGCCGCCTGGGGGTGCTCGACCGCTACTGCCCGCATCGCCGTGCGTCACTGGTGTTCGGCCGCAACGAGGACTGCGGATTGCGTTGCCTCTACCACGGCTGGAAGATCGACGTCGAAGGCAACGTGCTCGAGATGCCCTCCGAGACGGCCGGCAGCGCGCTCGCCCAGAAGGTCAAGCACACCGCCTATCCGGCGCACGAGCACGGCGGATTCGTGTGGACCTACATGGGGCCGAAGGACGCCATGCCCCCGTTCGAGCCGCCCCCGTTCGCGCCAACGGCCGACGCCAAGGTCTCGGTGGTGAAGTTCGTGGTGGATTGCAACTGGGCGCAGGTGCTGGAAGGGGCCATCGATTCCGCCCACAGCTCGTCGCTGCACTCGTCGGACATGACCCCCGCGCGCGTGGACAGCGCCAAGGCCACGAGCAACGTCTGGCTGCGGCCCTCCACCGACAAGGCCCCTCGGCTCGTCACGGAGAAGACGGACTACGGCTTCAAGTACGCCGCGATCCGCCGGCCAATCAACAACGCGGCCACCAACGACTACGTGCGCATCTCGGTCTTCGTGGCGCCCATCACGGTGCTGATCCCGCCCAACAACCTCTACAACGTGGCCAACATCAACGTGCCGATCGACGATACCCACACGATGTTTCACTTCATCGCCTGGAACGAGCGCGAGCCGGCCGGCGTGGACCCGGAGGCCTGGCGCAAGTTCTGCGCGGCGCAGGTGGGCATCGACGTCGAGCGCGACTGGCGGCGCAAGCGCACGCTGGCCAATGGCTACCTGCAGGATCGGCAGGCGATGAAGCTCGGCAGCTTCACGGGCATCCCCGGCATTCCCAATCAGGACGTCGTGATGTGGGAGACGATGGGCCCCATCGCCGACCGCTCGCGCGATCGCCTGGGCGCGTCCGACCTCGCCATCGTGGAGTTCCGCCGCGTGATGCTCGAGGCCGTGCAGAGCTTTGCCGCGGGCGCGCCAGCCATCGGCGCCGCCGTGCCCAAGGCCCACCTGCGCTCGTTCGAGGGCGTGGTGCCCAAGGGCACGGAGTGGCGCTCGCTCGGCGAGCCTGCGCCGCAGACTGCCGCCGCCGCCGACTGATACGCGTTCCTTCCCGCGCGCGCCGCCACCCGCGGCGTGCTCCTTCACTTCATCGCGGCGGCCCGCCAATGGCCGCACAAAGAGCCCATGTCCCGACTCTCCCTTACGTTCGGCTGCTGGAACTACGACCGCCTGCGTGCGATTGCCGATGGCCGCGTTGCCATCGACGGCATCGACCTCAACTACCTCGAGATGCCGGTGGAGGAAACCTTCTTCCGCATGCTGCGCCATCGCGAGTTCGACGTGGCCGAGATGTCGCTGTCGTCGTACACGGTGTCGCTGTTCCGTGAGCCACGGCAGTTCGTGGCCATCCCCGTGTTTCCGTCGCGCATGTTCCGCCACTCGTCCATCTACGTGAACGCCAAAGCCGGCATCCGCGAGGCGAAGGATCTCGTGGGCAAGCGCGTGGGCTGTCCGGAGTACCAGATGACGGCGCCCGTGTGGATCCGCGGCATCCTCGCCGACGACTACGGCGTCCCGGTGGACGGCGTCACCTACGTGACAGGCGGCGAGGAGTCGCCCGGGCGCTCCGAGAAGTTGAAGCTCGACCTGCCGCCGTCGATCCGCCTGGAGCGCATCGGGCCCACGCAGACGCTTGCGCGCATGCTGGCCGACGGCGAGATCGATGCGCTGCATACCGCGCGTGCGCCGTCGTCGTTCAAGGCCCGCGATGGCCGCGTGCAGCGGCTGTTTCCGCAGTTCAAGGCGGTCGAACGTGAGTATTACCAGCGCACGGGGATCTTCCCGATCATGCACGTGATCGCCATTCGCCGCGACGTGTACGAGGCGCACCGGTGGATCGCGCAGTCGCTGATGAAGGCCTTCGTCGCCGCCCAGGCGCTCGTTTACGAAGACTTTCGCGAGACTGCCGCGCTCAAGACGATGCTGCCCTGGCTCGTCGAGCACGTGGAGGAGGCCGAGGCGCTCATGGGTCCCGATTTCTGGCCCTATGGCTTCGAGCGCAACCGCGCCACGCTCGACACGTTCCTGCGCTATTCGCACGAGCAGGGGCTGTCGAAGCATCGCCTGCAACCTGAGGAGCTCTTCGCGCCGGAGACGCTTGAGTCCTTCGTGATCTGACGCGCGCGTGCGACGGCGGCCCCCGCGACGCAGAGGCGGCGCCCCGCGCGATTTGCTACGATCTCGGCGGTTCGCTTAAATGTCCCCCTTCGCGCAGCGCAGGACGACTCGATGGAAATGACCAACACGCGGGTCGTGCCCGCGCCTCCTGCCAGGGTGTGGGAAGCCCTCAACGACCCGGACGTGCTGAAGGCAGCCATCCCCGGCTGCGAGTCGTTCGACGCCACGGGCGAAGGCGAGTGGCGTGCGGTGGTGGCCGCCAAGGTAGGCCCCGTTTCGGCGCGCTTCACCGGCAACGTGAAGATGGCCGATCGCACGCCGCCCACGGGCTACACGCTGAAGTTCGAAGGGCAGGGCGGCGCGGCCGGCTTCGCCAACGGCGAGGCCAGGGTCACGCTGCTGCCTGCGGAAGCGGACAGCACGGCGCTCACCTACGTCGTGAGCGCCAGCGTGGGTGGCAAGATCGCCCAGATCGGCTCGCGCCTCATCGATGGCGCCGCGGCCAAGATTGCCGACGAGTTCTTCGAGCGCTTCAGCGCCCTGCTGGCGCCGCCTGCCGCGGCCGAGGCCGCGCCGATGGAGGCGGTAGTCGCGGAGACGGGAGAGATAGTGGAAGTCGACGCCGGCCGCGCGCCCGAGAGCAGGCCGTGGATCCGCTGGGTGTCGCTCGCCATCATCGCGGCGATCGTGGCTTGGCTCGCGGTGCGCGGCATCCGCTGACCGCGCTCCCCGTTCGCGGCGGGCATCGCCGCGTTCAGCTGCGCGGCTTGCAGCTCGCGTAGTCGGCGAGCACGATCACGAAGATCGTCTTCCCCGCGGCATTCATGAAGTCCTCCTCGGTGGTGCTGCAGGGCTGCGTCTTGGCCAGCAGCTTGTCCAGGCGCGGGCGCGCGCCCTGGAATACCGACTGGCCCGGACCGTGCAGCACGAAGGCCACCCGCTTGCCGGTGACGTCCGCGGCGATCGCCCGCGTGAGATCGTCGCGCTCCAGCGCGGGTCCGGCGTCGATGAGCCGCCAGGTCCATTCGCGGTAGTGGGGCGCGCGCGTGCGGCCAGCGAGCGTGACCAGCGGCTGGTGCAGCCCCCAGTCGACCGCGATCACGCGATCCGGGGCGAGCGTCTCGAGGCGCGTGCCGAGATTGGCGATCGCAGGATCGAACAACGGTCGGAAGTCGCGGTCGTTGCGCCACACGTCGGCATAGCGCAGGTCCATGGCGATGTTCCAGGCGAGCAAGGTCCCACCCACGATCACCCCGCACAGGGCGATCGTGGCGCGCAGCGCCATGCCGCGGCCTCGCTCGGTGCCCAGGTGCTGGGCGGCGATGGCGACGAGCGCCACCAGATGCAGCGTGGGCATGGGCCAGATCATGAACAGGTGATGCGATCCACCGACCTGGCGCGTGCCCGCGATGGCGAGCACGAGGTAGAACGTGGCCGCGGTGAGGAAGGCGAGGAGGCGGCGCGCGGGCGACCAGGGACGGCACCAGGCGAGCATCACCACGGCGGTGGCGAGCTGCACCACGAGCAGCACGTTGAAGGCGGGGGTGGCGGGCACGTCGACCCCGAACACCCACTGCAGCACCGAGAGGCCGCTGAACGTCTGGGCGTACAGGTTCCACACCTTGGCAAGCTGGGCGCCCAGTGTGAGCGTCTGCGCGTCGCCCAGGATATCGAGGCCGGCCGCGCGGCGCACGAGCGTGACGGTGCCCCACGCGAGAAGGGCGAGCGTGAGGCCCGCGAGCAGGGGCTGCCACGGCGCGCCGCTGCGCAGGCGTCCCCACGCCGTGCCGCCCATCACTGTGGCCACCGCCGCGAGCCACGCCACGATGACCCAGATGAAGTTGAGCTTGTCGATGAAGCCGATGAGGAACGTGGCGCACACCACCGCGAGCCAGAACAGGCGTCCCGTTTGCAGCCAGCGCAGCAGGGCCGCCAGCGAGAGTACCCGCATCAGCAGCGCGATCATCTGCGGGCCCCAGTCCAGGCGCGCATGGTTGAGCAGCACCGGATCGCACACGAGCAGCGTCAGGAGCAGCGCCGCCCACGCGCCGCCGAGCTCGCGCCGCGCGAACGACCACAGCGCGAAGAGCGCCAGGGCCCCCAGCGCGATCGGCGGCAGCCGCACGGTCCACACGCTCGTCCCGAACATGCCGATGAGCGGTGCCGTGAGCCAGGCCTTGACCGCGCCCACGTAGCCCAGCGTCTGCATAAGCGGGAAGCACCCCGTTTGCAGCGTGACGGCGGCGTCCACGTCGCACTGGCCGAGCGCGCGCATGGCCACCGGCACGTGGATGACCTCGTCGTAGTAGTAGCCCGGCTTGTCGATCGCGATCGTGGCCAGCAGCACGTATACGGCGATGAGGGTCAGCGGTACGGAGTAGCG
>CALFEY010000170.1 GCA_937958295.1 uncultured Pseudomonadota bacterium
TGACGACGGGCGAGGCCGTGGCCTACCTCATCCCCCTTCTCGGCGCGGCGCCGCGCTACGTGGCCGCCCTCAATACCCTCGTCCATCCGGACCGGCCCACGCGACTGACCCAAGAAGTGGACGCGATCGTGCGCGACCACCGCGGCTCGTTCTACCAGCTCACCTTTCCACTCACCGAGGGCCGCGAGGTGATCGCAGCGCACGGTCTTGCGCGCACGCAGGCGTGCGCGGTGATCGTGACGAACATGCCCACGAGCCCGATCGAGCTGTGCCGCCTCGTTCGCCGCAGCACGCCGTGATGCGGCGCGCGGGCGCGATGGCATAATCCGCGCGCCGCAGGATCGTCTTCACTTCCCACGCCACCGCGACAAGTCGCCCGCCTTGCCCGCAAATCCTGCCCCGATCCCTCTCGTCGCCTCGCCGCGCCGAGCCGCGCTCTACGATGCCGTCCTGTTCGGGGTATGCATCGTCGTCGCCGGCACCCTGTCGATCTCCCTCGGGCAGGATGCCAATTGGGACCTGCAGAACTACCACTTCTACAACCCGTGGGCATGGCTCGCGGGACGCATCTTCGGCCCTGACCTCGCGGCCGCACAGCTACAGACGTTTCACAATCCGCTGCTCGACCTGCCGTTCTACGCCATGGCGGCGGGCGGCTGGCCGCCGCGCGCCATCGCATTCGTGCTGGCCGTGCCGGCAGGGGTGGCGGCCTTCTTCCTGGCGCTGATCCTGCGCCATCTGTTCGCCGACCTGTCAGGGGTCGAGCGCCGCGCGGCAATCGGCGCCGCATTCGCCATCGGGATCACCGGTGCGATGGGACGTGCCACGCTCGGAACCACGATGAATGAGTGGCCCCTCGCGGCGCTCGTGCTCGGCAGGCTGTGGCTCATCGTGCGTGCGTTGGTGCAGCGGGACGACGGCCGGCTGCCCGCCGGCGCACTGCTGACCGCCGGAGCGCTGCTCGGCATCGCGACCGGAGCGAAGCTCACGGCGGGCACCTTCGCCGTCGGCCTCGCGCTCGCGTTGGTGCTGCGGGGCCCGTGGACGCGCAGCGCCACCCTCGCCCGCGTGCGCGAGACCTTCATGTTCGGCTGCGCCGTGCTCGGAGGCTTCGCGCTGGCCTACGGTCCCTGGGCCGTCGCGCTGTGGATCCACTACGGCAGCCCGATCTTTCCCTACGGCAACGAGTGGATCCGCTCCCCTTGGTGGGTCAAGACCCAGGTCATCGGCCGCCGGTATGGCCCCTTCGACGTCTTCGCGTGGCTGCGCTTCCCGTTCGACCTGTACTCGCCCAAACCCTTCTTCGTGTCCGAGGTCGAGTACCGCGACGTGCGGATGCCGCTCCTGTACGGTACCGCGCTCGTCTGCGGCGCCGTGTGGCTGTGGGTCTTCATCGCGCAGCGGGGACGGCTGCCCGCGCCGGAGCATCGCGGCGTGAGCCGCGCGTGGCGCTTCCTCGTGGCGTTCTTCATCGGGTCCTTCCTCCTGTGGACGGCGCAGCATTCGAACTACCGCTATCTCGTGACGCTCGACCTCCTCACGGGCGCCCTTCTCATGACGCTCTTGCTGCGCAACCTGCGACCCGGCCACGCGCCCGCGGTGATGATCGCGGTGGCCGCATTCGTGGTGGTGTTCACGCAAGCCGGGTCGTGGGGACGCGTGCCGTTCAAGGACGCCTGGTTCGACGTGCGCGGCCCGGACCTCGAGCCCAACTCGCTCGTGGTGTTCGCGGTCGATGCACCGATGGCGCATGTGGTTCCGTTCCTCAAGCCCACGCCCGCGCGGGTGGTGGGCATCGACAACGGCATCGTGAATGCCCTGCACAACACGCGACTGGAGGATGCCGTCAACGCCGCGATCAGGGCGCACGACGGTCCGATGTATGCGCTCACCGATGCAGGGCGCGACGGCGTGGCCGCGCTCGCCGCCCGTGGGCTGCTCAAGATCGCCTCGACATGTGCGCCGGTGCACACGCATCTCGTGGCCGAGCCGCTCACCCTGTGTCGGGTGGTCCGCGCTTCCGACGCCATGCCGCCGAAGCGATGACCGACAGCGCCATTCCGGTCGCCACTGCCCGTCGCTGGTGGGCGCACCCGGCGTTGGCATTCCTGCTCGTGATTGCCGCGTACGCGAGCGTCGCGCTATGGCAGATCACCTTGCCGGGCGTGTACATGGACGCGGTCAATCCCGACTATCTCGTCGCCAAGATCCTCAACCGCCGGGCGGAGCCGATCGGCGCGTGGGTGCTGTCCGGCAACTATCTCGCCGGCCAGCGCCTGCCCGTGCTGATCGCGCTCTACCACGGCTCGCTCACCTTCTGGGCGGGTCTTCCTTTCTTCTGGCTCTTCGGCACCGACGTGGTGGGCCTGCGCCTCACGCATGCGATGTTCGGCCTCGCGGTGCTGGGCGGCGCCTTCGCGGTACTGTTGCGCGCGCGCGCGGTCGCGTGGCTCGCGGCCGTGGCGTGCGCGGCCCTCGCACTGGACCCGGGGTTCTCCTACGCCTTTCGCACCCAGAGCTACATCACGCTGGGATCCGGCAGCTGGCTCCTGGCCGGCCTTGCCTGCTTGCTGCACGCCAACGACGCCGGCACGGTCCACCGTACGCGCTGGTGGCTCCTGGGCGGCTTCTCGTACGGCATCGCGATCTTCGGCTACTTCGTGTACGCCTTCTTTTTCCCGGCGCTGGTGGGGGCGCTGCTCGCGCGCCCCGGCGTGGCTTGGGCGGCACGCCTGCGCGGTCTCCTCGCCTGGGGCAGCGGACTGGCCGTGGGCCTCGCGGGTTACTGGGTGGGCTACGGCCTCATCATCCGCGAGCGCGGGGGTCTCGCGGGCTTCTGGCGCTTCGTACAGGAGCAGCAGAGCACCCTCGGCGTGTGGAAGTCGTCCCTCCCGCCCTGGGATCGCCTGGCCTACGCGTGGAAACTCGTCGAGTCCGTCCTACACAACTGGTGGCACCATCACCTCATCTTCAGCGAGGCCGGGCGCCTGCCCGGGGCCACGCTCAAGACGGCTCTGCTCGTGGCAGTACCGCTGGCCTTGTGGCTGATCGCGGAACGACGGCGCGCGGCGAGCGCCGCGCTGCGCATCGTGCTGGCGCTGGTGGCGTCGTTTCTCGCGGCGGCGCTCGTCTTCGGCAACCGCCTGGGCGGGCATCATTTCGTGGTCATCCTGCCGCTGTTGTACATCGCGCTGGCGCTGTCCCTGCGCGACGCGCTCGCCGGCGCTCGTCCCCGCCTGCAGCTGTGGGCAGCCGCGGGGCCTCTGCTGCTCCTCGTGGGCCTCAACGTCGTGGGACAGGCGTACGAAGGTGCGGAGCTCGCGCGCACGCGCGGCGTGGGACTGTACTCGGATGCGATCAATCGCTTCGCGAAGGACCTCGACGCCGATCCGCGCAAGCCCTTCGTGTACTTCCCGGACTGGGGGCTGTCGATGCCCGTGGCCTTCCTCACCCGCGGCCGTGTGGGGATGGACACGGGGGAGGATCCGCAGTCCGCGCGCCACATGCTGTGCCACGGGCGCAACGTGGCCGTGGCGCTGGTGGGGCCGGACCGTGACGTGCGCTTCGCGCAGTGGCAGGAGAACCTCGCGTGGAGCCCGCCCGCGCGCACGCCCTATGCGCAGGCCGACGGCACCGTGGTGTTCGAGCTCGGCGTGTTCACGGCGGATGCGGGCGCGCCGTCGTGCGCGCCCAAAGGGTAAGCGCGAGGCAGTGCCTAGTCCGCGCCGTCGCCCGGGCGCGGCTGCGCGCCCACAGCAAGGTAGGCGAGGCGCTTCATCTCGCGCCGGCCGCGCGCCACGCTGTCGAGGATGAGGCCGCAGGCGAGCGACAGCGATGCGAGGAGCATGAGCCCGGTGGCCAGCACTGCCGTGGGCAGGCGCGGCACGAGGTGCGTGTGGAGGTATTCGATCACCACCTCGACGCCGAAGGCCAGGCCGGCCACGGCGAGCAGCGCCGCGCAGGTGCTGAAGAAGGGCAGCGGACGCACGTCGCGGAACAGGCGCGCCATCGTGTAGAGGATGCGCAGGCCGTCCTTGTAGGTGGACAGCTTGCTGGTGGACCCTTCGGGGCGCTCGAAGTAGCTCGTCACGATCTCGGCGGTGGGCACGCGCAGGTCGAGCGCGTGCACGGTGAGCTCCGTCTCGATCTCGAAGCCCCGCGCCTCGGCGGGAAAGGACTTCACGAAGCGCCGCGACATCGCGCGATAGCCCGAGAACATGTCCGTGGGGCGCTCGCCGAAGAGCACGCCGAGCAGCCAGTTGAACATGCGGTTGCCGAACTGGTGGCCACGGCGATACGCGGCGTCGCGCTCCCCGTGGTCGCGGATGCCGGTGACCACGTCGAGATCGTCACGCACGAGGCGCTCGACCATCTCGGGCGCGCGCGTGGCATCGTAGGTGGCATCGCCGTCGGTGACCACGTAGATGTCGGCGTCGATCTCCGCGAACATGCGGCGCATCACGCCGCCCTTGCCCGGCCGCTCCTCGCGCCGCACCACGGCCCCGGCGGCGCGCGCGATGTCCCCGGTGCCATCGGAGCTGCGGTTGTCGTACACGTACACCGTGCAGCCGGGGAGCGCCGCGGAGAAGTCCGCCACCACCTTGGCCACGGTGAGCGCCTCGTTGTAACAGGGCACGAGCACCGCGATGCGCGGCGCCACGCGATCCGCCGTAGCAGCGCGCATCGCGTGCGGCAAGGCGGCCGGCGCGTTCAAAGCGTCTTGCCGGGGCGGCCCCGGCGCAGCTGCATCCAGGCCGACACCACGTAGCCCGAGATGGCGTAGACCACGAAGCCTGCGAAGAGCACGAGCGGGGGCTGCAACGCGGTGAGCGCGACCGCGACTGCCGCCACGAGCACCGCCACAAAGGGGACGCTCTTGCGCAGGTTGATCGCCTTGCCGCTCCAGTACTTGAGGTTGCTCACCATGGTGAGACCGGCGAACACGGTGACGAACAACGCCCACCAGCGCACGGAATCGGGATCGATGTCGTAGTCGTCCATGATCCACACGAAGCCGGCCACCAGCGCCGCGGCCGCCGGGCTGGGGATGCCGGTGAACCAGCGCTTGTCCGCCACGTCGAGCATCGTGTTGAAGCGCGCGAGGCGCAGCGCGGCCCCGGCGCAGTACAGGAACGCGGCCACCCAGCCCCAGCGGCCGAGGTCACGCAACACCCACTCGTACATCACGAGCGCGGGTGCCGCGCCGAACGACACCATGTCGGCCAGGCTGTCGAACTCCGCCCCGAACGCGCTCTGCGTCTTGGTGAGCCGCGCCACGCGCCCGTCGAGGCCGTCGAGGAACATGGCCACGAAGATCGCGATGGCCGCGTGGTCGAAGTTGAGGTTCATCGCCTGCACGATCGCGTAGAACCCGGCGAAGAGCGCGGCGAGCGTGAACAGGTTGGGCAGGATGTAGATCCCGCGCCGGCGGATGCGGTTCTTCAGCACCGCGCGCTCGTGGTCGTAGTCCTGCATGGACGGGTCGCCGGTGGCTCGCCTGGCGCGATCAGGCGAAGTCGGCGAGGATGGTCTGCGTCGCCGCCACCTTGTCGCCGACCGCAACGCGTGGCCGCGCGGAAGGATCGAGGTACACATCCACGCGAGAGCCGAAGCGGATAAAGCCGTAGCGCTGGCCGCGCGTGAGCGTGGCGCCGGGCTCGACGTAGCAGAGGATGCGCCGCGCGACGAGGCCCGCGATCTGCACGCAGGTCACGTCCTGCCCGGCCGCGGTGCGCAGATGCAGGGCATTGCGCTCGTTCTCGAGCGAGGCCTTGTCGAGCGCGGCATTGAGGAAGCTGCCACCGTGATACCAGCGATCGACGACCTTGCCGTCCACAGGGCTGCGGTTGCTGTGCACGTTGAACACGTTCATGAACACGCTGATCTTGAGCGCGTCGCGCGCGAGATACGGGTCGCGCACCTTCTCCACCTTCACCACCCGGCCGTCGGCCGGCGAGAGCACGGCCTTGGGCTCCGTGGGAATGGTGCGCGCCGGATCGCGGAAGAACTGCGTGATGAAGGCCACCGCGCACCAGGCGAGCACCGCCAGCACGACCCAGCCCAGCACGGTGAAGGCGATCGCGACCAAAAGGGCGATCGCCAGGAAGGGCCAGCCCTCGCGGGCGATGAACGGATGCGGGTAGTCGCGGGACATGCGGGCCTTCGCAGCAGCAAACAGGGCGGCAAACGGGCCGCATTATGCCCTACCGCCGTCCCCACGCCGCCGTCGCTGCCCGCCGGAACATCGCCGGGGCCTAGTTCCCGCCGTCCCTCTTCGCGCTCTCCTGCTGGAGCATGCCCTCCAACGCCTTCGCCTTTTCCATGACGTTGGACGGCGTAGGCGCCTCCCCGCCACCCGGGGCGGGGCTGCCTGGGGCACGCTTGGCGGCGGTGGTCCCACCGGAGAGCATGCCGTATCTCATGAGCGCGTCCTTGGACAGCCAGGCAACGATGGCGAGCGCGATGAGGATGACCACGAGGCCCACCCAGCCGCGCTCGCGGCCGGGGCGGGAGGTGGGGACGCGGCTCCTCATCGCGTGCCGCCTGCGCCTAGTTGCGCGACTGGTCCACGAGCTTGTTCTTGCCGATCCAGGGCATCATCGAGCGCAGCTTCGCGCCCACGACCTCGATCGAGTGCTCGCCCATCAGGCGGCGACGGGCAGCCAGGGTGGGGGCTCCGGCGCGGTTCTCGAGGATGAAGTCCTTGGCGTACTCGCCCGTCTGGATGCGCGCGAGCATCTCCTTCATCGCCTGCTTGGTCTCGGGCGTGACGATCTTCGGGCCGCTCACGTACTCGCCGTACTCCGCATTGTTGCTGATGGAGTAGTTCATGTTGGCGATGCCGCCCTCGTAGATCAGGTCCACGATGAGCTTGAGCTCGTGCAGGCACTCGAAGTAGGCCATCTCGGGCGCGTAACCCGCTTCCACCAGCGTCTCGTAGCCCGCCTTGATGAGCTCGACGGTGCCACCGCAGAGCACGGCCTGCTCGCCGAAGAGGTCGGTCTCGGTCTCTTCTCGGAAGTTGGTCTCGATCACGCCGGCGCGGGTGCCGCCGATGGCCGCGGCGTACGACAGCGCGACGTCACGGGCCTTCTTGGAGGCGTCCTGATGCACGGCGATGAGCATCGGCACGCCGCCGCCGGCGGCGTAGGTCGAGCGCACGGTGTGGCCCGGCGCCTTGGGCGCGATCATCACGACGTCGAGGTCGGCGCGGGGCTGCACCTGGCCGTAGTGCACGTTGAAGCCGTGCGCGAACGCCAGCATCGCGCCCTTCTTGATGTTGGGCTCGACTTCGCTCTTGTAGACGGCGCCGATGCTCTCGTCGGGCATCAGCATCATCACGACGTCGGCGTTGGCCACGGCTTCGCCGACTTCCGCGACCTTGAGCCCGGCCTTCTTGGCCTTGTCCCAGGATGCCCCTCCCTTGCGCAATCCCACCGTGACCTTCACGCCCGAATCGTTCAAGTTTTGGGCGTGGGCGTGGCCCTGCGAGCCGTAGCCCACGATGGTGACCTTCTTGCCCTTGATGAGCGAGAGGTCGGCGTCTTTTTCGTAGTAGACCTTCATCATGATCGCAATCTTTCCTTGGTTGACAGTATCGACAGCAAACTCGTTTCTTGACCGCGGCCGGCGGCGCGCTACACGCGTAGCACGCGCTCGCCGCGCCCGATCCCCGACGCACCCGTTCGGACCGTCTCGAGGATCACGCCCGGCTCGATCGACTGCAGGAACGCGTCGAGCTTCTCGCTGGTGCCGGTGAGCTCGATCGTGTAGCTCTTGTCGGTCACGTCGAGCACGCGGCCGCGGAAGATATCGGCCAGCCGCTTCATCTCCTCACGGTCCTTGCCCGCCGCGCGTACCTTCACGAGCATCAGCTCGCGCTCGATGTGGTTGCCATCGGTGAGGTCCACGACCTTCACGACCTCCACGAGCTTGTTCAACTGCTTGGTGATCTGCTCGATGATGTCGTCGGTGCCTGAGGTCACGATGGTAAAGCGCGACATCGTGGGGTCTTCGGTGGGCGCGACCGTGAGCGAATCGATGTTGTAGCCCCGTGCCGAGAACAGTCCGGAGATGCGCGACAGCGCCCCGGCTTCGTTCTCGCACAGGATGGAAAGGATGTGTCTCATCGGTAATCTCCCCCCGACATCGCTACGCGATCTCCCCCCAGGGGGCGAGCGCCTTGGAACGGTCCGGCGGCGCTCGATATGGCGCCCCCCGACATCGCTACGCGATCTCCCCCCAGGGGGCGAGCGCCTTGGAACGGTCCGGCGGCGCTCATAGCTCCTCCGCCAGGATCATCTCGGTCAGCCCCTTGCCGCCCGGCACCATCGGGAACACGTTCTCCTTCTGGTCGGTGATGAAGTCCATGAACACGAGGCGCTCCTTCTGCTTCAGTGCCTCCTTGATGGCGCCTTCGACGTCGCCGGGCTTCTCGATCTTGAGCCCGACGTGCCCGTAGGCCTCGGCGAGCTTCACGAAGTCGGGCAGCGCGTTCATGTACGACTCGGCGTAGCGGTTGCCGTAGAAAAACTCCTGCCACTGCCGCACCATGCCCATGTAGCGATTGTTGAGGTTTACGATCTTGATGGGCAGGTGATACTGCTTGCAGGTCGACAGCTCCTGGATGCACATCTGGATGGAGGCCTCGCCCGTCACGCACGCGACGGTCGCGTCCGGGTTGACGAGTTGCACGCCCATCGCGGCCGGCAGGCCGAAGCCCATCGTGCCGAGGCCGCCGGAGTTGATCCAGCGCCGCGGCTTGTCGAACTTGTAGTACTGCGCAGCCCACATCTGGTGCTGCCCAACGTCGGACGTGATGAAGGCGTCGCCCTTGGTGAGCTCGTAGAGCTTCTGGATCACGAACTGCGGCTTGATGAGCTCGCTCTTGGTGTCGTACCTGAGGCAATCCTTGCGCTGCCACTCCTTGATCTCCGCCCACCACGCCTTGAGGGCGGCCGGATCGGGTCGCAACGGCGACGACTCGATGATCTTGACCATCTCTTCCAGGACGTCACCCACGTATCCCACGATGGGCACGTCGACCTTCACGCGCTTGGAGATCGATGACGGATCGATGTCGATGTGGATGATCTTGCGGTCGCTGCGGAAGAAATGCGCCGGGTCGCCGATCACCCGGTCGTCGAAGCGCGCGCCCACTGCGATGAGCACATCGCAGTGCTGCATGGCCATATTCGACTCGTAGGTGCCGTGCATGCCGAGCATGCCCGTGAACTGCGGATCGGTACCGGGGAATCCGCCCAGTCCCATCAGCGTGTTCGTGCAGGGGAAGCCCAGCAGGCGGACCAGGCGCGTGAGCTGGGGCGCCGCGTTGTTGAGGACCACGCCGCCGCCCGCGTACACCATCGGCCGCTTGGCCTCGAGCAGCAGGTTCACGGCCTTCTTGATCTGGCCCGAGTGCCCCTTGGTGACCGGGTTGTACGAACGCATCGTGACGGTCTTGGGATAGGCGAACTCCGCCACCGCCTGCGTCACGTCCTTGGGGATGTCCACGAGTACCGGCCCGGGACGCCCCGTGGCCGCGAGGTAGAACGCCTTCTTGATCGTGAGGGCGAGGTCGTTCACGTCCTTCACGAGGAAGTTGTGCTTCACGCACGGCCGTGTGATGCCGACGGTGTCGCACTCCTGGAAGGCATCCTGGCCGATGGCGTGCGTGGGGACCTGCCCGGTGAGGATGACCATCGGGATGGAGTCCATGTACGCGGTGGCGATGCCCGTGACCGCGTTGGTGACGCCCGGCCCCGACGTGACGAGCGCCACGCCCACCTTGGTGGACGAGCGGGAGTACCCGTCGGCCGCATGGACCGCCCCCTGCTCGTGGCGCACGAGGACGTGCTTGACCTTGTCCTGCTTGAAGATCTCGTCGTAGATGTTGAGGACCGCGC
>CALFEY010000171.1 GCA_937958295.1 uncultured Pseudomonadota bacterium
CCGACGTAGCGCAGGCCCGCGGCAAGTCCGTGGGCGCGGTGGAAGCCCAGCTCGCTACGTTCACCGAGCCGTTGCAGCTCTCCTGCGGGAAATGGCTGACCCGCTACGAGCTCGCCTACGAAACCTACGGCACGCTGAACGCCGACGCCTCCAACGCGGTGCTGATCTGTCACGCCTTGAACGCGTCCCATCACGTGGCGGGCTACTACGCCAGCGAGCCGGACAACGTGGGCTGGTGGGACAACATGATCGGGCCGGGCAAGCCGCTCGACACCAAGCGCTTCTTCGTGATCGGGGTGAACAACCTCGGCAGCTGCTTTGGATCCACCGGTCCGCTCACCCGCAATCCCGACACCGGCCAGCCATGGGGCAGCGATTTCCCCATCGTCACGGTGGAGGACTGGGTCGACTCGCAGGCGCGCCTGGCCGACCGCCTGGGCATCGCGCAATTCGCCGCGGTGATGGGCGGCAGCCTGGGCGGCATGCAGGCGCTCGCTTGGGCGATCCGCTATCCGCAGCGCGTGCGGCACGCTCTCGTGATCGCCGCGGCGCCCAACCTCTCCGCGCAGAACATCGCCTTCAACGAGGTGGCGCGGCAGGCCATCATGACGGACCCGGATTTCCACGATGGCCATTTCGCGCGGCAGGGCACGTTGCCGCGGCGCGGCCTGCGCATCGCGCGCATGGTGGGTCACATCACGTACCTGTCCGATTCGCAGATGGAGGACCGGTTCGGCCGCACGCTGCGCGACGGCCTCAACTACTCCTTCGCGCCCGAATTCCAGATCGAGTCGTACCTGCGCTACCAGGGCGAGAAGTTTGCCGAGTACTTCGACGCCAACACCTACCTGCGCATCACCAAGGCGCTCGACTATTTCGATCCCGCCAATGCCGCCGGCGGCAGCCTCGACGCCGCCGTCGCCGGCGCGCAATGCAGGTTCCTCGTGGCCTCGTTCACCACCGACTGGCGCTTCACGCCGGCGCGCTCGCGGGAGATCGTGAAGGCCCTCGTGGATAGCCGGCGCGACGTCTGTTATGCGGAGATCGACGCTCCGCACGGACACGATGCGTTCCTGCTCGACAATCCGCAGTACCACGACCTGGTGCGGGCGTACTTCGACAACATCGCCTCCGACGCCGACTACTCCACCTTCCGCTTCGGTGCCGAGGTGCGCCGCAAGGTGGAAGAGCGCGAGCGGCAGGCCGGCCGCGCCGACTTCGCCCTGATCGCGAGCTGGCTGCCTCAGGGCGTGAACGTGCTGGACCTCGGTTGCGGCGACGGCAGTCTCCTCGCGTACCTCGCGCGCGAGCGGGGCGCCACCGGCTATGGCGTGGAAATCGCCGATGCGGGCGTGCTCGCCAGCGTGCGCAACGGCGTGAACGTGCTGCAGAGCAATCTCGAGTCGGGGCTCGCCGGCTTCGACGATGCCTCGTTCGACTGCGTGATCCTGTCGCAAACACTCCAGGCGATGCGCCACACCGAGGAGATCGTCGAGGAGATGCTGCGCGTGGGGCGCGAGGTGATCGTGACGTTTCCCAACTTCGGGCACTGGTCGCACCGCTGGCAGATCCTGCGCGGGCGCATGCCGGTATCGCACGAGTTGCCGTACCAGTGGTACGACACGCCGAACATCCACCTGTGCACGGTGGCCGACTTCGATGCCTTCCTCGCCGAGCGCAACTGCGTGGTGGAGAACCGCGCGGTGCTGGTGGGCGGGCGGCAGGTGAGCGTGCTGCCGAATCTGTTCGGCGAGATCGCGGTATATCGGTTCAGGCGCGGCTAGGCGACACGCCGGCGCTCAGCGCTTGCGGAACGAGAGGGTGACCTCGCCCACCCGCACGCCGAACTTGGACATCGTGGTGCGGTTGAGCATCGTTCGCTCGTCCACGAGGAACATCCAGTCGTCCATGTCCATGTGCCAGGTGCGGCCGTCCACCGGCAGCGCCAGCACGTAGTTCCAGCGCAGCGCGTTGCCCGCGGCCAATCCCTGCGCCGTGCCCACGACGTCGCCGGCGGTGCCGGTATAGCGGTCGCCGTCCTTCACGAGCTTCCACACCCGGTTCTCGGTGGTGCCGTCCGAGTAGGTGAAGTGCTCGTCGAGCGTGCCCGCGTTGCCCGACCACGTCGCGTCGATGCGCACATGGAAGCGCTTGATCACCTTGCCGGAGCGGTCCTGGAACATGCCCCAGCCGTCGATGGTGCCGTTGAAGTACTGCGCGAGGTCGAGCGGCGGGCGCTCCGCACGGTAGTCGGTCACGTCGACCGTGGAGCAGCCGGCGAGCCCGAGCGCGAAAGCCAGGGCGGTGAGGAATCGCTGCATGGGCGAGGCGTCTTTCGGGTGCGGAGCGTGGTGGGGGTGGAGCTGCGCCGATCGCGCAAGGGAGGCGGTCTTCGGGGCATCAGGCGGAACCATTGCATGACTAATTGGTCATAAAATGGACGTATAGTCATATTAGCGCCATCCGGCGTCCGTGACTACACGCAACACCCCATCCTTTTGAGGTGCTCATGAAGATCCGCACCACGCTCGCCGCGCTGGCCCTGGCGATCGCGACCACTCCCGCCGTTGCCAAGGATATCGTCGATACCGCCGTCGACGTCGGCAGCTTCAAGACGGTGGCCAGCGCGCTGCAGGCGGCCGGGCTCGTCGACACGCTGAAGGGCAAGGGTCCCTACACGGTCTTCGCGCCGACCGACGTCGCGTTCGCCAAGATTCCCAAGGCGCAGCTCGACGCCATCCTCGCCGACAAGGCCCAGTTGACCAAGATCCTCACCTATCACGTGGTGCCGGGCACCGTGCTGGCCAAGGACGTGAAGCCGGGGCAGGTCAAGACCGTCGAAGGCTCGTCGATCACGGTCAAGAGCGACGGCGGCAAGGTCACGGTCGACAACGCCACCGTCACGGCCGTGGACGTGCGCGCCGACAACGGCGTGATCCACGTGATCGACACCGTGATCATGCCGAAGAGCTAGCGGCCAGGTTCGATCCCCACGCGTTCCCGCAGCGCCCAGGCCGGGGAGGACTCCCCGCCGGGCGCTTTTTTTGCGCCCGACGCGGTCGCGGCGGGCAATCAGGCGGTCACGGCGCCGGCAGGGCCTTCCATCCCGCGCCCGGGTCGTAGCGGGTGATGGCCGCGGCCAGGGTAGAGGTGCGCGGGCCAAGGTCTTTCTGGTACACGACGCCATCGTGGTTGACGATGAAGGTCATCACGCCGGTATCGCCGTAGCGTGCCGGCCACCCGATGAGCGCGAAGCCGTCAGTCATGCGACCTTTGCGCACGTAGCCGCGAGCACCGCCGTCGGCGGCCGGCCCCTGCGCCGTGAGGATGCGGAAGCGGTAGCCGTGGTAGCCGTCGGCCAGGTTGGCGGTGTCGAGGAGCGGTCCGGCCGGGCTCGGCCGCTCGCCGTCCGCCGTGGGCCAGTACAGGCCATCGCGCTGGCCGGTCCGGCTGATCACGCGCTTTGCGTACTCGAGCAGGCCGTCGCCGTTGCGGTCGGCTTCGGCGTACTCGCGCTGCGCGTCGACGTAGGCGTACATCGCGTTGATCGCGGCAAGCTCGTTGCGCCCGATGCGCCGCACGAGCATCTCGGTGGCCCCGGCGGCAAGGTCGAAGCGCCACGCGCCGTCGTTCAGCACCACAGGCAGGGGCAGTGACCAGCCGTCGGCCAGCACGAGGTGCGCGCTGTTGCCAGCGCGCTCCACGCGATGACCCTTGGCCCATGCCGCGAGAAAATCGGTGCGATCGCTCTCGAAGTGGTTGCGCGGCGGCAGCGCCTTCGCGTAGCCCGCGCCCAGCGCGCGCCGCACCTGCGCATCGTCATGGCGGGCAAGGCCGTCGACGAGCGCAGCGAATGCCGCGTCGGGTGAAGGGAAGGCCTCCTGCGCGCGGGCGGGGGCGGCCAGGGGAAGCGCCGCGATCGCCACGAGCGCCACGGCGCGTGCCGCATGGCGGCGCAAAGTTCGCCATGGGGCGGTGCGCGGGAAGTGCGACGGCGCGGTGGGTCTCATCGCCGCCTCGCGGCCGCGGCGGCCGCCGCATTGTTGCGATCGATGCCCTGGGCCTGCGCGTGCTGCTGCAGGGACTGGCGGCTCACGTTGCCGCGATCGACCTGCTGGCGCACCTGCTGCGGATGACTGGCGCCGCGGAGGGCGTTGTCGCGATTGATGTCGGCAGCGCGGCGCTGGGCGTCGGCGCGGTTCACCTGCGGCGCCCGGTTCTGCGCCTGCGACTGCAGCTGTGAGCGATCGACACTGCCGGCACGGTTCTGGATCTGCGAGCGATCGACGCTGCCGGCGCGGTTCTGGATCTGCGAGCGGTCGACGTTGCCGGCACGGTTCTGGATCTGCGAGCGGTCGACATTGCCGAGCCGCTCGCGCGCATCGCTGGCCGCGCCCGTGCCGGGACGCTGCGGCGCGGTATTGCGGTCGACGTTGCGCAGGGCATCGCGATTGAGGTTCTCCGAACCCACGCGGCCGGCCAACTGCTCGCGCGCGCGGTCGCGCTGGACATCGCGTCCGCGATAGTCCTCGCGGCTGCGCACGTCGCCCACCGAGTTGCGCAAGCGGTCGCGGGTGGCGGCGTCGCGGTAGGGAACGCCGCGGCGGTTGCGCGGGTCGTGGCGCCAGTCCACGTTGCGATCGCGGGAGTCGATGCGGCGATTGATGTTGATGTTGTTCCAGTGGTTGACGTTGATGTTCACGCTGTTCGAGCGCCAGTTCACGCCGCCCCACAGCGAATACGACACGCGGAACCCCACCCCCCACCAGAATCCGGCATGGGCCGCGCTGCTCCAACCCCAGCCCCAGCGTGGGGGGGGCGGGAAGAAGAACGGCGGGAAGCCGGGATGCCACCACGGGCCGAACGCCCACATCGGGTTGTAGATCGGCACGAACACCACCTGCGGGTTGGCCGGTGCGATGGTGATGATCTGCGTGGGCGGCGGCGGTGCATTGACGATGAGGGTGGTGGGCGGCGGCGGCGCCGGCTCGACCGTGACGATCTGGTGCTCGTTGGTCGCGAGGTTGCCGGCGGCCTGCGCCTTGGCACGCAGGAACTGCACCGAGTCCATCACCGCCTCCGGCTGGGCGAGGAAGGCGTCGCCCAGGTCCTGTACCCACGCGGGATCCTCGCCAAACATCGCGAGCACCTTCGGAAAGGCCACGAGCGACTGCACGCTGGGATCCCACGGCTTGTCCTGCACGGCCCTGACCGCGGCGTCGCCTTCGAGGTTGCGATGCCCGAAGGCCCAGTCGACGGCCTGTGCGACGTCGGACGGATACGTGGCCGCCATCAACGCCTGGGCGAGCAGCGCATCGGGAAAGAGCGCGATCGGCGCGAGCATCTGATCGAGCTCGGCCTGGGTGAACGGCTTCAACTCCTGCGCGCGCGCGGGCGTGCTGCCGACGGCGACGACGAGGAGGACGAGGGCGAGTAAGCGAAGGAGACGGGACGTCATGGCGGCGGACCGGACGCGCGGTGCACCGGTAGCGATCCAGTCTAGGGAACGGGGGGCCCGCCCACAAGATAGACGAAGGTAACGTTGGCGTGGCGCGCGCGATGCCAGCGCTATGCCGCCACGTCGGTCTTGATGATCCAGATGATGCGGGCGGCGCTCGGCGCGAGATTGACGAAGCGGTGCGGCACGCGCGCATCGAAGTGAAAGCTGTCGCCCGGCTCGAGCACGTTGCGTTCGGTGCCCACGGCGAGCTCGAAGCGGCCTTCGAGCACGTAGCCCGCCTTCTCGCCGTTGCGGGTGATGGGCTCGGGACCGGAGTTGCCGCCGGGCTCGAGCACGAGCATGAAGAGCTCGAGATTGGAGTGTC
>CALFEY010000172.1 GCA_937958295.1 uncultured Pseudomonadota bacterium
GCGCGCCGCGGCGCGCCGCCGTGCTTCATCGCGAAGGTGGCTTTCCGTCCATGACGATCGAGATCGATTTCGAACTGCTTTCAACCCTGGGGCTGCACCCCGCCCTCGCCGGCCGCGCGATGCAGCTGGCCGACACCGTGGGTCCGAACGGCGCGCTGCTGCGCGTGATCGAAGTGCATAGGGAAAGCCTCGTGCTGCACGACGGGCACGAGCCCCGGCGCGCCCGCGCGTTGCCGCGGCTCACCCGATTGCTGCAGGACGAGGACAGCACGATCGCCGTAGGCGACTGGGTGCTGGCTGACACCGATGTCCACGGCGAGCGCTGGGTGCAGACGCGCGTTCCCCCGTCGACGCACATCGTGCGGCGCGATGGAGACGGTCGCCGGCACACCGTCGTGAGCAACGTCGATACCGCGCTCCTCGTGATGGGCCTCGATGCCGACTTCAATCCGCGGCGATTGGAGCGCTACTTCGCCCTCGTCCACGACGAGGGCATCACCCCGGTCGTGGTGCTCACCAAGCGCGACGTGGCGGCTCCGACCGAGGCGCTGCTCGCGGCACGGCTCGATGCCCTGGCGGGCCGCATCCCTGCCGTCGTCGAGGTGGTTGCCGTCGATGGCACACAGCCGGCTGCGGCCCGCGCGCTCGCCCCCTACTTGTCGCGCGGCCAGACGCTCGTGCTCCTAGGCTCGTCGGGCGCGGGCAAGTCGACGCTGACCAATACGCTCCTCGGCCACGCGACGCAGGACACCGGCGCCGTGCGCGCGAACGACGGTCGCGGCAAGCACACCACCACCGCGCGCTCGCTGCACCGGCTGCCCGGGGGCGCGTGCGTGATCGACACCCCTGGCGTGCGCACGCTGCGTCCCGATGCCGACGCTGCCCTCGCGGGGGCCTTCGCCGATATCGCGGCGCTGGCCCCGCAGTGCCGGTTCAGGGACTGCCGGCACGAGCAGGAGCCCGGGTGTGCCGTACGTGCTAGCGTCGATGCCGACCACCTGCGCAACTATCACAAGCTCCTGCGCGAGATGAAGCGCGAGACGGCCACCGCGCTGGACCGCCAGCGCGAGGTCGCGTTGTGGAAGTCGCGCGGCCGGGACTCGGCGGCGCGGATGAAGGCCAAGCGCGGAGCTTAGGCCCCCGCGCGAACGCGGACGACGCTCATCAGCGCGCGATTGACCCGCATCGGACCCCAGCACAGAATCACGGATCGCCATGCCGGGGGCCGCAATCGACTGTACGCGACAACCCGTCCACCTCTCTCTCGGAGACTCACTTGAAACGATCGTTCATCTCGCTCGGCCTCGGCGCCGGCCTCTTCCTCGCCGCGTCGCCTTCGTTCGCGGCAGTGGAGTACGTGAAGGTCTGCTCGATCTACGGCGCGGGCTTTCACTACATCCCCGGCACCGACATGTGCCTCAACGAGAGCACGGGCGACGCGCGAGTGCAAACCGAGGGCGGCACCTGGCGCTCGCTGCTGCCATATCCCGAGGGAAAGTGGACCACCTCGCCCGTGCTCGAGTGCGGGTTCGGCCGTTACGTGAATCTCGGCTCCTTCGCGAGCACGGACTTTACGCCCAACCCGTGGAACCGGCGTCAGACGCAGCCCGTGAGCGTTCCCGTTCGCTCGGGCGAGTTCATCTCCAAGGTCACGATGAGCGGCGGCTTCTACGACCCGCGCATCCCGAACCGGTCGGGCACGAACGGTGCCAACGGCCTGTGCGTGCGCTCGGTCGATCCCACGGTGATCGAACGGATCAGTCCCGACATCTACCAGAATCCGCCGTTCGGCAACGGCATGCTGCCGATCGCCTGCGTGTCGAACACGCGGATCATGGGCATGCCCGCGGGGTATACCGTGGCCGCCACCGCGGCGTATCCCAGCATCGACCGGTTCTTCATCGATGCCAACAGCACCGTCAGCGGTCCGTATACCTACGGAACCCAGCTCGTGGTGACCACCGATTTCGGCAACTCGAGCTTCTGGGGACTGCTCGCCTACTACGACAGCCAGTCGAATCCCCGGCCGCTCGCCGGCAAGGTCTCGGTCTCCGTGTGCATCGAGCAGGGCAGCAACCAGTCGTTCGTCTCCCCCGGCGGACGCTGACCGCGGTCAGGGCTTCAGGGCCTCCACGGCCTTGAAGTCCCACTTGGCGAAGGCGTCGATGCACTGCGCCTCAGTGGCGTTCATGCAGCTCGTGCGCACCACGAAGCGCTTGCCCACGAATGACTCGATGCCAAAGCTGTCCTTCGTGTAGCTCGTGAAGAGCGCGCGCTGGCCGCCGGGAAGCACGATGCTGCGCTGGGTTTCATTCTTCACGTTCTCGGTCATGTAGTTGGCGCCGTAGCCGTACATGCTCGCGCCATAGGCGCCTTCGTCGCTGGCGATGAAGATCGCGCGGAACGGCTCGCGGCTGCCGCGCTTGCCCACGAAGGCCACCTTGGCCTCGCTACGCTTGATCGGCGTTGTATCGCTCGCGGTTGTGGGTTTCTCGCGCGTGGTCTCGCCGAATGCTGCCGAAGGCAGGACGGTCGCGAGCTTTTCCGGCGCGATCGGCGCGGCACCCGGCGCGGGGCCCGCCTGGGCCCACGCGATCGAACTCTGGGTGGCCACAAATCCGGCGAGCGCCGCCAGGCGAACGTGCGACATGATCTTGGACAATCGTATCTCCCCTATCAAGTGATGGGCGCGCGCCCTGCGCAGCCCCGGAAAAGGTAACCGAGCGCACCGCAGGGCCGCTAGCCCACCGTCATCATCACCGGCGCGTGATCGCTCGTGCCCACGTCGGCCAGCACCTCGCAGCGGATGGCCCGCTCCGCCACGGCGCGCGAGGCAAGAATGTAGTCGATGCGCCAGCCGATGTTGCGCTTGCGCATGTCGCGCCATGGCGGCCACCATGTGAAGAGTCGCTCGTTGTCCGGATCGAGGGCGCGTCCGACGTCCACGAGAGTCTCCCCGAGAAGGTCGGCAAAGAGCGAGCGCTCCTCCTGGCGCTGGCCGATGATCCCGGCCTTGCGCTCGCGCGGATGGACGTCGACGTCGGCGCGCGCGATGTTGATGTCGCCGCACAGGACGAGGTCACGGCCTTCGGCCTCGAGCTTGCGCACCCACGCCACGAGGCTGCCCAGGAAGCTCAGCTTGGCGTCATAGTCCTTGCCGCCGTTGGGAACGTACACGGAGGCGATGACGAGGTTGCCCAGGGCCACCTCGACGATGCGCGTCTCCATGTCGAAGTCGGGGTGCGCGAAAGCCGGGCTCTCGAGGAGCTCCCGCCGCAGGTGCAACGACACGCCCGAGTAGCCGCCGGCGCCGTGCCACAGCGCGTGATAGTCGGCGAGCCGGCAACGATCCGGCACCTGGTCGGGCCGCGCCTTGATCTCCTGCAGGCAGACGACGTCGGGACGGTCGCGCTCCAGCCACTCGCAAAGCTGCGCCTCGCGGGCGCGGATGCCGTTGACGTTCCAGGTGGCGATCTTCATGGACAGCGGACAGTGTAGCGCGGGGCGGGACAGAGCTCCTGCTACAATCGTCCCACTCGCACGGCTCCCGATGCACCTGCATCCGGAGCCGTGCCGTTTTGGATCCGGTCACGGCCGTGCGGCTGTCCGGCGCACCCTGCCGCGCCCGTCCCATGCCCATCGCCTTCCGCAAGCTCGCGCGCGAGATCTACCACCTCGCCTGGCCGGTGCTCGTCGCGCAGCTCGCGGCGATGGCCTTCGCCGTCATCGACACAGTCATGGCCGGCCGCTATGCCACCGAGGATCTTGCAGCCGTGGGCATCGGCGCCGCGATCTACTTCAGCGTGTTCGTGGCGCTCATGGGCGTGCTGCTGGCCGTCACGCCCATCGTGGCGCAACTTCTCGGCGCGGGACGCCATCACGAGATCGGCGAGCAAGTGCGCCAGGCAGCGTGGCTCACGCTCGCCCTCGCCGTGCTGTCGGTGTTCGTGTTCTCCTATCCGGAGCCTCTGCTCGCCATCAGCCAGGCCTCGCCCGCGGTGGAAGCGAAGGTGCGCGCGTATCTCGCGATCGCCGCGTGGGGTGCGCCGGCGGGCTTGGGCTTTCGCCTCTTCGCGAGCTACACCACGGCCGTATCGTTGCCGCGGGTGATGATGGTGCTGTACCTCGTGGGACTCGCCACCAAGATCCCGCTCAACCTCGTGTTCGTCTTCGGCTACCTCGGTGTAGCGCCGATGGGGGCTGCGGGCTGCGCACTCGCCACCACCATCGTCAACTGGCTCATCTGCGCCCTCGCCTGGGCGTGGTGCGGCGTGTCCGCCGACTACCGAGCCTACGGCGTCTTCGCGCGATGGTCGTGGCCCAGGTGGAACGATCAGAAGCAACTGATCGCTCTCGGCCTGCCCATCGGGATGACATTCCTCGTGGACGTGACGGCCTTCACGTTCATGGCACTGTTCGTCGCGCGCCTGGGGGCCGCGAGCTCGGCCGCGCACCAGATCGCGGCCAACGTCGCGGCGGTGATGTACATGCTTCCCCTTGCGCTGGGCAACGCCGTGAGTGTGCTGGTGGGACAGGCGGTGGGAGCGCGCGCGCTCGAGCGCGCCCGCGCCACCGGCATGACCGGCATCCTCCTTGTCATCGTGCTCGCGATCGTATCCGCCTCCCTGCTCGCCGCGGGCGCCGCCACGGTGGCGTCCGTATACAGCAACGACGGCGCCGTGCGCGTGCTGGCCGCCACGCTGCTCGTGATCGTGGGCGCCTATCACGTCTTCGACGCCCTGCTCGTCGTGACCGTCAGCGCGCTGCGCGGATACAAACGCACCGTGGTGCCCCTCGCGTGCAATGCGATCGGCCTGTGGGGCGTGGGGCTCGCCGGTGGATACGTGCTCGGACTCACCCCTGCCATCGACCTCGGCTGGCTTGGCGTGCGCACGCCGCTCGGGGTGCCTGGCTTTTGGATCGCCGCGGTGGTCGGCATGGCCGTGGCCGCGGTGGGCATCATGAGCTACTACTTCGTGGTCAGTGCGCCGGAGCGCGCGCGCCGCGATCTCGCCGGCGCCTGAGCCTCCCCGCCTTCGTGCCCCGTGCGTTCTACACGCCGAGGAGCTGGCCGCCGTCGGCCACGAGGGTCTGTCCCGTGATCCATCCCGCGAGCGGCGAGGCCAGGAACATCACCACGCCCGCGATCTCCTCCGGCGTGCCGAGGCGACCGAAGGGGATGCTCTTCAGCGTGCGCTCGTAAACCTCCGGCGCGTTGCGCTTCTGCTGTTCCCACACGCCACCCGGAAACTCGACCGAGCCCGGCGCCACGCAGTTCACACGCACCCCCCGCCGCGCCAGCGCGGCGGCGGACACCAACGTGTACTGGAGGAGTGCGGCCTTCATGGTGGCGTAGGCCGGATAGTGTTGCGAGGCCCGGAGCGCGGCGATGGACGACACGTTCACGACCGATCCGCCGCCTTGCACGAGGAACGGCTCGGCGGCACGCGTGGCGCGCACGGTGGCGAGCAGATCGACCTCGATGCCCGTGTGCCATGCCTCTTCCGAATCGCCGAACGCAAGCGCGGAGGCGTTGTTCACGAGTACGTCGATGCCACCCAACGCCTCGGCCGCCACCGGGATGTAGCGGGCGAGCGCCGCGGCGTCGCCCAGGTCGCATACCGCGGTGTGCACCTTCCCGCCCGCCTTGCCAAGCTCTACGGCAATGTCGCGCAATCCCTCGGCACCGCGCGCGCATACCGATACCGCCGCGCCCGCCCCCGCAAAGGCGAGCGCGATCGCCCGGCCAATTCCGCGACTGCCCCCGCACACCACCACCCTGCTGCCTTCGAAACGCATCGCTTCACATCCTTTCTAGAAAGCGCCGGCGATACTGTCCCGGCGACACGCTGGTGACGCGCTTGAATGCCACGCGGAACGTCTCGGACGAGTCGTAGCCGCAGCGGACAGCGATCTCGTCGAGCGTGAGGTTGCCCGCCTCGAGCAGCGCGCGGGCGCGGGCGATGCGCTCGCCTTGCAGCCACGCATTGGGTCCCATGCCCATCTGCTGCGTGAAGCGGCGGAAGAACGTGCGCGGGCTCATCGCCGAGCGTGCCGCGAGCTCGTTCACCGCGATGGAGCGCTCGAGCCGGCCGCGTGCCCAGTCCATGGCCGCACCGATACCGCGCTCGGGCGTGCTCGCCACCGGCGCCTCGATGAACTGAGCCTGCCCGCCCTCGCGGTGCGGCGCGGTGACCATGCGGCGCGCAACCATGTTCGCCACCCGGGCGCCGTAGTCCTGGCGCACCACATGCAGGCACGCGTCCACGCCTGCCACGCAGCCTGCGGAGGTCACGATCGCGCCCTCGTCGACGTAGAGGACGTCATCGGCGTAGTGCGCCGCGGGGAACATGCGCCGGAAGAGGTCCGCGTACAGCCAGTGCGTGGTCGCCCGGCGGCCGTCGAGCAGCCCTGCCTGCCCGAGCACGAACGAGCCCGAGCAGATCGACACGATGCGCGCACCCCGCGCGGCAGCGGCCTGAAGGGCACTGAGCAGCGGCCGGGGAACGTGCGCGACGTCGTCGCGCCAGCCGGGAATGACGATGGTGTGTGCCGCGGCGATGCGCGCGAAGGGTGCCGTGGGCCTGACCTCGAGGCCGCCCAGGCCTCGCAATGGGCCGCGGTCGGGCGACACGATCATCGTGTCGTACCAGGTGACGCCGAGCGTGGGACGTTTGAGCGCGAACACCTCGACGGCGATGGCGTACTCGAGGTGACGCAGTCCGTCGTAGGCGACGATCGCCACCGGTCCCGGCGGAACCGTGCGTGGCCGGGGCAGGAAGCGCCGGTTCATGTGGCCAATTATTACCTGATAATGTCATTTTAGCCACTCCACGGCATGCATGGGGTGCGCTAGAGTTCGCTCCGAGCCCCTCCCGTTAGCTGCCGTGCGCCTGTCCGCTACCTGCCTGCTCGTTGTGCCCGTCGCCCCGCTCGCCGGTAGTGGGTTACCCACTAGCCGCTCGCCGTGCCGCTGGCCGCCGCCCCCCACGGCCGGCGCCATGCGGGAAAGCGCTTCGCCGGCGTGATCGGTAAGCGGCTGCGCAGGAGATCGACCGCTACCTCATGTAGCGCGGGCAGGTGCGCTCGTACAAGGTGGGCGAGACCATGATCTGCAAGCTGCGCCGCGGAGACCGAAGACATGCTCGGGCAGGACTTCGACGTTTGCCGCTTCCGCCCCGCGGTGCTCGATACCGGCGCACTGCCGCTGCACGGCCTCGACGGCAAGATCCAGGCGTGGACCACCGCTGAGCGGAAGCGCTTCGCAACCCAGAGAGGCAAAGGAACATGAGCCAGGCATTGACCGCACGGCGCGGCGACTTCGACTTCCTCGCCGGACACTGGACGATCGAGCATCGCCGCCTGCCGGCCCCGGGACAGCCGTGGGACGTGTTCACCGGCGAGGCTACCTGCTGGACGATCCTGAACGGCGCCGGGAGCGTGGAGGAGTTGCGCATCCCCGCTCGCAGCTTCTTCGGCATGGGGCTTCGCCTGCTGGAAGCCAAACGCGAGGCCTGGATCGACTACTGGGTCAATGCCCGCGATGGTGTCCTCGGCATGCCCGGCATGGCGGGCGGCTTTCGCGACGGCGAAGGCATCTTCCAAGCCGACGACAGCGATGGCGACGCGCCGATCAAGGTGCGCGGCGTGTGGGACCGGATCACACCCACGTCGTGCCGCTGGCACCAGTGCGTCTCCCGCAACGGCGGCGCAACGTGGGAGGAGAACTGGATGATGACGTGGCGACGAGTGTGAGCCGCCAGCGCCGTCACGTGCGGCCGTACCACGGCAGCAGGCGATGCGCGACGAACACGAAAAGACGGTCGAGCGCGAAGCCGATGATGCCGAGCGCGAGCAAGCCCACGAACATGTGGTCGATACGGAAGATCTGCTGCGCCGTGGCGATCATCTGACCGAGCCCGATGCTCGCGCCCACCAGCTCGGCGGCCACCATCACCACCAGTGCGATCGCAAGGGACTGGCGCAGACCGGCGATGATGAGTGGCAGCGCCGCGGGAAGGATCACCCGCAGAATGAGGGTCGATCGCGATGCGCCGAGGCTGCGCGCGGAGCGGACGAGCGTCGCGCTCACGTCGCGCGCGCCGAGATAGGTGTTGATCCACACAGGGAAGAACGTTCCCCAGGTGATGAGCGCGAGCTTCGACACCTCTCCGATGCCGAACCACACCACCGCGAGCGGAACGAGCGCGATCGCGGGCACGGCCCGGAATCCGTGCAGCATGGGGTCGGACAGGAAGCGCAGGGGCGCCACCATCGCCGTCACTACGCCGAGCGAGACGCCAAGGACCGCACCCACGGCGAAGCCGCCGAGCGAGCGCGCCACACTGGTCGCGGCGTGGAGGAAGAGCTCGCCCGACAGCGCCAGCTCGCGCAGCGCGCCCACGATGCCCGAGGGCGGCGGGAACAGCAGGAGATTGAGCCCCGGGATGCTTCGTGGCAGCACCTCCCAGGCGGCAAGGAACAACAGCACGCCGGCCACATTGAGCACGACCTGCCGGATTGCGTGACGCCGATGCCGCTGGCGCGTGCTGGCGGTAAAGGCCGCCTCGATACGTCGAACTTCCGATTCATCCATGGTGAGCGAGAGCGTCTTCCACCGCCTTGATCACTTCGCGATAGCGCGGCGAGTTGCGGTCCCGCGGATAGGCCAGAGGCACGTCGAGGATGCGCTCGACGCGACCGGGATGCGCGGACATCACCGCCACCTTGGTGCCCAGGTACACGGCTTCGTCGACGCTGTGCGTGATGAGGAACGAGGCGAAGCGCTCGTGCTGCCACAGCTTCACGAGCTCGTCCTGGAGCGCGGCGCGCGTCATCGCATCCACGGCGGCGAAGGGCTCGTCCATGAGCAGGAGCGGTGGCCGATTGACCAGGGCGCGCGCAAACGCGACGCGCTGGCGCATGCCTCCCGACAGTTCGTACGGATAGCGATCCGCCGCGCGCGCGAGGTCCACGAGGGCGAGGTACTCCGCCACCCGCCGCTGCCGCTCCGCCGCCGGCAGCCCCTGGCAGCGAAGGCCGAACTCGACATTGGCGCTCACGGTGAGCCAAGGGAAGAGCGCGTACTCCTGGAACACCACGCCCCGGTCCGGTCCCGGCGCGGCAATGGTCTTCCCCGCGAGCTGGACGGTGCCCCGCGTGGGCTGCAGGAAGCCCGCGATGAGATTGAGCAGGGTCGTCTTGCCGCAACCGCTCGGCCCCACCGCGCACATGAAGTCGTGCGCGCCGATGGCGATCGACACGTCGCGCAGCGCCCACGATGGCGTCCCCTTCGTCTCGTAGAGGACGCTTACCCCTTCGACGTGGACGAGGTCTCGCTCCGTAGGCGCAAGCGACACCGGAGCGCTCGCCGGCGCGTCGAGCACCGCGTCCATCACGATTTGAGGTCCACCCCGCCGGGCACCGCCTTGCGCACACCCGGGAGATAAAAGAGATCGCGATACATCTGTCGCAGGTCACCGGCCGGCCGCGTCGCGAGCTTGGCCTCGATGGCCCAGTCGGACTGGAAGACGAGGGCGTCGAGCAGCGCGTCGTCGAAGCGGATGGCCCGGTTGAAGTCAGCCAGCGCTTCCTGCGACTGCTGCGGCGTGATCTTGGAGCGCGCCGTCATGAAATCGACGGCCTGGGAGGGATTCTGGCCGATGCGAACCACGGCGTCCTGCAACGCGACCACCACGCGGTCACACGCATCGGGCCGCGCGGAGACGAATGCGTCGTTGCCCACCATGAGGCAATACTGCTTGAAGTACTTGCCGGAATCCGAGGTGTCCAGAATGCTCACCTTGCCGTCGCTCTGGTCGATCGCGGCGCGTACGGTGAGCGGATCCCAGCAAAGGGCATCGACATCGCCGCGGGCGAGCGCGATGACCATGTTGTTGGGCTGCATGTTCACGATGCGCACCGCGGTGGGCGCGAGGCCCTTCGAGGCCATGAACCGCGTCAGGAAATAGTGGCCGCCGCCCCCGGTCAAGGTGGCGACCGTCTTGCCATTGAGATCGGCCGCAGACTTGATGCGGTCGGAGCGCACGGCGATCTGGCTGCCCTTGGATGTGGAGCTGAAGGGCGCCACGAGCCGGGGCTTGAGCCCGCGCATGGCCGCGTACACGAAGGGCGTGTCGGTACACAGGCACACGTCGATCTTGCCCGCGAGCATCGCATCGATGCCGACGCGACCGGTCGGGAAGAGGTGCGTCTGGACGTCGAGCCCGGCCGCGCGCCATGTGTTGGTGGCCGACGCCACGTACGGCACCATCCAGTGCTGTCCTTCGGTTTCCCCATACGACACCTTCTCGAAGGACTGCGCCCGCAGCGCGCCGCCGAGCGACAGTCCGACGACTGCCAGCGATGCATCCCTTACGAACCTGCGCCGCGACTGGAACACCATGGAAGTCCTTCCCGGTTGGCGGCAGCCCATTCCCGTGCCGCGTTCACGATTGTGGTGCGCGCTCGCAAGCATTTGGTGCGACGGATCGACGACCTGCTTCGCCATGCGAACGCTCGAAGGGCGGGTTCGATACTAAGCGCGCAGAATCGCTTGTCCAGTTCAAAAAAGTCGTGGATTGTGTCGATGCTTCGATCAATCCCGACGGCCCTCCTTGCGCCCCCACAACATCACGCTGCGCCAGATGCGCGCGTTCATCTCGCTGGCAAGACATGGCAGCTTTCGCGCGGCCGCGAGCGCCTTCAACCTGTCCCAGTCGGCGCTCAGCATCGCCATCCGGCAGATGGAGGATGAGCTCGGCGTGTCGCTGTTCGATCGGACCACCCGGCGCGTGGAGCTCACTTCGGCGGGCCGATCGCTGCTGCCGCGTATCGAGCGCATGCTGGCCGAGCTCGACCTCATGTTGGACGAGACGCACAACGCGGCCGACCTGAAGAGCGGCCGCGTGGTCGTGGCAAGCGTGTTCTCGGTGGCGACGGAGGTGCTGCCGCTGGTGGTGGCACGCTTCCGGCGCATCCATCCCGGGGTGCGCGTGGCCCTGCTCGACTACACCGCCTCCGCCGTGCAGGAGGCGGTGCGCCAGGGTCGCGCCGACATCGGAGTGTGCGCGCGCAACGAGCTCGATGGCGATCTCGATTTCGAGCGCGTGGCCGCGGACCCTTTCGTCGCGCTGCTACCTGCGCGGCACCCACTCGTGCCCACGCCCGAAGTGGGCCTGGGCGATCTCGTCGACCATCCGATCGTGGCCATGGCAAAGGGAACGCAGATCCGTACGCTCATCGACTCCGCCTTGCACGCGCGCGGCCTTTCCGTGCGCCCCGCTTACGAAGCCACCCAGCCCGCCGCCGTGGAAGCGATGGTGGCGGCCGGTCTGGGAGCGAGCATCCTGCCGCGGATCTCGGTGAGCGCCCGCAATCCCAGGATCGTGATACGCGTGCTCGCCAAGCCCGGGCTCGAGCGCGAGCTGGGACTGGTGGCCCGCACCGGTCGTGCGCGTCCGGCGCTGGTGCAGGACCTGCGCCTGCACATCATCGACTACTTTCGCGACCGCATCGACGCCTGATGCAGTGCTGATCGCTTTTCGCGATCAATCGGCGATATCTTTGAATTGGACACCTGGCGCCCGCGCGTCGAGCATACGTTGCACGCGAGCAATGCGGAGCAACGGTGGCCACTTATCACAATCCTTCCACGATCGCCGGCCCCTTCGGCGCCTACAGCCAGTACTCCGACGTGCGCGAAGCCCGCCGCGTGGTGCATGTGGCGGGACAGGTCGGCGTGCGGCCCGATGGCAGTGTGCCGGACGACATCGACACGCAGGCCATGATCGCCTTCGCCAATCTCCGCTGCGCTATCGAGGACGCCGGCATGGCGATCGAGGACATCACGCGTCTCGGCGTCTTCATGCTGGACCGCGCTTCCATCGCCGCTTACCGCACAGCCCGGCAAGCCGCGCTCGGCGAGCGCAAGCCGCCGGCGACACTGCTGATCGTCAGCGGCCTCGCCAGTCCCGCCTGGAAGATCGAGATCGAAGCCTTCCTCGCGCGGTGAGGCGCGAGGCACGGAGACACTGCAAAGATGAACGCACGCTTTAACGGATATGCCTTGGCGGGTCCCGCCGAGGAGGACCGCGAGATCACGCACGTCGAGCGGGGCACGCCCTGCGGCGAGCTGATGCGGCGCTACTGGCAACCCGTCGCGCTCATCTCGGAGCTGCGTCCCGACCGTCCGCTCGCCCTCAGGATACTGGGCGAGGATCTCGTGTTGTTTCGCGACGGCTCGGGCTCGCTTGGCCTCCTGCACGCAGCCTGCAGCCATCGCGGCAGCTCGCTCGAGTACGGGATCGTCTCCCAGCACGGCATTCGCTGCTGCTATCACGGGTGGCTCTTCGCCGTCGACGGAACGATCCTCGAAACGCCGGGTGAGCCGCCGTCGAGCCCGATCTGCCGCAAGGTCACGCAGGGCGCCTATCCGGTGCGCGAGTACCGAGGCATCGTGTTCGCGTACATGGGACCGTCCGAGCACCTTCCCGGGTTCCCGGTCTTCGACACCTTCGAGCAAGCGGGTGTGGAGATGGTCCCCTACGCCTATGCGTATCCCTGCAACTGGCTGCAGACCGCCGAGAACGTCATCGACCCCTTCCACGCGGTGTTCCTCCACACGCGCGTGAGCGGCGTGCAGTTCTCGCCGGCCTTCGGCGAGCTGCCGCTGGTGGTGTGGCGGGAGATGCCAAGTGGCGCGGGCATCTATCTCTTCAACGTACGTCGGGTGGGGGACCACCTCTGGATCCGCATCCAGGAATCGTTCCGTCCCAATTTCAGCCAGACGGGGGACATCTGGCAAAGCGCCGGGGCGGAGAAGGTGTTCAACCGCGTCGGCCTGTCGAAATGGATCGTCCCCATCGACAGCACCCACTGCAGGATCATCGGCTGGCGATACTTCGGCCCCACCCTCGACGTCGATGCACGAGGCGACCGGACGCAGGTGGGGCTCGAGTCGATCGACTTTCCCGGGCAGACACCTAACCGCGACTACGACAACAAGCAACTCCAGCCCGGCGATTACGAAGCCATCGTCTCGCAGGGAAAGATCGCGTCCCATGCCCGGGAGCATCTCGGCGCCACGGACACCGGCGTGGGCATGCTGCGCTACAAGCTGCGGCAGACCATCCGCAAGCTGGCGGCCGATCCCAGCCTGCCTACGCCGACGCTCGGCGCCGGCGGGCTGCGCGCGTCCTATACCCAGGACACCGTGCTCAACATCCCGTCCGCCGTCGACGACGACCTCGCGCTGCGCCGACGCATCGGCGAGCACGTCGCGCGCATCGTCGTGGAGACCGACACGCTGCATCACGACCTGCGGCCGGCGGCGATCCGCCAACGGATCCTCACCGAGCTCGGTGCCGAGTTCCCCACGATCCGCCTTCCCCTTCCCGCCACTGCCCCCCCCTTTGCTCCGGAGATGTCATGAACGACCGCGCCATGCCCACGACGATGCAGGCGATCGAGATTCGAGGCGCGGGAGGCCCCGAGGTCCTCGCGCTGGGCACGCGTCCGGTCCCCACGCCGCAGGCAGGCGAGGTGCTGATCGAGAATCACGCCACGAGCGTCAACCGGCTCGACGTTTTCCAGCGCGAAGGGACCTACCCGATTCCGCCCGGCGTGACCGACATTCCGGGCCTGGATGCCGCTGGCCGGGTGGTGGCCGTGGGTCCGGGCGTGCAGCGCTGGAAGGTCGGCGATCGCGTCTGCGCGCTTCTTCCGGGCGGCGGATACGCCTCTTATTGCGTGGCGGCCGAATCGTCGTGCCTTCCAGTGCCTGACGCACTGTCCTATCTGGAAGCGGCCACCCTGCCGGAGACGATGTTCACGGTGTGGTCGAACGTATTCGACCGCGCGCGGCTTCGCCACGGCGAGACGTTCCTCGTGCACGGCGGCGGCAGCGGGATCGGAACCGCCGCCATTCAGATCGCCCGGCAGCGGGGCGCCCGCGTGTTCACGACGGCCGGCAGCGATGCGCGCTGCCGCATGTGCGAGGACCTGGGCGCCGAGCGTGCGGTGAACTATCGCGACCGGGACTTCGTCGCGGTACTCAAGGATGCCACCCAGGGCAAGGGAGTGGACGTGATCCTTGACTTCGTGGGGGGTGAGTACATCGCCCGCAATGTGGATCTGCTCGCTGTCGAAGGCAGGCTCGTACAGATCTCCCTGCTCGCCGGCGCGCAAGCCACGTTCAACTACGGCGCCGTGCTGATGAAGCGCCTGATGCTCACGGGCTCGACCTTGCGCGCTCGCGCCGACGATTTCAAGGGGGCTATCGCCAAGGCGCTCGAGCAGGATGTCTGGCCGCTCATCGAGAGCCGGGCGATCCGGCCGGTCATCAGCAAGACGTTCGATATCGGCGATGTCGCGCAAGCCCATCGCTACCTCCTGGGCGGCGACAACTTCGGCAAGATCGCGCTGTCGATCCCGCACCCCTGATGCACCCGGCCGCCGGGAAGCGATGCAACTGAGGGTGCGCGCGATCGCGCAGGAAACAGACGATGTCCGCGTCTTCGAGCTCGTCGACCGGCAGGGCGAACCGCTGCCGCCCTTCACGGCCGGCAGCCATGTGGACGTCACGATCGGCCCCTTCGTACGCCAGTACTCGCTGTGCGGCGATCCCGCGCAGGCGGATTGCTATGCGATTGCCGTGCAGAGGGCGAGACACGGTCGCGGTGGCTCCGCCCGCCTGCACGACGACGTACGCGTGGGCGACCTCGTCGAGGTGTCGCTTCCTCGCAACCACTTTCCGCTGATCGAGAACGCGCGCCACATCGTTCTCATCGCCGGCGGCATCGGCGTCACTCCGCTGCTTGCGATGGCTCACCGGCTGGAAGCGCTCGGCCGTTTCTACGAGTTCCATGTCTGCACCCGCGCGGCTGCACAGACAGCCTTCAGGCCGGTGCTGGAACGACTCGCGCGCGGCGCGGTGCGCTTCCATCACGACGGCGGCGACCCACGGCACGGACTCGATGTCGACGCGCTGCTTGCGGCCGTGGACGCCGACGCCCACGTCTACTGCTGCGGACCGGAAGGCCTCATGCGTGCGGTAGAAGTCGCGTGCGGGCACCGCCGCCGCGGGCTCGTCCATTTCGAGCGCTTCGCGGTGGCACCGCCGAGCGCCGGCGTCGCAACCAGCGGATTCGAGGTGTTGGTGGCGAGCTCAGGTCGGCGCCTCCATGTGGACGAGCACCGGTCGCTACTCGCCGTGCTGAACGAGGCGGGCTTCGACATCCCGAGCTCTTGCGAAACGGGAGTGTGCGGAAGCTGCGCGACCCGCTACCTCGCCGGAGAGCCGGAGCACCGCGACTACATGCTGGGCGACGCGGAGCGTCGCAACACGCTCACGCCGTGCGTCTCCCGCGCCGCTGCAGGCACCTGTCTCGTGCTGGATCTGTGACGCGCGCTCAGCGCGCCTTCGCCATCCCCGCCGTCTTGAGGCGCGTGAGCATGGCGATGACCGCCATCTTCGGCACCTCCATGCCGAGAGCCTGCGCGAGGGCTTCGAAGACCAGCACGTTGCTCGCGAGCTCGGGCTCGCGGCCGAGATTGAAATCCTTGCGGATCGACGGCCGCGTGGGCTTGTCGCGATAAAAGCCGATCTTCGCTTCCACGTCGTCGTCGAGCGCGAATCCCAGGCGACGGCCGAGCGCGTTGACTTCGCGCATCAGCGCCACCATGAAGGCAAAGCTCTCAGGATCGCCCACGAGGCGGTCGAGCGACAGCCCAGTGAGCGCGGCGATCGGCGACACCGCCACCCACAGGGCCATCTTGTTGTAGAGCTCGCGGCGGATGTCCGTCGTCTCCAGGCCTTCGTAGCCCGCCTGCTGCAGGACCGCCGCGATGTCCCCGATCGTGACACCACTGTCCGTGCTCACCCGGCCCATGATGATCCGGTTGCGGGTGGGTGTAGTGGACCATACGACGCCGGGCGCCACGACCTCGTTGGACGACTGCACGACGGCGCCGATGAGATCGCGTGGAGCGAGCGCCGCGCGCAGCGCGCGCCCCGGGTCGAGCGTGTCCACGAAGGCGGCGCGGGCGGGGATCGGCAGCTCGTCGGCGAACCACCAGGGGATGCCGTTCATCGCGAAGACGAGGCGCGCGCCCGCCGCTTGCAGTCGCGCCAGGCGGCCGGCGATCGCCGGCAGGTGCGTCTGCTTCACGGTGACGAACACGACCTCGGGCGTGACCGCGAGGGTCTGCGGATCCTCCACGCAAGACACCTGCACCGTCGCACGGAGCCCGCCGGCATCGAGCGTGAGGCCGCGCGCGCGGATCGCTGCGCCGTGCTCGCCGCGGGCGATGACCGACACGTCGGCACCCGCCTGCGCGAGGCGCACCGCCAAGGCACCGCCCACGGCGCCCGCACCGTACACACAGAGCTTCATGCCGGTGTCTTCGTTACGGCAGACGGCATCCTCATTCGGGCTCGATGCCCGCCTGCTTCGACAGGCGCGCCCACTTCTGCACCTCGGCCTTCACGAAGGGCACCGCCTCAGCCGGGCCCAGCAACGCCGGCGCGAATCCTTGCGCGGCCAGCTTCGCTTGCACGTCAGGACGGTTCACGGCGCGGGCGGCGGCGTCGTAGAGCTTGCGCGCGATCGCGTCGGGCAGACCTTTGGGGCCCAGCATCGCAATCCAGGCATCGATGTCGAATCCGGGCAGCGTCTCGGCGAGAGGGGGCCAGTCGGGCACGAGCGGATTGCGCTTCTCGGAGGTGACCCCGAGCGCGCGCAGCCGTCCCCCCTTGGCGTGCGCGATCGCATTGCCGAGGTCCACGAACGTGAACTGCACCGTGCCCGAGAGGAGATCGTTCACCGCCAGCGGAATGCCCTTGTAGGGCACCGGCAGCACGTCGAGGCGGCCGAGCGAAGCGAGCTGGGCGATGCACACCTGCGAGCTCGACGAGCCGTAGCCGGCGGACAGCTTGCCGGGCTGCTTGCGCGCGTAGTCGAGGAACTCCGTCACGGTCTTGGCGGGAAAATCGGCACGCACCATGAGCGCAAGCGGCGTGGTGGCCAGGCGTCCCACGGGGACGAAGTCCGCCACCGGATCGAACGGTACCTTGCGGAACATGCTGGGCGTGGCCGCGAACGACACGGCGGCGAGCAGCAGCGTGTAGCCGTCCGGCGCGCTGCGGGCGACGACATCGGTCCCGAGCATCGATCCTGCGCCTGGGCGGTTGTCGACGATGAACGGCTGGCCGAGCTCGTCCTGCAGCTCCTTGGCGAGGATGCGGGCGATGTTGTCGGTGGCGCTCCCGGCCGGGAACGGCACCACGAGCTTGACTGGCTGGGTGGGATAGGCCTGCGCGGCGGCGAGCAAGGGCAGCGCTGCAGCGCCCGCGACGAGCGCCATGCCAAGCAACCGTTTCACGAAGTGCATGAAGATCTCCTCGAGGTTCCGGGGCCTGCGAACAGGCCCTAGTTGCCGGTGGCGCCGGACTTGCGCACGAGCGCGCCCATCACGTCGTAATCGCGCTCCACGACCTTCTGCGCGGCATCGCCGACGATCACGTCGGGCGTGATGGAGTTATCCGCAAAGAGCTTGCGCGTGGCATCGCTCGCCACGGCCGTGCGCACCTCGTTGCCCAGCTTGCGCAGGACGGGCGCCGGCGTGCCGGAGGGCGCGACGAGCGCGAGCCAGCTCTCGAACGCGTAGCCGGGCAGGCCTGCTTCGGCGATGGTGGGCACATCGGGCAGTACGGGAGCGCGTTGCTTGCCCGTGGTGCCGAGCGCCCGCAGCCGGCCGTCCTTCACCATCGCGGCCACGCTCCCCACGGTGGGAAAGGCAACATCGATCTCGCCGGCGAGCAAGGCGGTTTGCAGCGGCGCCACGCCCTTGTAGGGCACGTGCAGCAGTTCTATGCCGGCCATCGACTGGAACTGCATGGCCGCAAGGTGGATGGCCGTGCCGTTGCCCGCCGAACCCATCTTCACGGAACCCGGCGATTTCTTCGCCGCGTCGATGAGCTGGGCGAGCGTCTTGTAGGGCGAATCGCGCGGCACCACCGCCGCGAAGGGGATGTTGCCCACGATCGCGATCGTGGTGATGTCCTTGATCGGATCGAAGGCGAGCGCTTTCTGCAGGTGCGGCACGATCACCGCCGTGTTGCCGTAGAAGCCCAGGGTGTAGCCGTCCTTGGGGGACTGCGCCACCGTCTGCGAGCCCACGAGCCCCGCAGCGCCGGGCTGGTTCATGATCACGATGGGCTGGCCCAGCGTGCCGCTCATGCGCTCGCTCAGGTGCCGCGCCACGAGGTCGACCGTGGAGCCCGGAGTGTTCGCCACCACGATGCGCAGCGGCTTGTTGGGATAATCCGCCTGGGCGTGGGCGGAGCCCGCCGCGAAGCAGGACGCTGTCGTGAATAGCGCGAGGGCGGCAGTGCGAAGGGCTCGGAGCGAGCGCATGTTTCCTCCTGTTTTGTCGTCGGGACGCTACGGCGCGGCCCGCATGGGATCGGGTGGCAGGAATCCGCGCGGCACGGCCACCTCCTGCGCGAGCAGGTGGAACGACAGCGCCTTGCCGTGCATGTCGAGGTTGAGGGAGTCGTTCACGCCCCCGTCGAGGACATTCTCGAGCACGAAGTTCATGCCGGCGAGGTGCGGTAGCAGGTAGCGGCGCACCGAGGTGGGCGCACGCGCTGCGAACCACGCGGCCACGCGGGCCTCGGTGACCTCCGCGACGAGCAGCGCGTAGTCCTCGTCGCGATAGGCGAAGAGGCAGATATTCGAGTGATTGCCCTTGTCGCCGGCGCGAGCATGCGCCACGGCGTGCAGCGGGAGGCGGGAGGCGTCGGCAGCCATGGCGTCAGCTCACGAAGGTATGCGTGGCGGGAACGGCGTCGCGGGGGACGAAGCACGCCACGCTCGACAGGCGCTGACGCTTGGCGGTGCGCACGCCGCCTCCACCCGCGGGACCGCACAGCCACAGGGAATAGACCTCGCGCAGCAGGCGATCGATCTCGGCCGCGTCGTCGTGGCGGCCCGCGGCGCGCATGCGGATATCGTGGGCGTCACCTGGCGCGACCCCGGCGAGCATCCGCCCGGCATCGTCGCCGAAGATGCTGCAGCGTCCCACGAGATCGAAGCGCAGCGGCATCGTCTCGCCCATGCGCTCGCGCACGACCGCCGCGGCGAGGCGGGCGCGGGCCTCGGCATTGGGTCCGGCATAGGAAATCTCGGCCTCGCCGAGCCATCCTCCGGAGAAATACACCAGCACCTTGAGCGTGTCCGGGCGCGGATGGCCGCGCACGCCCGCGACCCGCACGCGATCGGCGCCCACCTGCGTCAACTGCGCCTGGCTGATGTCGGCCACCACGTCGGGCGTGAGGTAGGCCGCCGGGTCGTGCACTTCGTAGAGCAGCTGCTCCTTGACGTTGCGCACGGTCACCGCCCCGCCGGTGCCGGGCGGCTTGGTCACCACACACGATCCGTCGGCGGCGAGCTCGGCGATGGGATAGCCGATCCGCGCCAGGTCCGGGACATCCTTGTAGCCCGGGTCGGCGAAGTAGCCGCCCGTGACCTGCGCGCCGCATTCGAGGAGGTGACCTGCCATGGTGGCGCCGGCGAGCCGGTCCCAGTCGTCCGCAGCCCATCCGAAGTGCGCAAGCGCAGGGCCGAGCGTGAGCGAGGGATCGGCCACGCGGCCGGTGACCACCACGTCGGCGCCTTCGCGCAAGGCCTGCGCGATCGGCAACGCCCCCTGGTACGCGTTGGCCGCGACAAAGGCACGACCTGGTGCATCCGCCGGCAAGAGCGGCGCGAGCAGCGCCCGGCCCGCGGCATCGGACAGGTCGTCGCCCTCCACCACCGCCACGCGAGGAACGCGCGCGCCGAGCTCGCGGGCGAGGCCCACGATGTACGCCGCCGCCCCGTGCGGATTGGCGCCGCCGAAGTTGCTGACCACGCGAATGCCGTGAGCGAGGCAGTCCGCGAGCACCGGGCGCAGCTCCTCGTCGAGCAGCGGCTCGTAGCCGGCCGCCGGATTGGCGCGCCGCGCGAGCTGCGCGAAGGCCAGCGTGCGCTCGGCGAGGTTCTCGAAGGTGAGCACGCCGCGGCGCCCGGCGGCGATCATGGCGTCGACGATGGGACGCGCCGCATCGACGCGGTCACCCGAGCCGCCGGCCGCGCATCCTATCCACAGATCCTGCATTGCGTTCACTCCGGCTCGATGCCTGCGTCCTTGATCTTCTTTCCCCACACCGTGTACTGCTCGGCCAGGAACCGCGAGAAGTCCGCGGCATTCGCCGGGGTGGGCTCCATGCCCCCCGCGAGCACCCGCTCGCGCATGTCAGGGCGGCTCATGATCTTCTCGAGCTCGGCGCTCAGGCGGTCGGTGACCTCCTTGGGCAGCTCGGCGGGCCCGAACATGCCGGTCCACGCCCGCAGGTCGTAGCCCTCGAGCCCGAGCGTCTCGCCGAGCGTGGGCAGGTCAGGCGCAAGTGCGCTGCGCGTGGACGTGGTCACCGCGATGGCGCGCAGACGCCCGGCCTTGACGAACGACTGGCTCGACGCGAAGTCCACCACGAGGAACACCTCGAGGCCGGCGGCCACGTCGGCGATGGCCTGGGGACTGCTCTTGTACGGCACGGGCGTCATCTCGAGCTTCATGAGCGTATTGAGCGAGGCGCCGGCGATCTGGCCAGGCGTGTTGCCGTAGGCATAGCTCAGCTTGCCCTTGTTGGCGCGCGCGTAGGCCACGAGCTCCTGCGGCGTGCGGATGGGCAGCTTGGGGTCCACCGCGAGCAGGAACGGGAAGTCCGCGACGCGGCCGATGGGCGTGAAGTCCTTCACCGGATCGTAGCGCAGCGACTTGTACATGTGCGGATTGACCGAGTGCGACGAGTTCGACGTGATGAAGAGCGTATAGCCGTCGGCCGGCGACTTGGCCACGGCCTCCCCGGCAATGGCCGCAGTAGCCCCGGGCTTGTTCTCCACGATGAAAGGCTGCTTTAGGGAATTTTGCAGCTCCCCGGCGGCGAGG
>CALFEY010000173.1 GCA_937958295.1 uncultured Pseudomonadota bacterium
TTCATGAGGGGTCCGTCTGGAGCGATGGGCGGCCGATTGCCATTATGCCGCACGCCCCCCGCGATCCCCCGGCGACCGCCGCATCGTCCGAACGGCCGATAGTCGGCGCGGCCTTCCGCCTTCTAGGGTGGTTTCCCGGACTTGCCAAGGAGACCACGATGCGCGTCCCAGCGCGAGGCTTCACCCTCCCCGAAGTGGTGATCGCACTTGCCATCGCCGCCCTGCTGCTCACGCTTGCCGCGGATGCCTACCGGGACTGGATCGAAGACGCCCGCCTGATGAACCACGCCCGCCTCCTCGCCAGCACCATGAGCGAGGCACGGGCCGAGGCGATCAAGCGGGGGCATCGCGTAAACCTGTGCAAGTCCAGCGACGGGCTCCAGTGCACAGAAACGGGTCGCTGGGACCAAGGCATCCTGCTGCACGGCGATCACGACCGGACGGGCGAGGTGGAAGGCCCGGACACCGTCATCCGGTTCGAACCGCCACCCGCCGGCATCACCGTCACCGGCAACCGGCCGGTGGCCAACTACGTGTCCTTTACCTCGCTGGGGCAGGCGCGGATGTTGACCGGGGCCCTGCAGATGGGTACGTTCACCGTATGCAAACGCGGTCGACGGGCCGTGGAGGTGGTGCTGGTCGCCTCCGGCCGGGTCCGCCTTGACCGCACCCGCGCCGTTTGTGCCTAGTCCAGACCGGCGCCGCCACCGTCCGTACCCGAGGCCAGACCACTGGTCGGGACCACGTTGCGAGGGGCCAAGGCCCCTCCTTACCATCCGCACCAGGAGTATTCCAATGCCCAAGGTCCGCCCACTTTTCGCCAGTCCTCGCCAAGTCCGGTCACGCAGCCCGGGCTTCACACTCATCGAGGTGATGATCGTGGTCGTGATCGTCGGCATCCTTGCCGCCATCGCGCTGCCGAGCTACAGCGACTACGTCATGCGCAGCAAGCTGCTGGATGCCCACACCAAGCTCGGCGATCTGCGCGTCCAGCAGGAGAAGTACTTCATGGACAACCGCCGCTACAACAGCAGCGGGACCACGTGCGGCATCGATGCTGCCGGTGCACCGTTGGCCAATGCCAACGCCGATGGCGCCAAGTCTTTTGATTACACCTGTACCGCGCCCACCGCCACCACCTACACCGTCACGGCCACCGGCCGCAGCGACAAGGGCATGTCGGGCTTCACCTTCACCGTCGACCAGGCCAACACCAAGACGTCCTCGGGTCCTGGTGCCTGGGGTACGGGCACGGGCTGCTGGCTCGTGCGCAAGGGAGGAGATTGCTCGTGACGTCCCTGGCGCGCGCCGCGGCACGCGGGTTCACACTCATCGAATTGATGGTGGCGCTCGCGATCGCAGTATTGCTGCTGGTGCTCGCTGCTCCCGGCTATGCCACCTGGGTCGCCGACCAGCAGATCCGCGCCGGCGCCGAGTCCGTGGCCTCGGGCCTGCGACTGGCCCACGCCGAGGCCATCCGGCGCAACTGGCAGGTGGAGTTCGTGGTGGACCCCGCGGTAGGTTGGCAGATCACGCCGGTGGGCGGTGCGCTCTATCAAGAGGCGCGCTTTGGCGAAGGATCCGACCGTGCCGTCTTCACCGCGACGCCCAGCACGGCTACCACAGTCACCTTCGACGGCCTGGGTCGAATCGTCGCCGCCAATGCCGACGCCTCCGCCGTGCTCACGGCAATGGCGATCACCCACCCCGTGAGCGGCTCCCGCTCCCTCACCGTCCTCGTGGGAGGCGGTCGCACCGGGATCAAGATCTGCGACCCCGCGGTCTCCGACACCACGTCGCCGCGGTTCTGCACGACCTAACGGCACGCCAACATGCGTATCCCGCCACCCTTGCGACAGACCGGCAGCTTCCTGCTCGAAACGCTGATCGCCATTCTCATCATCGCCCTCGGCATCCTCGGACTCGTCGGTCTGCAAGCACGGTCGATGCAGAACACCGAAGACGCGCAGTACCGGAGCGAGGCCGCGTTTCTCGCCAACGACCTTCTCGGCCAGATGTGGCTCGCGGATCAGACCACCCTGACCACGAGCTTCGTCACCGGCGCCGGCACCGGGTCCGCCTACGAGAACCTCAAGAACAGGGCCGAGCTCCGTCTACCGGGCGCATCCATTTCCGGCAACGAGCCCACGGTGACGGTCGCCCCACGCTTCGGCGACCCGACGATGGGATTCGACGTGGTGATCACCATCTTCTGGGAGCCTCCCGGCGGCGTGAATGCCGGGGACAACCGCCACCGCTACCAGACTTCCGCGACCGTCAAGCTCAACTGATGAACATTCGGCGCACTCTTCTCCGCACCGTTGCGCGCACGCAGCGCGGCGTCGGACTCATCGAGACGATGGTGGGCATCCTGATCGGGATGATCGTGGTGCTCGTGGTTTACAACACGCTCATTCTCGCCGAGGAGCACAAACGCGCGAACATCGGCGTCGCCGACGCGCAGATTACCGGGCAGCTCACCCAGTTCATCCTTGGGCGCGAGCTCGCCAACGGCGGCGCTGCCTTGATGATGAGCGTCGACGAGCTCGCGTCCTGCAGCGATTGGCGCCTCAAACCGCTGCCCGTCGCGATTCGTGCGGGAGCGACCGCCAACGACCCCGACGAGTTGACGGTCTTCTACAGCACCTCGCCGCGCATCGTGCATCCCGTGCGTTTCGGGGCCAATGTCAATACGCCCGACCCGCTGCCCGTCGAAAGCCCGAACGGCTTCAAGGTGGATGACTGGGTGATCGCCACCAATCGCTCCACCAACTGCTCGCTCGGCAAGGTCACCGGCATCACACAGTGGCCGTCCGGCAACACGTACCCCCCCGCAGACAAGGGCGGGCGCGTGCAACTCGCCTACACGCCGGCATCCGCCTTCAACTTCGACACCAACGGCCGCGTGATCAACATGGGGCCGCAGTTCGCGCGCATCCATTACACGATCGATTCGGCCAAGGCCCAGCTCAATAGCCAGAACGTGAACTGGCTGGATCCGGGCGCGCCCACCTTCGCGCCCGTGGTGCCCATGGCCCAGAACATCGTGCTGTTGAAGGCGCAGTACGGCGTCGACACCAACGGCGACAACCTCGTGGACTGCTGGACGGCCGCCGACAACGCCAACACCTGCGGCAATGGCGTGGACTACACCGGCCCCACCGACCCCAAGACCACCGCCGGCGGTGCCGGCAGTTTCGCCGCCAGCGCCACCGCCGCGCAGCTCCGCTCGGTCAAGGCGGTCCGCCTCGCCATCGTCGTGCGCAGCGAAGACGAGGCGCGCCACGACGCCGCCGGTGCAAGCCTCGTCAATCAGACCGCCTGGCTGTTCAACTGCGGGGCCAACGACGCAACCTGCCAGGGCCGCATCCAGCTCGACAACACGATCCTCAACGACTACTTCCGTTACCGCATCTACGAGACCACGGTCCCGCTGCGTAACGCCCTGTGGAACCAGACATGAAGCACCAACTCCGTGGTCTTTCGACTGCGCCCGCCCGGCGGCAGCGCGGCGTCGTGCTTTTCGTGGCCCTCATCGGAATGGTCGTGCTCGCGCTGGCGGCGGTCGCGCTCATGCGCGCCGTGGATGCGGGTACTTCGATCGCCGGCAACCTCGCCTTCAAGCAGGCGTCGATCGGGCCCATCAACCACGCGATCGAGCAGGCCAACTACGCCCTGTTCGAAGGGCCGGCGGCTGCCCGCATCACGGATCCGTTCAACCACCTCGCCACCCGGAATTACTACGCGAACCTGCAACCCGGGGAAGTGCACGGCATCCCGGCGAGCATCTACGGACCGTCGTACTCCTATCCTACCGATTTCGAGACGTTCACCGATCCGGTCACGGGATACGAGGTCCGGTGGGTCATCGAGCGGATGTGCCAAGGTAGCGCACCAGCCCCCGGTCCGTATTTCGGGGATCCCCTCACGCAGGACGGCCTGCAAGCCTGCGACATGCTGGTTCCCAAGGTCTCGCAGGGACGCACCACCATGAAGCTCAGCGGCATCCCGGTCCCTCCGGTACCGCTTTACCGTGTGTCCGTTCGTGTGGACGGTCCGGCCAACACGGTCACCTACGCGCAGGCCACGCTCCGCTGATCGGCCCTGGATGGTTACCATGCAAACGACTCGCCACACTCCCCTTCGCCGATTCCTCGCGGCGGTCGTCGCATTCGCGCTGGCCACCGCGCCCGTCGCGCCTGGTGCCTATGCCGCCACGACACTGCTCACGGACCAGCCG
>CALFEY010000174.1 GCA_937958295.1 uncultured Pseudomonadota bacterium
CGCTCATGTCGTAGCGCAGCCCGAGGCCGTAGTTCATGCCGTCGCGGTTGCGGCGCACGTCGCTCGTGAAGCTCGGCTGGTAGCTCGCCTGCGCCTCGGTCTGCGCGTATCCCAGGCGGCCGTACAGGGCAAGGCTCTTGCGGAACTCCCAACTCGTATACACGTCGACGTTCCACGCCTTGCCTGCGGCGTCGCTGTCCTGCACGAGGGCAAGGCCCACACCGCGCCGCGCGCCCGGCACCGCCGGCGTAAGCGCATAGCGGTCGAGCGTGGACACCGCGGCTTCCAAGGTGAGGTCGTTGGCGAAGCGATACCCGCCGTAGGCCAGGGCACGAGTGCCGATGTCGTCAGACACCGGCAACGTGTAGCGGCCCCAGGCCGAGCTCACCGGGCCGAGCGAGAGGCCCTGGCCCCGCTCGTCCGCATTGCGCACCGAGATGCCCCCGTAGAATCCGGCAAGGCCAGCCGCGCCCGTCGCCTCTGCCGCATGGGCGAGCGATATTGCGAAACTACATGCAATAACGGTGGCAACTATTTGACGCATAATTAATTGGTCGATCCTCGAGCTGCGCCGACCGCCCCTCGGGGACCCGGCTCTGGCACGGTCTTTGTCCGTGGTCTGCGCATGAAGTTCAACGTACTCCCGGGTCTGGGGTGACGTCAATCGGCGACAGTGGAAATCGGCGTCGGCATTGCGACGACGTTGCGTTTCAGGCGCACTGGTCCGGCGGGGGCACGGGAAGCACGATGGCGCGGTCGCGGATGAAGCCGGCGATGGCGTCGATCGCCTCGAGGTCGAACCTTGGCAGGAGCGTCTGCAACGGGGCGTCGCTGGCGACCGCCACGATGGCCGGGTCCTCCGGATGGAGCAGTGGCTTGCCCACGCCCGCGCGGTACACCTCGAGCTTGGGCAATCCCGGCTCGCGCTTGTAGCCTTCCACCAGCACAACGTCGCAGGGCCCGAGTCGCGCGAGGAGCTCCGGCAAGGTGGGCTCGGGCGCATCGCGCAGCTCGTGCATCAGTGCGAAGCGGCGGCGCGATGCCACGAGCACCTCGGCGCAGCCCGCCTGCCGGTGGCGATAGGAGTCCTTGCCGGGCTGGTCGACGTCGAAGTCGTGGTGCGCGTGCTTCACGAGCGACACCCGCAGTCCCTGGCCGACGAGGACCGGGACGATCCGCTCGAGCAGCGTCGTCTTGCCGCTGCCGGACCAGCCGGCGATGCCGAAGACCCTTGTCATGGCCCGGCCGCCGGCGCCCGGGCGGGCGCCAGACCAGCCTCCCTCCGGACACTCGCAGCAGCGTCGGCCGCGAGGCCCGCATGGATGATCGCGCCGTCGCGCACCATCAGGCCCGCCGCGAGGCCCGGATCGGCGGCGAGCGCGGCGGCGATCCCGGCGGCAAGCCGGCGCACCACCGGAAGCGTGGCGGCGGTCAGCGCGAGGGTCGCCGTGCGGGCCACGAGCGAGGGCATGTTCGGCACGGCGTAATGGACGACGCCGGCGTCCACGTAAGTCGGGGCGGAGAGCTTGGTCATGCGGGACGTTTCGGCGATGCCGCCCTGGTCGATGCCCACGTCGACGATCGCCGAGCCGGGGCGCATCGACGCCACCAGGGCCCGCGACAGGAGCTTGGGCGAGAGCGTGCCCGGCTCCAGCACCGCCCCGATCACGAGGTCGGCGTCACGCACGGCGGCCGCGAAGGCGGGTGCGTCGTCGATGGCCGCGGTGCGCACCGGATGCCCTTCGCGCGCGAGGCGCCGCTCGAGGGCGAGGCGGCGACCGGGACCCCGCGAGAACACGCTCACGCGTGCGCCCAGGCGAGCGGCCACGGTAGCCGCCTCGCCACCCACGTTACCGGCGCCCACCACCACCACGGTGGCACCGGGCACGTCGTCCACGCCGGTGAGCAGCACGCCGCTGCCGCCGCGATGCGTGCCGAGCGCGTCGGCCCCGGCGAAAGGCGCGAGGCGCCCCGCGATCCGCGACATCGGCGCCAGCAGCGGCACGGCGCCCTGGGCGTCGCGGACGGTCTCGTAGCCGATGACCGTCACGTGCGCGGCGAGGACGGCCGCGAGCAGCGTGGGATCGCGATTGAGCTGGGCGAACCCGAACACCGTGCTGCCCGCATGCATCAAAGCGTACTCGTCGGGTTGCACCTCCTTGACCTTGACCACCAGCGGGCACGCCCACACCTCGGCGGGGGCGCCGGCGATGCGGGCACCGGCCCGCCGATAGTCCTCGTCGGCGAAGCCCACCGCGGCGCCGGCGCCGCTTGCGACCAACACCGCGTGGCCGTCGGCGGTCAGCGTACGCACCCCTTCGGGCGTAAGCCCTACCCGGTGCTCGCCGTCCTTGGTCTCGGCCGGTACGCCGACTCTCATCGCACGAGGACCGCGACCGTAAGCGTGGCGAGCCCGAGGACGAGGTTCACGAGCACCAGCAGACGCACGCGCCCCATTGCGGCGCCGGCCCGTGGCCAGTCGCCGGCGGCCACCCCCGCCCGCAAGCCCCGGAAGGGGCCCGCCACGATGACGAGGAAGACGAGCGCCATGACGAGCCCGAGGGCCGTCATCGTGTGCACGCCGGGACCCACCGCGGAAAATCCTCCGTGCATGGCCACGAGGCCGAAGCCGCTCGCCAGGATCGCCACGACGGCCAGCGCCACCCAGGCGAAGAAGCGCGCGACGATTCCCGCGAGCAGCGGCAGGCGCACGGGCGGTGGCAACGACTGCACCGCGGGGCGCAGTACCATGTGGGCGAAGAACATGCCGCCCACCCACACGACGACGCCTAGAAGGTGCAGCCACAGCGCGATGTGCATCGAGGATCCAGCGAGGGGAACAGCCCGATTCTAGTGCAAGGGTCCCGCGCGGCCGCGGCGCGCGGCGTGGCGACGCGGCGATCCGCGGCCTATAGTGGAACGAAGCTGCCTCGCGCCCCCTCTATTGGACACATGGCCCACTCCACCGCTTCCCTCCCGGTGCCCCGCCAAGAGGCGCCGCGCGACGTCACGGGCGTGATCGAGCGCGTGATCTCTCACGTCCCCGCGCCGCGCACCCGCGAGGTGTCCGATCCCGACCGGCAGGCGGAACTGATCGCCAAGACTGCCGCACGTCAGGCCGCCGTGCTATCGGGCTCCCTCGCCCTGCCTCCCGGCCCCTTCGGCATGGTCACGATCCTCCCCGACCTCTACCTCATCTGGAAGACGCAGCGCCAGATGGTCGCGGACATCTTCGCGCTCTACGGGCGCAGCGCGGAGTTGTCGCGCACGCACATGCTCTACTGCCTCTTCCGGCACGCGGCGAGCCAGGTGATGCGCGACTTCGCGGTGCGTACCGGGCAGCGCATCGTCGTCGAGCAGCTGTCGAGCGGCGCGATCAAGGCGATGACGTCCAAGGTCGGCGTATCGGTGAGCAAGCGGGTCGCCGGAAGCGCCGCGGGCCGCTGGGTACCTCTCGTCGGCGCTGCGGCCGTGGGCGCCTACGCCTACTGGGACACGCTGCAGGTGGCCAAGACCGCCCGCAAGCTCATGAACCTCGAGCAGGTCGAGGGCGACGTCGACTGACATGTGCGGACGCTACGAGCTGCATACCCACCCGGCGGTGCTGGCGCTGGCGTTCGGGTTGCCGTTCCCGCCGGACATCCGGGCGCGCTACAACATCGCGCCGATGCAGGACGTGCCGGTGGTGCGCCAGCTGCGCACCGGCGGGCGGGAGCTCGCGCAGGTGCGGTGGGGGCTCGTCCCGCGCTGGGCGAAGGATCCTTCGATCGGCGCGCGCATGATCAACGCGCGCGCCGAGACGCTTGCGGAAAAGCCCGCCTTCCGCACTGCGCTACGCAAGCATCGCTGCCTCATCCCCGCGGACGGCTTCTACGAGTGGACGCTGGTGCCGGGCGCCGGCAAGCAACCCCTGCATATCGGCATGAAGGACGGCTCGCCCTTCGCTTTCGCGGGGCTCACCGAGCGCTGGCTCGCTCCCAGCGGCGACGCGCTCGACACCTGCACCATCGTCACCACGCAGGCCAACGCCCTGCTCTCGCCGCTGCACGACCGCATGCCGGTGATCGTGTCGCCCGCCGATTACGCGCGCTGGCTCGACACCGACGTCGACGACGTGGCCGACATCCTCGCGCCTTACCCAGCGCCCGCGATGCGCTACTTCCCGGTGTCGACGCGCGTGAATGCCGTGCGCAACGACGACGCCTCGCTCATCGAGCCGGCCGATCCCCTGCAACCGAAGGAGGCGGCCGAGCCCGCGCCCGAGCGGCCGGAGGACACGTTGCCCGAGCCGGAGCAGGCGTCGCTGTTCTAGCCCCGGGTCACTTCGCCGGCGCGCCCGCGGCGATCCAGCCGCCCAGCACCGCGCGCTCGTCGTCGGTCATCTGGGTGAGGTTGCCGATCGGCATGGCCTTGCTCTGCACCGCCTGCTGGTTGATGGCCTGCGCGTGGGCCACGATCTGCGCCGGCGTGTCGAGCAGCACACCCTTCGGCGCCTCGCTGAAGCCCGCGAAGGTGGGCTTCGCGGCGTGGCAGCCGGCACAGCGCTGCGTGACGATCGTCTCGACTTGCGTGAATGTGAAGGCCGCGGCCTTGGGCTTGTCCGGCGCGATGGCGATCGCCAGGGCGAGTGTGGCGAGGACGGCCAGCGCGGGGATCGCCCACACCGTCCTGCCCTTGTGCCGCAGGTTGAAGAAGTGACGGACGAACGCCGCGATGAGGCACGCGGCGATCAGCACGAGCCAGGGATGCCTGTAGCCGTAGGTCAGCGGATAGTGGTTGCTGATCATGATGAACAGCACCGGCAGCGTGAAGTAGTTGTTGTGCACGGAGCGCTGCTTGCCGCGCAGCCCCCACACCGGATCCGGGGCCACGCCGCGCGCCTTGGCCGCCACCAGCTCGCGCTGCGACGGCATGATCACGAAGTACACGTTCCACGCCATCATCGTGCCCATCATGGCGCCCACCTGCAGGTAGGTCGCGCGGCCCGAGAAAACGTGCGCGACCCCGTAGGCCACGAGCGACAGGAACGCGATCATCACCACCGCGACGAGTCGCTCGCGCTCGAGCCCCGCGCGCTTGCAGAGCTGGTCGTAGAACACCCAGCCGCCGGCGAGCAACGCAAGGGAGATCGCGACGGCCTGCCAGGGCGCAATGTCCGCGACCGACCTGTCGATCATGTAGCGGTCGGCGTGGACGTAGTACATGACCACGAAGAGCGCGAAGCCGGACAGCCACGTCCAGTAGGCCTCCCACTTGAACCAGTGCAACGGCTCGGGCAGCGTGGCCGGCGCGACGCGAAACTTCTGCACGTGGTAGAAGCCGCCGCCGTGGACGGCCCACAGCTCGCCGCCCACGCCAGCGTCGGCGTCGTCCCTGCGCTTGGGCGGCAGCAGGCTGTTGTCGAGGAATACGAAGTAGAACGAGGCGCCGATCCACGCGATGCCGGTGATGAGGTGCACCCAGCGGATGACGAGCTCGGCCCAGTCGAGGGCGTAACCTTCCATGGTCAGCGGCGGCGTGTGGTGGCGGGCAGCAAGACAGCGGGGACGGCCGCGCGACGCCGGCTCGCCCCCACGACGAGAACGCGTTCCAGTATGGCATGCCGTTGCGCATGGGCGAAGCCCGCGGGGAAGGCCGGGCTACACTGGCAGCCGGCGTTCACACTCTGCGAAAGGCTGCCGTGGCACGACGCAAGCCCAACTTCCTGGTCATCCTGATCGACGACCTGCGCTACGACGAATTCGGCGCGGGTGGGCACCCGTACATGAAGACCCCCCACATCGATCGCCTCGCGCAGGAAGGGGCGCTGTTCGAGCGTGCCTTCCATACCACGCCCATCTGCTCGCCGAACCGCGCGTCGATCGTGACCGGCCAATACGCGAGCCGCCACGGCATCATCGACAACGTCGCGCGCGATGCGATGAGCCATCGTCTGCCGAACTATCACCTCGAGCTGCAGCGGCTCGGCTACGAAACGGCGCACATCGGCAAGTGGCACATGGGCAACGACGGCATGCCGCGACCCGGATACGACACCTGGGTGAGCTACGACGGCCACGGCCGGCTCATGGACCCCGTGCTCAACCACGATGGCCGCTACGAGCAGCACCAGGGACACATCACGGACGTGATGAACACGCTTGCCGTGGATTTCATCGAGCGCGACCACGACAAGCCGTGGTCGCTGTTCTTCGCCCACAAGGCCGTGCATCCCGATGCCGAGCAGGGCTCCGACGGCAAGCTGCGCATCTCGGCCCAGGGCGGCTACGTGGTGGCGCCGCGGCACCAGGCACTCTACCCGGATGCGATCTTCCCGAAGACGCCGGCGATGATGGCGCCCGCGGAAGTCGCGAAGCGCAAGCCGGCGTGGGCGGAGTGCTTTTCGCTGCGCGACTGCGACGAGAACGCCAAGGCGGTTCTCGGCGCGCTGCATACGTTCGACCAGGAGGAGATCCGCCTGCGCGCACGCATGATGGCCGCGGTGGACGAAGGCGCGGGCGCCATCCTGGCGGCCCTCGAGAAGCAAGGCGACC
>CALFEY010000175.1 GCA_937958295.1 uncultured Pseudomonadota bacterium
TCGCGCAGACGATCGACGATCTCGCCCTCGTTGGCGGCGTCGAGCTCGCCGACGGCCACTTCGCCGGCGGCGCTCACGGCGCGGTAGCGGTAGATCGGCATGCGCGACGGCCCTAGGACTCGCGCGTGACGCGCAGGACTTCCTCGAACGTCGTGAGGCCGGCCAGCGCCTTGCGCATGCCGTCTTCGTACATCGAGACCATGCCGCCGCGCTGCGCCTCGGCCTTGAGCTCGCTCGAGTTCGCGTGCTTCATCACGAGCGTGCGCAGGGGGTCGGTCATCGGCAGCATCTCGAGGATGCAGAAGCGGCCCATGAAGCCCGTGTTGCTGCACTGGCTGCAGCCCTTGGCGTGGTAGAGGGTGACGTCGTCGGTCGCGCTGAACTTACGGATGCCGAGCTGCTCGACCATCTCCGGCAGCGCCGTGTACGGCTCCTTGCAGTGCGGGCAAAGCTTGCGCACGAGGCGCTGGGCGAGGATGCCAACGACCGTGGAGGTCAGGAGGTAGTCGTCCACGCCCATGTCGAGAAGGCGGTTCACCGTGGACGCGGCGTCGTTGGTGTGCAGCGTGGACAGCACCATGTGGCCGGTGAGCGCCGACTGCACGGCGATCTGCGCGGTCTCGAGGTCGCGGATCTCGCCGATCATGATCACATCCGGATCCTGCCGGACGATGGAGCGCAGCGCGTTGGCGAACGTGAGGTCGATCTGCGGCTTCACCTGGATCTGGTTGATGCCCACCATCTGGTATTCGACCGGATCCTCGACGGTGAGGATCTTCACGTCGGGCTGGTTGAGGCGATCCAGCGCCGTGTAGAGCGTGGTGGTCTTGCCGGAGCCGGTGGGCCCCGTGACGAGCAGGATGCCGTGCGGCTCGGAGAGCACGTCGAGGAAGACCTTGAGCGTGTCCTCCATGAATCCCAGCTTGTTGAAGTCGAGCGCGACGCCGCCCTTGTCGAGGATACGCATCACCACCGACTCGCCATGCATTGTGGGCACGGTGGACACGCGCAGATCGATCTCCTTGCCCTGCACGCGCAGGCGGATGCGGCCGTCCTGCGGCAGCCGGCGCTCCGCGATGTCGAGGTTGGCCATGATCTTGATGCGCGAGATCACGGCGGCCGACAGGCGCTTGGGCGGAGACTCGACATCGTGCAGCACGCCGTCGATGCGGTAGCGCACGCCGAGGCGGTTCTCGAACGGCTCCACGTGGATGTCGGAGGCGCGCGTGTCGAGGGCATTGGTGATGATGAGGCTCACGAGCCGGATCACCGGCGCCTCGGAGGCCAAGTCCTTCAACTGCTGCACGTCGGCGTCGAAGGCGAGATCATCGACGCGCGTCTCGATGTCGCCCAGCACCTGCCCCTGCGACGAGCGGCCCGAGCCATAGAGACGCTCCAGCGCAGCCTCGAGCTCCGACGGAATGGCCACCATCGGCCGCACGTCGCGGCCCGTGACCATTCTGAAGGCGCCGATGGTGTAGTCGTCGGTGGGGTCGGCCATCGCGAGCGCGACCTCGTTGTCGTCCTCGGACAACGGCAGCACGCGCGTCTCGCGGAGGAAGCGCGTGGAGATGCGTTCCTCGAGGATCGGAAACTCGGGATAGGCGCGCGCATCCACGAGCGGCAGGCCGAGCTGCGCGGCAAGCGCATCGCTCACGTCGCGTTGCGCCACCACGCCGAGCGTGACCAGCAGCGCCCCGAGCTTTTCGCCCGACTCCTGCTGGAGACGCAGCGCGCGCTCGAGCGAAGGCGCATCGAGCTTGCCGCGCTCGATGAGGATCTCGCCCAGCCGCTGGCGAACGGGGGTGTCCACGTTGGAGAGAATGGATGCTTCGGGGAAAACGGTGCTCATTCTAGCATGGCCGGCGTATCCGATGCCCTCGGAAATCGTTATAAGACAATGATTTAGCCTATTTTGTTGCCATTTTGGCGCGCCTTTGCGACCCGACGGCGTCAATCGTCCAGCGTGCGGCGGAAGCCCTTGTGGAGGAGTCGGGACAGCGCGCGATCAGCAAGGATCACGCCATTGGTCTGGCAGCGGGCGCAATAGTTCGCCTCGTTCTCGGCGCGGACGATCCGCTGTACCGGCGCTCCGCATACCGGGCACGGCAGCTTGTAGCGGCCGTGGACCGCCATTTGGGGACGGAAGGCGGTGACCTTCGCCGGGAAAGCCGCGCCCGCCTCCTCGCTCAGGCGGCAGGTCCATTCCTCCAGCACTTCCCGCACGGCCGTGTACAGGCGCGCGATCTCGCCATCGTCGAGCTTTTGCGTGTGCGCGAGCGGAGACAGCTTCGCCCGGTGCAGGATCTCGTCGGAGTACGCATTGCCGATCCCGCTCAGCAGATGCGGGGCGGTCAGCGCCCGCTTCGCGGTGTGGTTCTCGCTGCGCAGGCGCAACGCGAACTCGTGCAGCGATGCCGCCAGCGGCTCGAGGCCCCCGGCATCGAATGCGGCCAGCGCGCCCCGCCCGTGCACCGCGTGCAGCGAGGCACGCCGCTTGGTGCCGGCCTCGGTGAGGACGAGCGCACCCGTGCTGAACGTGAAGATGGCAAGCGTGATCCGCGCCGGGGCCTTGCCCGACTTGATCTCGGGCAGCCACTGGAGGCGGCCGGCGATCATGAGATGGAGCACGAGGAAGTCGTCGCCCGCGAAAGCGAACACGAGCCGCTTGCCCAGGCGCTCGATGCCCGTGACCGCGTGGCCGGCCAACGCCGTAAGCGGCGGCTCGACGGTGCGCAGCACGAAGGGATTGCGCAATTCGACGCCCAGCAACGTCGCGCCCAGGAGGCGCGCGCCCAACGCGTCGCGATAGACCTCGACGTCGGGCAGCTCCGGCATGGCCGCCTAGGGACGGCAAGGAACCACGAACAGCGCCGCGAAGCCACGAGCCGCGCGCTCGATCTGCGCAGGATCGCCTGACGCAAAGACGGCGGAGATCACGGCGAGCGCATCGGCGCCCGCCTCCACCAGCGCGGGCGCGTTGTCGAGCGTGATGCCGCCGATGGCCACCCGCGGCAGGCCGAGCGGGCCGGCGGAGGCCAAAAGGTCGAGCCCGGCACGACGCGCATTCGGCTTGACCGTGGAGGCGAAGAAGCTCCCGAACGCGACGTAGTCCGCACCGGCCTCGGCGGCGCGTTGCGCGCGGGCCAGGTCGTTGTAGCAGGACACGCCCACGATGCCCGCGCCCACCCGCGCGCGCGCGGCCGCGAGCTCGCCGTCGTCTTCGCCCACGTGCACCCCGTCGGCGCCCACGTCGCGGGCGATGCGGGCGTCGTCATTCACGACGAAGAGCGCACCGTGCGCGCGGCAGGCCTGCGCAAGGGCCGCCGCCTGCCGCTCGCGCAGCGGCGGCGGCGCGGCCTTGTTGCGGTACTGCACGATCGCGGCGCCTCCGCGCACGGCGGCGGTCACGTGCGCGACGAGCCGCGCAGTGTCCGGATCGTCGGGGGTGACCGCGTAGAGGCCGCGCAAGCGCGGCCGGACGGCGTCAGTGGGTGTCACGGGACTCGGGGGGCTGCGTGCCGTCGGCGTCGTCGCCGCGGGCCTGCGCTTCCTCGCGAGCCCAGAACAGGCGGTCGGGAATGAACTGGCCCATGCCGGGACGGTAGGCGTTCTTGAGCGTCTGCCAGGTGTACTCCTGGGCCTCGCGCACGGCCTCGCCGAGCTCGAGGCCGTTGGCGAGCATCGCGGCGATGGCCGCGGCCAACGTGCAGCCGGAGCCATGATACGAGCCGGGAAGGCGCGGCCAGCCATCCGAGCGAAGCACGCCTGTCTTGCCATAAAGCGTGTTGACGACCTGCGGCGTGTTCTCGTGCGTGCCTGTCACAAGGACATACTCGCAGCCCGTTTCCACGAGGCGCGCGGCGCACTGTTCGAGCGTGAGCTCCTCGTCGTCTTCGCCGATGGCGAGCAGGCGCGCCTCGTGGCTGTTGGGCGTGAGGATCGTGGTCTGCGGCAAGAGCAGCTCGCGCAAGGCGTAGGTCATGTCCTCGCTCGCGAGCTCGTCGCCGCGGCCGGAGGCGAGCACGGGATCGAAGATGAGCGGGATGTCGGGATAGTCGGACACCACCTCGGCGATCGCCGCGATGTTCTCCACGCTACCGAGCACGCCGATCTTGAAGGCGTCCACCGGCATGTCCTCGAGGATCCGCCGCGCCTGGTCCGCCACCCAGTCGGCATCGATGGGCAGCACCCCCTCCACGCCGAGCGAATCCTGCACAGTGATCGCGGTGATCACGGACAGCGGATGACACCCCATGCTCGCAAGCGTGAGAAGGTCCGCCTGCACGCCCGCACCGCCGGAGGGATCGGAGGCAGCGAAGGTAAGCACCAGCGGCGGAAGTCCGGATTCGTTGTCGGCCATGGAGACTTTGCGGCGTGCCCGAACGGGGCATATGGATTTCCGGCGCTGCCGCGGCCGGAAGTCAGGGGAGACGGAACGCTACAATGTCGAGTCTACTCCATGCGCCTTGCCCCCTTCTCCAATGAAAAAATACATGTGCCTCATCTGCGGCTGGATCTACGATGAGGAAACCGGCGCGCCCGAGGAGGGCATTGCGGCCGGTACGCGCTGGGAGGACGTCCCGCCCAACTGGACGTGCCCCGAATGCGGCGCCCGCAAGGAAGACTTCGAGATGATCGAGCTATGAAGATCCTGCACACGATGCTGCGCGTGGGGGACCTCTCGCGCTCGCTCGCGTTCTATACCGGCGCGCTCGGCATGAAGCTGCATCGCACCACGGACCGCCCCGAGCACAAGTACACGCTCGCCTTCGTGGGCGACGGCGATCCCGCCGGCCCCGAGATCGAGCTCACGTACAACTACGGCGTGGACCGGTACGACCTCGGCACGGCGTTCGGGCACATCGCGCTCGGCGTCGACGACGTGGCGGCCGCCTGTAGCACCGTGCGCGAGCGCGCGCCGGTGCTGGGCGGCAAGGTCACCCGGGAGCCCGGCCCCGTGAAGGGCGGCACGAGCGTGATCGCGTTCGTCGAGGATCCCGACGGCTACAAGATCGAGCTCATTCAGCGCGGCACCTGACGGTTCGCGACGTCGCCCAGCGCGGCTTCGAAGGCGCGGGTGAAGCCCGCGGTGTCGAAGAGCGGCAAGCGGCCCCGTCCGCGCACTAGATGCTCGTGCAGGTGGGCGAGGCGCGCGCGGTCGGCCGCAAGGTTGGCCAGCAGCGCCGTGTACGTCACCAGGGAGTCGGCCACGAGCTCCGGCAGTTGCACGGCGTTGCAAAGGCTCGCTCCCACCCGGCCGGCGAAGGTCGTGCCGCGCAGCGTGAGCAGCGGGACCCCGCAGAAGAGGGCATCGCTGCCCGTCGTATGCGAGCCATACGGAAGCACGTCGAGCGCGAGGTCGGCACATTGCAGTCGCGCAAGGTGCGCGGCCTGCGGGACCAGCGGAGCGAACACGAGGCGCTCTGACGCCACCCCTGCCCGCTCCGCGGCGGCGCGCAGGTTGCGCTGGGTGAGCGCATGCGGGGCGGCAAGCCACAGCACGGTGGCGGGCACCTCACGCAGCACGGCGAGCCACGCTGTCACAAAGGGCTCCGTGAGCTTGTAGGGCTGGTTGAGGCACGCGAGGACTACGGCGTCCCCGGGCAGGCCGGCTTCCGCGCGGCGCGCGCTCGGCGGGAGCACGCGCCGATGGTCATTCACCTGGTAGCACACCGGCAGGCGCAGGAGCGCTTCGCTGAACTCGCTCTCCGCACCCGCGGGCGCGGTGATCGCATCCGCCACGAAGGCATCGACCGCGCCCGGATAGCCGAGCGTCCCCGGAAAGCCCAGGTAGTGCACCTGCGTGGGCGCCGGACGCTGGGCGAGGAGCTGCGGACGCGCGCCTTGCGTGTGGCCCTTGAGGTCGACCAGCACGTCGAGGCCGTCGCGCGCGATGACCGCGGCGGCAGCGGCGGTGTCGAGCTCACGCACGTCCCGCCAGTGCTCGAATGCGCCGCGCAGGCGGGCGCGCATGGCACTGTCGTCGTCGCGGTCCAAGGCATAGGCGAATGCCTCGACGCGCGCGCGATCGTGAAGCTCGAACAGGCCCGCCGCGAGATGGGCGGTGGCATGGTCGTGGAAGTCGGACGACAGATAGCCCACGCGCAGGCGGGTCCCTCGCGAGCTCACAAGCGCGGGCGCCCGCCGCGCCGGCGGCAGCGTCGCTCGCACGTAGCCCTCGATGCCGCGGCGCGCCAGCGCCGCATCGTCCAGCAGCGTCACGGCGCTCATGGGCTCGCAGGCGAAGCGGGGCGTGGCGCCCAGCGCCGTGAGGTCGGCCAACGCGGCGGTGGCCTCGGCAAAGGCGCAGGCATGGCGGGCCGCCATCGCGCGCGCCGCGGCCACCGCCGGGGTGCCTGGGACGAGCTCCCACGCACGGCCGAACGCCGCGACGGCGCCCGCGAGCGGATCGTAGGCCGGCGCCGCCTGCGAACGCCCCGCCTGCGCCCTATCCACGTGCGACTGCGCCGCCTCCATGCACGCGCTGCCGAGGTCGAGCCACGCGGCGGGATCCGTCGGTGCGAGCCGCACTCGCTCGTCGAACGCCGCCACGGCCGCATCGCGCACGCCGCGAGCCCGCAGGGCATGGGCGAGCACTGCGAACGCCTGCGCGAGGGGTTCCCGCAGCGAGGGCTCGGGCACGGAGGCGAGCGCGCTCAGGACCTCCGCGGCGGTGCGCAGGTCGCCTGCGGCGAGCGCCACCTGGCCGAGGCCGAAGCGGGCGGCGGGATGCCCGGGGCTCGCCGCCAGTGCCTCGGCGTAGAGCTCGCGGGCACGCGCGAAGTGCCCCTGCTGACCGGCTTGGGCGGCCTG
>CALFEY010000176.1 GCA_937958295.1 uncultured Pseudomonadota bacterium
CGCTGGCCAGCGGGCGGCTCATCCTGCCGGGGCATCTCACGAGCGCGTGGACCGACGATCCCTCGGGGCTTTCCGGCTGGACGCGCACGGGCCCGCCGGGCCTGCCCGCCGACTATCTCGACGACTGGTACAGCCGGGCGAAGGGCGCTGCGCTGCTCGGCCTTGCGCACCACTTCAACGAGGCCAATTTCTACCAGACGGCCGACGGCATCGTGCACATGATGCTGCGCAACGAGAATCACACCCGCATGGGCGTGAGCGAGAGCCGCGACGACGGCCGCACGTGGTCGCGGCCGCGCCTCACCGGCTTCACGAATTCGGTGTCGCGCTCGCACTTCGGACGCCTGCCCGACGGCCGCTATTTCTGCGTGAACTGCCCCACGCCGCCGCGCGCCGGCGCCGCGCCGTCCACGCGTACGCCGCGCACGCCGGTGGTGCTCGCGCTCTCCGCCGACGGCGTGGTGTTCGACCGCCACTACATCCTGGGCGACGATGCGCAGGGCGAGCCGCGCATCGCAGGCTATCTCAAGCACGGGCGCTACGGCTATCCGTTCCTGCTGCCCATGGGCGAGAGCGCCCTGGTGGTCTACTCCACCAACAAGGAAGACATCAACATCGCGCGCTTCACGTTGCCCCGCTAGCTCGTCGCGCCGGCCCGCGGCGGCGAAACGCCCGCCGGCTGCTGCCACCGGCAGCAACCAGGAGTGCGGTTATGCTTCCTGGAATGCAGCCTCGCGGTTGGCCCGAACGGCCGGGGCCACGATCACCAGAAGCAGGATGACCGCCAGTGCGAGCATCGCGGCGGAGATCGGGCGCGTGACGAACACGGTCGGATCGCCGCGGGAAAGCAACATGGCGCGGCGCAGGTTCTCCTCCATCATCGGACCCAGGATGAAGCCCAGCAGCAGCGGGGCGGGCTCGCAATCGAGCTTCACGAAGATCCAGCCGAGCACGCCGAACACCACGGTGATCATCACGTCGAACACGTTGTTCTGGATGCTGTACACGCCGATGCAGCAGAACAGCAGGATCGCCGGGTACATGAGGCGATAGGGAACCTGCAGCAGCTTGATCCAGATGCCGATCATCGGCAGGTTGAGGATCACGAGCATCAAGTTGCCGAGCCACATGCTCACGATCAGTCCCCAGAACAGGTCCGGGTTGCTGGTCATGACCTGCGGACCCGGCTGGATCGAGTGAATCGTCATCGCGCCGACCATCAGCGCCATCACGGCATTGGAAGGAATGCCGAGCGTGAGCAGCGGGATGAACGATGTCTGCGCGCCGGCATTGTTGGCGCTTTCGGGACCGGCCACCCCCTCGATCGCCCCCTTGCCGAAGCGCGACGGGTCCTTCGCGATCTTCTTCTCGACCGTGTAGGACGCGAAGGCGCTGAGCAGCGCCCCGCCGCCGGGCAGGATGCCCAGCACCGAGCCGATTCCCGTGCCACGCAGGATCGGCGGCAGCACCTGCTTGAATTCCTTCCAGCTAAGCCAGAGGCCCGACACGCCCTTGGTGAAGACTTCGCGCTGCTCCTTCTGCTGCAGGTTCGCGATGATCTCCGCGAAGCCGAACACGCCCATCGCCAGCGCGACGAAGCTGATGCCGTCGGAGAGCTCGGGAATGCCGAACGAGAAGCGCTGCATCCCCGAGTTGACGTCCGTGCCCACGATACCGAGGATCAGGCCGAACAGGATCATGCCGATCGCCTTGATGAGCGAGCCGCTGGCGAGCACGACGGCGGCGATGAGCCCCAGCACCATCAGGGAGAAGTACTCGGCCGGTCCGAACTTGAGGGCCACTTCCGCCAGCGGCGGAGCGAAGGCCGCGATCACCAGCGTGGCGAACGTGCCGGCGATGAACGAGCCGATGGCGGCCACCGCGAGCGCGGCGCCGGCGCGTCCCTTGCGGGCCATCTGATAGCCCTCGATGCAGGTGACCACCGCCGACGACTCGCCGGGCAGGTTGACCAGGATGGCCGTGGTGGAGCCACCGTATTGCGCGCCGTAGTAGATGCCGGCGAGCATGATGAGCGCTGCCACCGGCGGCAGTGCGTAGGTGATCGGCAGCAACATGGCAATCGTGGGCACGGGCCCGATGCCGGGCAGCACGCCGATCAGGGTTCCGAGCAGCACGCCCAGGAAGCCGTAGAGGACGTTCTGCAGCGTGAGGGCCACGCCGAGGCCGGTGGCAAGGTGCGAGAGCAGTTCCATGAGGGCGGCCTACTGGAGGAAAGGAGGCCAGATCGGCATCTGCACGCCGAGCGCGTACGCGAATGCGCCAACGGCGAAAGCGGCCAGCGCCACCGATGCGATCAACGCCTCCTTCCACCGGAACTCGCTGCTCGCCATGCTGGACGTCATCACCAGCAGCAGGGTGGCGAGTGCCATGCCCACGAGCGGAATCGCGAAGCCGAAAAGGACCACGCTGCCGAGGACCACCACCAGAGGCTTGGGTGAGCCGAGCCAGATGCGCGGCCCTTCGATGCGGATACCGCGCGCGCACAGCACGATGCCCAGAAGGGCGATCAACGCGCCGAGGCCGCGCGGAAAATAGCCGGGGCCCATCCGGCCGGCGGTGCCCACGGGGTAGTTGAGCGATATCAGTATCGTGGCAAGGCCGAAGGCGATGTACAGCGCTCCGGCCCAGAAGTCCTTCGGGCTCTTGATCCAGCTCACGGCACGTCTCCGGCGAAGTCCGGACAATAGTATGCCCCAAAATAATATGGTGCAAGACTAAACGCGGCGAGCGCCGGCGTGGACCTTCGCGCAGGGAATCGGAAGCAGCGATCCGGGGCCGCCAAGCCCACGAAGGCGAGGCGCGACGCGCCCCGCGGTGGTGGCGGTGCTAGGGATCGGCCAGCGGCATCATGGTGGCGGGACGGCTGCGCAGCTTGGCGTGCTGCAGCAAGGCGTCGAGATCGCGCTCGAGGCGCACGAGCGCGTCGTCAGGCATGCGCTGGAGGGCATCCTGGATGATGCCTTCGGCCGGCTTCGGCGCCAGGCGCAGCATGCTCTCGCCGTCCGGCGTGAGGGTCACGCGCACGACCCGCTGGTCGGGCGGCCCGCGATGCCGCCGGACCAAGCCCTTCTCCTCGAGCCGGTCCAGCAGATTGCTGGCGGTGGACAGGTGGACGGACAGCACCTTGGACAACTCGGACACCGTCGATCCCGGCCGCGCGTTCAACTCCGCCATGGCCCAGAGCTGCGCGCCGCTCAAACCACACCGCACTTCGATCCGCTGGAAGTGCGCCTGCGACACGCGATACAGCTCCCGCAGATGCTGGAGCACGCTCAGCGCGACCGTGGGGGCGGACGCGCCCTGCCTGGCCTTGCGGGCCGTCGCGGGTGGGGTCGAGGTGCGCTGCCTGCCGGCGGACGCTGTGCCCGGCGTCTTCTTGCTCGTCATGGAGAGGGATCGGGGGCCTGGTACCGGATCGCGATCAGGACTTGGTGGCGCAGTCGGCGTAGGTGGTCTTGCCGTTCTCTTCCACGAACGCCGTGTTGCCCTTGTTCCAGAACACGATCGTCTCGGCCTTGTTGGCGTAGCGCGCGCCGGAACCCGACATCGTCTGCGGCAGCGTCATCTTGCGGCCGTCGGAGAACACGAGCTGCACGCTGCTGCTCTTGGCGTTGACGAAGGTGGCATCGATCGACTTGCCGTCGGCGCAGGCGAACTTCGCCTGGATGCGCGGCGGCGCGGCGGGTGCGGTACCGGTGGCGGCGGTCTTGGCGGCCGTCATCTGGCGCGAGCACGAGCCGTTCCAGTAGGCCGCGGCCGTGCACGTCTTGCCGTTGGGGAAGGTGCACTTGCCGGGCTCGGTGGGCGTGTTGCTGTTGCCGGTGACGGTATAGCTGCCGCCGGTGATCGCGCAGTAGCGCGCGGCCGGGGTCACGAAGCCCGTGACCTTGATGCCGCCGGTGCGGCACTCGTTGCGCAGCATCGCCCACTCTTCGCACTGCATGTTGTCGTCGAAGAGGCACACGCCGAACTCGCCGCGCGGGTTCTTCTCCATCACCACCTTGCCACCCTTGGCCGCGCAGTTCTGCGAGGCAGGGTTGGCGAGCTGCACGCCTTGGGCGGATGCGGCCGTGGCCGCGAGGGCGAGGAGGGCGCCGCCCAGCACGCTGCGGCACACGCGGATGAAAGTGGGGGACGCGAAGCTCACGAGATCTCCTGGAAAGTCATGGCGCGGAAGGGCGGCGGATCGGAAGTTAGCATGCGAGCGGGACCGCGGCCCGCATGTGCCAGCAATCCTGACGCCGGCTCCGGGCAGGAGGCGGCAGGCGCGCGGGCAAACCCCGGGCGCACCGTGGCAAAGCGCGGGCGAGCCGCGCGGCGCGTTACGCCGGCGCTTTGGGCGTGTCCAGCCGCTCGATGGCGCGCTTGGCGTTGTCGCGAAGGCCTTCGCCGCCCGTCGCCACGTGCGCGATGATGGCCCGCCGCATGCGCGGCTCCCAGAAGCGCGCGAGGTGGTCGGTCACGCCGCCCACCTTCTCCTCCTCGGTCGGGCGCGACTCGAAGAAGAGGCTGATCTGGTTGGCCATGTGGACCAGGCGTTCGTTGTTCATCGAGCTTTCTCCAGCACCGGCTCGCGGATGCGGTCGCCGTGGGTGTAGACGGAAAAGCGGTCGCCGCGCAGCCAGGCCACGAGCGTCACGCCCGTCTCTTCGGCGATGCGCACGGCAAGGCCGGTGGGGCCCGAGATGGCCGCGAGCATGGGGATGCCCACCGTGGCGGCCTTCTGCACCATCTCGCTGCTTGCGCGGCTCGTGAGCATGGCGATGCCGTCGGCGGTGGCGAGGCGTTGGCGATGCAGCGCGCCGATGAGCTTGTCGAGGGCGTTGTGCCGGCCGACGTCCTCGCGCACGAGGTCGAGCGAGCCGTTGGCCTGTCCCCAGCCCGCCGCATGGGTGGCGCCGGTACGCGCGTGCAGCGGCTGGCGCTCGGCCAGCAGGCGCGCGAGCGTGTGCAAGGTGCCGGGCTCCACCTGAAACGACGAGGCCACGGGCGCCAGCGGCCGCAGCACCTGGTCGAGGCTCTCGGTGCCGCACAGGCCGCAACCGGTGCGGCCGGCGAGTGTGCGGCGGCGGTCCTTCAGGCGCGCGAAGGGGCCGTTGCCGATGGTCACGTCGACCGTGATGCCCTCCGCCGCAGTCGTGACCTGCACGTCGTGGATCTCGGCGAACCTTCCCACGATCCCTTCGGACAGCGAGAAGCCGACCGCGAAATCCTCGAGGTCGGCCGGGGAGGCCAGCATCACCGCGTGCGAGATGCCGTTGTAGGCGAGCGCCACGGCCACTTCGTCGGCCACCGGCTCGCGCACCGGCGTGGCCTCGCCCTGGCGATAGCGCACGACGGCCCGCTCGTGGGCCGCGGCCGACCCGTCGTCGGGGGCGTCGTCGTGCGCCGTCATGGCGACAATGCTACCGCGCCAGCGCTTCCGTGGGCGAGGACGCCTGGCCGGCGAGCGCCAACTGTTCCTCCGAGAACTTCTGGAACTCGCGCTGCCACTCCGACGGCTGCGACACGCGTACCACTTCCACCGCCGTGACCTTGTACTCGGGGCAGTTGGTGGCCCAGTCGGAGTTCTCGGTAGTGATCACGTTGGCACCCGACTCGGGGAAGTGGAACGTGGTGTAGACCACGCCCGGCTGCACGCGCTCGGTGAGCGTGGCGCGCAGCACCGTCTCGCCGGCGCGGCTCGTGATGCCCGCCCAGTCGCCCTCGCGGATGCCGCGATCCTCGGCGTCGTGCGGGTGGATCTCGAGGCGGTCCTCGGCGTGCCACGCCACGTTCGGCGTGCGGCGCGTCTGCGCGCCCACGTTGTACTGCGACAGGATGCGGCCGGTGGTCATGAGGAGCGGGTACTTCTTGGTGACCTTCTCCTCGGTGGGGATGTACTCCGTGACCACGAAGCGTCCCTTGCCGCGCACGAACTCGCCGATGTGCATGGTGGGCGTGCCTTCCGGCGCCTTGTCGTTGCACGGCCACTGGATGCTGCCGAGCTTGTCGATCTTGTCGTAGCTCACGCCGGTGAACGTGGGCGTGAGGCGCGCGATCTCGTCCATGATCTGCGACGGATGCGTGTAGTTCATCGGGTAGCCCAGCGCATTGGAGAGCTTGACCGTCACTTCCCAGTCGGCGAGGCCGGCCAGTGGCGGCATCACCTTGCGCACGCGCGAGATGCGGCGCTCGGCGTTGGTGAAGGTGCCGTCCTTCTCCAGGAACGACGAGCCCGGCAGGAACACGTGCGCGAACTTGGCCGTCTCGTTGAGGAAGATGTCCTGCACGATGAGGCATTCGAGCGACGTGAGCGCGGCGGTCACGTGATGCGTGTTGGGATCGCTCTGCGCGATGTCCTCGCCTTCCACGTACATGCCCTTGAACGTGCCCTCGATGGCGGCATCGAACATGTTGGGGATGCGCAGGCCCGGCTCCGTGGCGAGCGGCACGCCCCAGGCGGT
>CALFEY010000177.1 GCA_937958295.1 uncultured Pseudomonadota bacterium
TGACGTCGCCGTTGGCGGCGCCCGTGCGCGCGAGGATTTCGCGCAGCACGGCTTCGGAGAGGAACTTGACCACTGGCGCCTGCAAGCCTTCCTCGCTGGGCTTGGTGACGTCGTTGACCTTGATATAGGCGAGCCCGCCGGCGCCGTAGATCTTCACGAACGCTGTGTAATCGTCGATCTCCTTGCGGGTGAGGGTGCCGCCGTTGGGCACGCGCAGCGCGGCCACCCGCCCGTTGGGCAGGTCCGCCGCCGAGCGGAAGACCTTGAAGTCGACCGTCTTCATGAGGTCGGTGAGCTCGGTCAGCTCGAGGGACACGCGCAGGTCGGGCTTGTCGGAGCCGTAGCGGCTCATCACCTCGGCGTAGGTCTTGATCGGGAAGGGGTTGGGCAGGTCCACGCCCATGGCTTCCTTCCACATGGTGCGCACGAGGCCCTCCATGATGTCGCGGATCTCGAGCTCGGTGAGAAAGGACGTCTCGATGTCGATCTGCGTGAACTCGGGCTGCCGGTCGGCGCGCAGGTCCTCGTCGCGGAAGCACTTCGTGATCTGGTAGTAGCGGTCGAAGCCCGCCACCATGAGCATCTGCTTGAAGAGCTGCGGCGACTGCGGCAGGGCATAGAACTGGCCGTGATGGATCCGCGATGGCACGAGGAACTCGCGCGCGCCCTCGGGCGTGCTCTTGTAAAGCATCGGCGTTTCGATGTCGATGAAGCCGTGGCCATCGAGGTACTTGCGGGCGGACATCGCGGTGCGATAGCGCAATAGGAGGTTCTGCTGCATCTGCGGCCGGCGCAGGTCGATCACGCGGTGCTCGAGACGCACCGTTTCCGAGAGGTTCTCGTCGTCGAGCTGAAACGGCGGCGTGAGCGAGGCGTTGAGGATCGTGAGCTCGTGCGCGAGCACTTCGATCTCGCCCGACACCAGCGAGGTATTGACGGTGCCGGCCGGACGCAACCGCACGCGGCCGGTCACTTCGACGCAGAACTCGTTGCGCAGGGACTCGGCCCGGGCGAACGTCTCCGCGCGATCCGGGTCGCACACCACCTGCACGAGGCCCTCGCGGTCGCGGAGGTCGATGAAGATGACGCCGCCGTGGTCGCGTCGCCGGTGGACCCAGCCGGTGAGGGTCACGGTCTGTTCGAGGAAGCGGCGGTCGATGCGACCGCAGTAGTCGGTTCGTTTCACGTGCTGCTCCAGATAATTTGGCAGGGGCGACGCGCCTCGTACAAGGCCCGTCGCGGCAATCCATCGTGTTCGGGGCGGGTCGTTGCAGCCGCGGCGATCGCTCATCGCGTGCCAGGCCGCCACGACCCGGTCAATTTCGCGGCGTATCGGAAGGATCGGCAGCGGCCTCGGCGAGCGCGGCCGCCTTGACCCTGGTGGCGGCGTTCGGCGGCGGCGCCACGACGCTGCCGCGCGGCGCGACCACGCCCATCGAGATGACGTACTTCAACGCCTCGTCGACGGTCATGTCGAGGTCCCGGACTTTCGACCGCGGCATGATCACGAAGTACCCGCCCGTGGGGTTGGGCGTGGTGGGCACGTAGACGCTCACGTGCTCCTCGCCGAGATGCGCCTGCACCGCAGGGGCGGGGGTGCCGGTGAGAAAGGCGATGGTCCAGGAGTCCGGGTGCGGCCACTGCACGAGGAGCGCCTTGCGAAACGCATTGCCGGAGTCGGACAGGAGCGTGTCGCTCACCTGCTTGACCGACGAGTAGATCGACTTCACCACCGGGATGCGGCCGAGGAGCGCCTCCCACAGCCGGATGAGGTGCGCGCCGAAGAAGTTGGCGGCCACCACGCCGGTCAGCAGCAGGATCACGAAGCTCAGCACGACCCCGAACCCTGGGATGTGCATGCCGAGCAGGCGGTCGGGCTGCGCGCGCTCCGGGAAGAGGAGGAGCGTCTGGTCGAGCGTCGTCACCAGGAAATGCAGCACCCAGATCGTGATGCCGAGCGGCACCCAGACCAGGAGTCCGGCAACGAGGTAGCGCTTCATGGACGCGCGCGGCTACGCCGCGGAGGTGCCCGACGACGCCGGCGGAGACGACGATGCGGGCGCGGTGGACGCCGCCGCCTTGTCGCCGCCGCTCGCGCCGTCCTTGCCGGCCGACGCCTCGCCAGTGCCGGCGGTGTCTGCCGCCTTGCCCTCTGCCTTCGCGCCGTCGGAGCCGTCGGATTTGGCGGCCGGCTTGCTGCCGCCGCGGAAATCGGTCTGGTACCAGCCGCTGCCCTTGAGCTGGAAGCCGGCGGCAGAGACGAGCTTCGACAATGCCTCCTTGCCGCAGGCGGGACAGGTGGTCAGCGGTGCATCGCTGAATTTCTGCAATGTCTCGAGCTTGTGGCCGCACTGCGTGCAGCGATATTCGTAGATCGGCATGGACGTAAACCCCGAAGCGCCGCCGGTGAAAGGCCAAAGCGCTGATTCGAAACGACAATTAACCTGTGATTATAGCGTGTTACCCCGGCCGTGGCGACCGGCACGCGCGCGACGAACGGCCACCCGTGTGAGATGGGTGCCGTTGCCTTGAAACCAAAGTGCCGTATCCTCACAAACGCGCATCGCGGTGCGCGTTGAGTCACGGAGGCGGCATGGACGGCTATTGGTGGTGGTGGATCTTGGCGGCGGTGCTGGTCGGCGCCGAGCTCCTGACCGGCACCTTCTACTTGCTGGCAGTGGGGATCGCGTTTGCCATCGGCGGCCTCGCCGCGATCGTGGGCGCGAGCCTCCCGGTGCAGCTCGCCATCGCGGGCGTGCTGGCGATCGTGCTCACGATGGTCGCGCATCGGTGGCGATCGCGTCAGGCCGCCCCGGCCGAGCCCTCGCTCGACCTGGGCCAATCGGTGCAGGTGCTCGGCTGGAAAGACGACGGCACCGCGCGCGTAAGCTATCGCGGCACGCAGTGGGACGCGGAGCTCGCGGGGCCGGGCATCGCCCCTGCCGAGACCATGTTCATCGTGGGTACCCGCGGCTCGACGCTGCTCATCGCGGATCGCCGCCCCTGACCTCAACGAAGGAGGCAAATCGCCATGTGGACCGGCTCGGCGGTCGTGACCGCCGTACTTTTCATCGTCGCGCTGATCGTCGTCGTCAAGGCGATCCGCGTGGTACCCCAGCAACATGCCTGGGTCGTGGAGCGCCTCGGGCGCTTCTACGCCGTGCTCGAGCCCGGCCTCAACTTCGTGATCCCGTTCGTGGATCGCATCGCGTACCGCCACGACCTGCGCGAGATCCCGCTCGACGTGCCGAGCCAGATCTGCATCACGCGCGACAACACCCAGCTACAGGTGGACGGCATCCTCTACTTCCAGGTGACCGATCCCAAGCTCGCGTCCTACGGCTCGTCGAACTACGTGCTGGCCATCACCCAGCTCGCTCAGACGACCCTGCGCAGCATCATCGGCCGCATGGAGCTCGACAAGACATTCGAGGAGCGCGACCAGATCAACGTGCAGGTGGTCTCGGCCCTCGACGAGGCTGCGGCGAGCTGGGGCGTGAAGCTCCTCCGCTACGAGATCAAGGACCTGACGCCTCCCGCCGAGATCCTGCGCTCCATGCAGGCGCAGATCACCGCCGAGCGCGAGAAGCGCGCGGTCATCGCCACCTCCGAAGGCCGTCGCCAGGAGCAGATCAACGTCGCCATCGGCGCGCGTGAGGCCGCGATCGCCAAGTCGGAAGGCGACAAGCAGTCGGACATCAACAACGCCCAGGGCGAGGCGCAGGCCACGCTGCTCAACGCCGAAGCCAATGCGAAGGCCATCCGCGTGATCGCCGAGGCCATCCAGGCGCCGGGCGGGCTCGAGGCGGTGAACTTGCGCGTGGCCGAGCAGTACATCAACGCCTTCGCGCACCTCGCGCGGACCAACAACACCCTCATCATGCCGGCCAACGTGTCGGACATGGCCGGCCTCATCGCGACCGCGATGAAGGTCGTGCAGACCCCGCCCGCCCGCTAGCGGCTCGTTCACGGAGAAACACGATGGACATTGCAGGCAGCACGTTCGTGGTGACCGGAGGGGCGTCGGGCCTGGGCGCCGCTACCGCGCGTCACCTCGTGAGCCAAGGGGGCCGCGTGGTGATCGCCGACCTCAAGGAGGCCGAGGGCGCGGCGCTGGCCATGGAGCTCGGCGCCGATGCGCGCTTCGTGCGCACCGACGTGACCGACGAGGCGAGCGGGCGCGCCGCCGTCGCCGCGGCGGTGGAAACATTCGGCGGCGTGCAGGGGCTCGTCGGCTGCGCGGGCATCGTGCACGTCGAGCGGGTCGTGGGCAAGGAGGGGTCGCACTCGCTCGCCGGCTTCGCGCGGACGATCGGCATCAATCTCGTGGGCATGTTCAACATGATCCGCCTTGCGGCGGAGCGGATGTCCGCCGGCGCGCCCAATGCCGAGGGCGAGCGCGGCGTGATCGTAAGCACCGCTTCGATCGCCGCCTACGACGGGCAGATCGGGCAGGCCGCCTATGCCGCGTCGAAGGGCGGCATCGTGGGCATGACGCTACCCATCGCGCGCGAGCTCGCGCGGAGCGGCATCCGCGTGGTCACTATCGCGCCCGGCATCTTTGAAACGCCCATGATGGCGGCGCTGCCCAAGGAAGCGCAGGAATCTCTCGGCAAGATGGTGCCGTTCCCGCCGCGCCTCGGCCGCCCGGCGGAGTTTGCCTCGCTCGTGGCCGAGATCGTGCGCAACCCGATGCTCAACGGCGAGGTGATTCGCCTCGACGGGGCGATCCGGATGGCGCCGCGGTAGGCGCCTTCCGCGCGGTCCGCCCCGCGCTACTGGGGCACGCACATCGCCACGAGGTCGTCGCCGCGGCCTGCGGCGGCGCCACCGGGCAGCACCGTCGCCCACCGCCATCGTCCGATGCGTTCGTGGCGGGCGTGCCCGACACCGGAGGGGCGAGCCCGAGAGCATGTGACTCCTCTACCAGGCCCACAACCACTGCTCCGACGTGAACCATCGCTCCACCACCGGGCACGCCGTGCGCGATTCCATCGTCGCCCGCGGCTGGGTCCCCCAGGGCTGCGGCGTGGAGACTGTGGCCATGCGCGTGCCGCAAGGCGCCAGCGCGTTCGCTACCCCACCACCCGCGGCAGCCACAGCACGATCTGCGGCCACACGGTAAAGATCACCACGCTCAGCATGATCATGAGGAAGAACGGCAGCGACATCTTGCCTATGTCGAACACGTTGTGTCCGGTAAGGTTCTGCAGCACGAAGAGGTTGAACCCCACCGGAGGCGAGAGCTCGGCCATCTCGATGCAGATGATGAGGAAGATGCCGAACCAGATCGGATCGAAGCCCGCGGCCGTCACGATGGGCAGCACCACCGGCAGTGTGAGCAGGATCATCGAGATGCCGTCGAGGAAGATCCCCAGCACGATGTACACGAACGTGAGCAGTGCGATCAACATGTAAGGCGACAGCCCCATGCCCGAGACTGCTTCCGCTAGCGCCTTCGGAATGCCCGCCACGGCCATGAACGAGGACATGAAGCCGGCCGCGGCCACCAGCACGATGATCATCGCGCTCGTGCGTAGCGTCCCGACGATGCTGCCGACGAAGCCCTGCCAGGTGAGCGTGCGCGAGGCGAGGGCGATTACGAGGGAACCGAGCACGCTCCACGCCGCGCACTCGGTCGCGGTGATCCACCCCGCGAAGAGGGCGCCGAACACGAACACCAGCAGCAGGAACGTGGGCAGCAGCTCCACGCTCGCGGCGAGCCGCTCGCGCAGGCGCATCGCCGCCATTCCCGCGGGATTGCGTGCCGGATTGAGCAGGGACCACCCGGCGATGTAGGCGGAGAAGAGCGCCATCGTTATCAGGCCGGGGATGATGCCGGCGATCATCAGCTTCACGAGCGACACTTCCGCAGCCACCGCGTAGATCACCATTACGATCGACGGCGGGATCAGCATGCCGAGCGTGCCGCCGGAGGCCAGCGCGCCGATCACGAGGCCTTCGTCGTAGCCGCGGCGCTTCATCTCCGGCAACGCGATCTTGGAGATGGTCGCGCAGGTGGCGGCGGAGGACCCGGAGACGGAACCGAAGATGCCGGAGGCCAGCACCACCACGTGCAGCAGGCGTCCTGGCAACCAGTTAACCCACGGCGCGATGCCGCGGAAAAGCTGCTCGGACAGCCGCGTGCGGAAGAGGATCTCCGCCATCCACACGAACAGCGGCAGCGCGGCGAGCTCGTAGCTCGTGGTGGACTTCCACAGCACCGCTTCCATGAGCGAGCCGATCCGCTCGAACGAGTAGTCCTTGAGGACGAACAGGCCCACGGCGCTCACCACGAGCATCGCGGCGAACATCCACACGCCGGTCGCCAGCAGGGCGAGCAGACCCAGCACGACGAAGGCGGAGGCGACGACGGCGTTGTCCACGGGAGTGCGCTACACGACGTCGGGCGAGTCGTCGGCGAGCTTCACTTGGCCGCGCGCCACGAGCACGAGGTGCAGCACCATGTCGAGGACGAAGGCGACGAGCCCGAGGAGGAGCGGCAGCGGCGGCAGCCAGGCGGGAAGGGGCACGAGACTGTCCGTCTCGTAGCCGCGGTCGTAGCTTTGCAGCATGTGCTCGGCGACGAACCACGCCGCCGTGCCGATGGTGGCGATGCCGCACAGGAGGCAGAAGAGGTCGAGCACCCGGCGCACGTGCGGCGGCATGCGCGAGAGCAGAAGAGCGACTCGTACCATGCCGCCATCGCGCATGGTGGAGCTGGCGGCGAGGAACGTCATGCCGGCCAGGCCGTAGCCCACGAACTCCACCACGACGTTCGAGGGGCGGCCGAGCAGTCGCAGCGCGATCTCGACCAAGGTGTAGGCCGTCATCGCCACCAGCAGCACGCCGGCTACGAGGCGCGTGGCGCGCGACAGCGCGCCGACCACGCGTCCGGTGCCTGCCAAGAGTGCAGTCATGGGAGACTCACCGCAGGACGGCGCCGGCGCTTCCACAGAGACGAGCGCCGGCCAGCCACCTACTTGCGCTTGTTGGCGTCGTAGGTGGCCATGACCTTGCCCGCCGTGTCATTGCCGACCTTCTTCTTCCAGTCTTCCATGAGGAATCCACCGGCAGCGATGAGCTGCTCGCGGAACTGGGGCGAGATGGTGTCGACGACCGTTACCCCGTTCGCCTTCATTTGCCTCGTGTTCTCCTCCAGGCGCGCGGCCACGCGCTTGTCGGCGAGCACGGCCGCTTCCGCGGCGGCGTCGAGGACGGCCTTCTTAAGATCCGGCGGTAGCTTGTCGAGGGTGGGCTTGTGCATGTGCACGAGGAACACGCCGATCTCGATGTCCAGGCGCGTGTAGTACTTCATCTGCTCGTAGAAGCGGGCCGACAGGCCGCTCTCGCAGGAGGTGATCACGGAGTCGATCACGCCGGTGGACAGCGCGGGCGGTACGTCGCCCCAGGCGAGGAAGGTGGCGTTGGCGCCGGCATTCTGGAACGTCTTCGTGGTGTTGGGATTGTTGGTGCGCAGCTTCAGGGTCTTGAGCGTGGCAATGTCGTTGACCGGCTTCTTCGACCACATGCCCACCGGGAGGCCGTAGCTCTCGAAGAGGCGCACCTGGTTCATCTTGGCAAGCGTCTGGTCCGCATGGGGGCGGATGGCGAGCCACATGGCGGCACCGTCCTTCATCGATCCCGCCATGAACGGCATGAACTGGGCGCCCGCCACCGGCATGGTGGTGAGGATCTTGTCGAGGATGGTGGACGACAGCGGCACCACGCCCTTCTCGACCTGGGTGAGGAGGTCGCGCTCGGCGATGCCCAGCGAGCCGTTGTAGTGGACGGTGACCTCGATGCGACCGTTGGTCTTTTCCTTGACCAGGCGCGCGAAGTCCCCGGACGCCTGCCCGGCGAGCGACGTGGCCGTGAATGCTTCCGCCATGTCCCACTTGATGGGAGCCTGCGCGTGGACGAGACCGGAGCACCCGAGGGCCGCGCCCACCGCCACTGCTGCTGTGGACTTCAGAAGTGCGCGTCGAATCTGCTGTTGCTTCATCCTTTTCCTCCGTTGCGTGCGCGATTATCGCGTCTGATCTACCAGTAGAGTTCCATCGGGTATCGGTCGAGCGGCTCGACGGCCGATTCCGACAACCTCACGATCCGTTCCGTCCGCAGTCCGCCCACGTTAGGGACGGTGATCGTGGCCTTGAGCGTGAACACCATGTTCGTCTGCAGCACCGTCGTGTTGCCGGGTCCGATCCAGGGAGCTTCTTCCTCCGGATCCATGCCCGTGCCATGGCCCGTGCCGTGGCCCTTCGCTTCGCTCGAGTAGCGCTCGTAGCCGGACTCGACGAGCGCCTTCTGAATCGCCGAGTTGAGCTCCATCGCCAGCATGCCGGGACGTGCGGCGGCGAGGCCCGCTTCCACCGCGCGCGCAGCGGCCGCCACGATCGCCTTCTTCTCCGCGGAAGCGGGGCCATAGGTGAAGCCGCGTCCGCCGTCGGCGACGTAGCCGCGATAGCGCGCGCCGATGTCGGTCATCACGAGGTCGCCGGGCGCGACCACGCGATCGGTGGGTCGCGCGAGGTTGTATGCCGAGCGCGGGCCGGCCTGCACCATCGAGTCGTAGGCGATGCGCGTGGCGCCGCCCGCCAGCATCGCCCGATCGGCGGCCATGGCGAGCTCGAGCTCGGTATGCGGTTGGCCGTCGGCGAGGACGAGGCGGATCGCCTCCATCGCGTCGTCCGTGAGTGCGCATGCCTTGCGCAGGAGCGCGACCTCCGCGTCGCTCTTCACCGCCTTGATCTCGGCGAGCAGCATCGTGGGTGCGATGGCAGCGTCCGGTAGCGCGTCGCGCACGCGGTCGAGCAGGTTGGCCGGGACATAGGCGGCGCCGGCGAGGCCCACCTTGCCGGTGCGCGCGCTCGCCGGCGAGGCGGCCAGTCGGGACTTGAGGTCACGCAGGCGGGCCACCTCGAAGGCGGTCACGCTCGTCGCGTAGTCGAAGCACTGGTCCGAGACGAACAGGAGCGGCTCGCCGTCCACCGGCAGCCAGAACAGGGCATTGGCGATGTCCGACACGCCGTCGAGCGGCCGGAACTCCGTGAAGTAGCTCACATTGGCCGAGCGCCAGCAGTCGCCGAAGGCGCACAGCGCCCCCACGCCCGCCTGCGCAAGCGCCGCGCGCGTGGTCTTGATGCGGGCGAGGTATTCCGCCTTGGCAATGCCGTCGGTTCCGACGGACGGATCTGGGGTGCGCACGTGAGGCCTCCTTGCGACGCGGCCCGCGATCGGGCTCTTCGAGTCGGCAGAGTGTGCGGTTCCGTACTATGCAAGTAAAATGAAATATCGGGCATTAGGTATATATAAATGGCATATAAATCCCCGGCCGCGCGGGGCCGCACGGAAGGACAGCCGACGCCTTCCACCCCGCCCGCGGTGCATCACTTGAAGACGCGGCACCTCGCCTTGCTCGTCCAGCTCGACGAGCGGCGCTCGATCCTGCACGGGGCCGAAGCCATCGGCATGACGCAGCCCGCGGCGTCGAAGCTGCTTGCCGAGATGGAGGACCTGCTCGGCGTGCAGCTCTTCCTGCGCCATCCGCGCGGCGTGGAGCCCACGCCCTACGGCACGCTCGTGATACGCCGCGCGCGCAACGCGCTTACCGAGATCGTCCAGGCCCGGGAAGAGGTGCAGGCATTGCGCTCCGGGCTTGCCGGCAATGTCGCGCTGGGGACGGTGATCACGTCGGCGCGCGATCTCGTGCCGCAGGCTGTTGCGCGTCTGAAGCGGGACTTCCCGCGCATCATCGTGACGATCGACGTCGACTTCAGCGAAATCCTCATCGATCGCCTCCTGGCAGGGAAGCTCGACCTCGTGATCGCGCGCATCCACAACCTGCCCCACGTGGTCGAGCTTGCCTACGAGCGGCTGGTCGAGAGCCCGCACGGCGTGTTCGCGCGTGCGGGCCATCCCCTCACGCACCGGCGCGCGGTCACGCTCGCGGATCTCGCGGGCCAGGGCTGGATTCTGCCGCCGCCGGGCAACGTGCTGCGCGATCGCCTGTCCGTCATCTTTTCGGAGCACGGGCTGGTACTGCCGCAGCAGGACGTGGAGACGGCCTCGCTGCCCGTCATCACGAGCCTGCTCGCCATGAGCGACATGGTGTCCGTGCTCGCCGACGAAGTGGTGGCACCCGAGGTCGAGGCCGGCATCCTGGCGCGTTTGCCCGTCGAGCTTCCGCTGCGCCTGGGCGCGGCTGGCCTCGTCACCCGCCGCGATCGGGCGCTGTCGCCGTCGGCACAGACGCTGCTCGCGGTCCTGCGGGACGCGGCGGGGCTTACGCCGCCGCGGGCCCGCACTACGCCACGGCCACGCCCCGCCTAGACGGCATAGTCGAGGGGCAGGGCGGTGGTGTACTTCAACTGCTCCATCGCGAAGCTCGAGCTCACGTCGAAGAGCTCAACGTCGCGGATGAGGCGCTTGTACACTCCGTCGTAGCCCGCGATGTCCGGCACCACGACCCGCAACAGGTAGTCGACGTCGCCGCTCATTCGGTAGAACTCCACCACCTCCGGGATGCGGCTCACGGCGGCGTGGAAGCGCTCCAGCCAATCGGCGTTGTGCTGGTTGGTCTTGATTGCAACGAACACGGTCACGCCCACGCGCAGTTTTGTACCATCGAGCAGGGCCACGCGCTTGCGGATCACGCCGCTGTCCTCGAGCTTCTGGATGCGCTTCCAGCACGCGGTGGTGGACAGGTGGACGCGCTCCGCAATGTCGCTCACGGCCTGCGTCGCGTCCTGCTGGAGGCAATCGAGGATGCGGCGGTCGATGTTGTCCATCTCGCCTCGAAGCGTCATTTGGGTGAAAATTATTCTACATGTTATGCGTCGGGAGATGTTTTTGAGTAACATTTACACCGAGGGAGGCACCAGAATGGCGGGCTATATCGACTTCCCGGCGACCGCTTCGCCGCACATTGCCATGAACCTTGCCCGCCTTTTTGCCGAACATCCCGCCACGGTCGGGGAGACTTACACGGAGCACATGCGGATGGCCACAGGCTTTGGCCTGGCCATGATCGGCGGCGGCCTCGCCTGCCTCGTGCATGCCGTGCTTCCGTTCGCCTTCGTCACGCGCGGCAGCGAGACCGTTGCGCGACTGTACGAGCGGATGGTGACCTCCCGCGCGGCCCGCGCCGCCAAGCCGGGAACGCGCCGTCCCGATGGTCCTGCCCGATGAACAAGCGCGAGCGCGTGATGGCCGCGATACGCGGCGAGCCCGTCGACCGGGTGCCGCTGTCGTTCTGGCTGCACAACTTCGCCCGCGAGTACTCCGCGCAGACACTGGCCGACGAGACGCTGCGTCTGTATCGCGCCTTCGACTGGGACTTCCTGAAGCCGCAGTCGCGCTTCCAGTGCTTTGGCGAGATGTGGGGCCTCGAATACCGCATGCCCGTCGACCGGGCGGAATGGCCCACCATCACCAAGCTTCCCGTGACGCGCCTCGATGCCTTCGGCGACCTCACGCCGCAGAACGCCGCGACCGGCGCCTTGTGGGAGCAGATCGAGGCGATGCGGCTCATCCGGGCGGCGGTCGGGCCCGACGTGCCGATGGTGGCCACCGTCTTCTCGCCGCTCATGGTGGCGCAGTTCATGGTGCCGGGAGGTATCGATGCGATCGTGGCCATGATGCGCGACCGCCCGGAGGTGCTCGAGCGCGGCCTCGAGGCCATTGCCACGACCTTGCGCGACTACGTCGCGCTGCTCATGCGCGAGCCGATCGACGGCATCTTCTATGCAAGCAACGTGGCCACGCACGACCGCCTCACGGTGGCTGACTTCCGGCGCTTCCAGGCGCCGTTCGATCTGCCTATTCTTGAGGCGGCGGCAAGCGCGCCATTCAACATCCTGCACATGTGCGGCACCGGCATCCTGTTCGACGAGTTCGCCGCGTATCCCGCGCAGGTGTTCTCCTGGGCCACCGTGCCGGGCAATCCCACGCTCACCGACGTGCACCGGCGCACCGGTCGCGCCGTGCTGGGCGGCCTGCCCGCCAAGCCGGAGATCAAGGGGATGACGCGCGAGGCCCTGGTGGCGCGCGCGGAGCGCTCGCTCGCGGAAACGGGCGGCAGGTTCCACCTGCTCGGGCCCGATTGCTCCATCAACCCCGACACGCCGGAGCCTCTCCTGCATGCCGTGGGCGAGCGGGTGCGGGTGCCATTCCCTCGCTGAAAGGCGTACCCGCGAAGGCACGCCGTGCCTTTGCCCCCCTGACGAGAGGATCGACGTACCGTGGATCTAGGCATCAAGGGCCGCAAGGCCATCGTATGCGGCGCCAGCCGCGGACTCGGCCGCGCCATCGCGCATGCGCTCGCGGCCGATGGCGTCGACCTGGTGATGGTGGCGCGTGACGCGTCTGCGCTGGAAGAGGCGGCGGCGGCCGTGCGCACCGAGCACGGCGTGACCGTGACCGCCGTACGGGCCGACCTCGCGGTTCCCGCGGGGCGCACGACAGTGCTCGCGGCGTGCGCCGATCCCGACATCCTCGTGCACAACGGCGGCTGGCCCGAGTTCAAGCCCGACTATCGCGAATGGACGCGCGCCGATTGGGACGCGGCGCTCGATGCGATGATGATGGCGCCCATCGACCTCATCCGCGGCGTGGTCGAGGGGATGGTGGCGCGGCGCTTCGGTCGCATCGTGACGGTCACCTCGCGCTTCGTGAAGGAGCCCAAGCTCGAGCATGCGCTGTCGGTGAGCCCCCGCCTGGCCCTGGCAGGCTACGTTGCCGGGTTGTCGCGCGAGATCGCCCCGCATAACGTCACCATCAATGCCATGCTGCCCGGGATCTTTGCCACGCAGACGCAGCTCGCATACGGCCAATCGCTCGCCCAGCAGCACGGCAAGGCGTTCGAGGAGGTGTGGGCCGCCCGCGAATCGACGAACTCGGCCCGTCGCTTCGGCAAGCCGGAGGAATTTGCCTCGCTGTGCGCGTGGCTGTGCTCGGCCCAGGCCGGCTTCATCACCGGACAGAATATCGTTATGGACGGCGGGGGTTACCCCGGCGTGTTCTGACGCGCTACATTCGCTGCTTCGCCCTCTCCGAAGGAGTCTACATGCGCAGTCGATTCATGGTTCGAGTCCGCGGGTACCTCGCTGTCGCTGTCGCCGTCGCCCTCGCGGCGTTGCCGATGCTCGCGCTGTCCGGCGCGGCGGGCGCGCAGGCGTACCCCGACAAGCCGATCCGCATCGTGGCGCCGTTCGCCGCGGGCGGCTCGGTCGACATCGTCGCGCGCATCGTCGGGCAGAAGCTCACGGAATCGCTGGGCCAGCCGGTAACGATCGACAACCGCACCGGCGCGTCGGGGATGATCGGGGTGGACATGGTGGCCAAGTCGAAGCCCGACGGTTACGTGCTGCTCGTCAACTCGTCGATCCACGTGATCGTGCCGAGCCTGTATCCGTCGATCACCTACGATCCCGTCGCCGACTTCGTGGCGGTGGGCCAGGTCACCGAGGTGCCGATCGTCATGCTCGCCGGGATGACGTCGCCGTTCAAGACCGTCGCGGACGTCATTGCCGCCGGCAAGGCGAGCGCGTCGCCTCTGGCCTATGCTTCGGCGGGCAGCGGCTCGCTCGCGCACATGGCGGGCGAAGTTTTCGGCCGGGTGAGCGGCGTGAAGATGCAGCAGATTCCCTACAAGGGCAGCGGGGCGGCGATGGGTGACGTCGTGGGTGGCCAGGTGCCCCTCATGTTCGATGCGCTGACGGCCGCGATGCCCCTCATCAAGGGGGGCAAGCTGCGCGCGCTGGCGGTGGGCTCGGTCAAGCGCTCGCCGCTGCTTCCCGACGTGCCGACGTTCCAGGAGCTCGGGATGCCGCAGATGAACATGTCCACGTGGCACGGCGTGTGGGCCCCCAAGGGTACGCCCCAGGAGGTGGTGAACAAGCTGTCGGCCGAGATCGTGAAGATGGTCGCGCAAGCCGATACGCGCGAGAAGATCGAAGGCCTGGGCGGGGTGCCCATCGGCAATACGCCGGCTCAGTTCGATGCGTTCCAGAAGGCGGAGCGCACCAAGTGGGACACGATCATCAAGACCACCGGCGTCAAGGCCGACTGACGTGACCCGCCGGCACTCCCGATGACGGTACTCGTGCTCGGCGCGGGGGTGATCGGCGTCACCACCGCGTGGTACCTGCGCGCTCAGGGCCACGATGTGCAGGTGGTCGATCGCCAGCCGGCGGCAGCACTGGAGACGAGCTTTGCCAACGCGGGCCAGGTCTCGGCGCACCTCGCCGAGCCGTGGTCGAATCCGCAGACGCCGAAGATGCTTCCCAAGTGGCTACTGCAGGACGACGCGCCGCTCGTGTTCCGGCCCCGGGCACGGCTCGACCAGTGGCGCTGGCTCGCCAAATTCCTGCGCGAGTGCAAGGCCGAGCGTTATGGGCGCAACCTCATCCACCTCGCCAATATCGGCCTGTACAGCCGCAACGCGTTGAAGGCGCTGCGGGCCGAGGCGGGCGTCGCGTACGATCACTACGAGGGCGGCTTGCTGCTGTTCCACACCGACGCGCAGCAGTTCGAGCGCGCCGCGGCGACCGCGCGGCGGCTGGCGGCGGCCGGCCTGCAGCGCAGCGTGAAGACGACCGACGAGTGCCTCGCCATCGAGCCCGCGCTGCACGCCATGCGCGACCGGCTGGCGGGGGGCATCTACTCCGAACTGGACGAAACCGGCGACGCGCACCAGTTCACCCAGGCGCTCGCGCAACGCTGCGCGGAGCGCGGGGTGGTCTTCGACTACGGCACCGCGATCCGGCGCATCGTGACCGACGGCACCGGCGTGGCCGGGGTGGAAGTGGAGCGGCCGGACGGCCGGCGCGAGACGCTCGCGGCGTCGCGCTACGTGGCGTGCCTCGGCTCGTACACGCCGGCGATGCTGGCACCGCTTGGCATAGGTCTCGACATCTATCCCGTCAAGGGCTACTCGGTGACCATTCCAGTCGCGGATACGCAGGCCGCCTTCCGCATCGGCATCACCGATGCGGCGCACAAGATCGCGTTCTCGCGGCTGGGCGATCGCCTGCGCGCCACCAGCACGGCGGAGGTCGCCGACTTCGATCGCACCGTCGATGCGCGCCGCTGCAAGGCGCTCGTCGATCACACCGAACGGCTCTTTCCCGGATCCGGGCACGGGGCCCGTGCCACGTTCTGGGCCGGGCTGCGGCCCACTACGCCCAGCAACCTGCCCTACGTCGGGCGCTCGCGGCTGCGCAATCTCTTCGTCAATGCGGGGCACGGCACGGTGGGATGGACGCAGTCGTGCGGCAGCGGCAAGGCGCTGGCCGAAATCGTGGCGGGGCGCCGACCGGAAGTCGACTTTCCGTTCTACGGGATGCCGTGACGCGATGAGATACGTCAACCTCGGCAACAGCGGCGTGAAGGTATCCCGCGTGGGCCTCGGCATGATGACCTTCGGCAATCCCGCGTGGCGCGCGTGGCTGCTGGACGAGGACGCCGCCCGGCCGATCGTGCGCCGCGCGGTGGAGCTCGGGATCAACTTCTTCGACACCGCCGACATGTACTCGGCCGGGATGAGCGAGGAGATCACCGGCAAGCTCGTCCGCGAGTTCTGCCCGCGCGACGAGGCCGTGATCGCGACCAAGGTGCACCACCCGCTGGACCTGAGCTTCAGTGGAGGCTCCACCGTGGGCAACAAGCCCGTCGCGCGCCCAAACATGGGCGGGCAGTCGCGCAAGCGCATCTTCGCGGCCATCGACGGCAGCCTGCGGCGCCTCGGCGTCGATTACGTCGACCTCTACCAGTTGCACCGCTACGATCCCGGCACGCCGATCGAGGAAGTGATGGAGGCGCTGCATGACGTGGTAAAGGCAGGCAAGGCGCGCTACATCGGCGCGTCGAGCATGTGGACGTGGCAGTTCGCGAAGATGCAGTTCGTGGCGCAGGCGCGCGGGTGGACACGCTTCACCGCCATGCAGAATCACTACAACCTCGTCTATCGCGAGGAAGAGCGCGAGATGATTCCGTTCTGTCGCGACCAGGGAATCGGCCTCACGCCATACAGTCCCCTTGCGCGCGGCTTTCTCGCCGGCAACCGCAGGCGCGACGACAAGTCAGCAGGCGGAGCGGGGCGCGACGCCGCCGACGAGATGGCGCACGCCTACTACTACCAGGACGCCGACTTCGCCGTGGTGGAGGCCGTCAGGGGGGTTGCGGCGGCGCGCGGGGTGTCGAACGCCACCGTAGCCTATGCGTGGATGCTGGCGCGGCCCGGGATCACCGCCCCGATCGTGGGGGCCAGCAAGGTGTGGCAGATCGAGGAGGCCGTCGGCGCGCTGGACGTCGCGCTCACCGCCGACGAGATGGCAGCCCTCGAGGCGCCCTACCAGCCGCATCGCGTGCTGGGGCACGCGTAGTCCCGCCGGATCGCGACGGCCGCTTTGGGCAGCGCCGGCGGAGCGCCGAGGCTTTGCCGTTACGCTCCTCGCCGTAGCGCAATGCTGATCTTTGTCGTTGCGGCGCGTGCGCGGCGGCCGGACTTGCTAGAATCCGCGCCGCCCATGGCTTGCCCATCCTCGCCCGCGGCGCCTCTTCGTGGGCGCCTCCGGGTTTACACCGAAAGTCTCTCCATGATCTCGAAGTTCCTCGTGGCCGCGTTCGCTTGCGCCGGCATGGCGTCGGCCGTTGCCCAATCCCTCCCGGAGGCCGGGCCGGTGGTGCCCGCGGCCGAGCTGCTGACGCCTGCGCAGCTGCGCGGCCCGCAGTTCACCGTGGCCGCCGATGTTCCGGTCGTGAACTACCTGGGACAGTTCCAGCTGTCGTCACCCTACGGCATGTTCGCCGTCTCGGGACGACGCATGCTGTCCGTGCGCGAGTCCGAGCTGCCCGCGATCCAGGCGCTCGACCAGGTCAATCAGAGCGAAGCGTTCCAGCAGTCGCTCGCGCAGGCGGCCACGGCGCCCGTGCAACTCGTGCGTAGCGCCGTGACCAATCCCGCTGGCACCGTGGAGAACCTCGCCACCGGGTTCGGCACCATCCTCGGCCGCATCGGCCGTGTGGCGGAGATGGGGGCCAACGCGGTGGTGGACGGCGCGTCCGACCTGCAGAGCGGCGCGGCTCAGGCTCCGGCCACGCAGGAGGTGGCGGGCGAGCCGCTGCCGCCGCTTTTCATCGGCGACCCGTTCGGCTACAACAAGGCGCGGCGCGAGTGGGCGAAGAAGCTCAACATCGATCCGTACACCACCAACCCCGTCCTGCGCCCCAAGCTCGACCAGGTGGCCACCGCGAGCTTTGCTGGCTCGTTCGCGATCGAATCGGCCATCGGCCTCGTCGCCGCGCCGCTGCAGTACGCCGTGGAGTTCGACGGCACCGTGCGCGATGCCGTGTGGAATACGCCGGCCATCGATCTCGAGACGCGCAACCAGGAACGCCTTGCGCAGATGGGCATCGACGGGCGCGTGGTGCGCGACTTCTTCCGCAATCGCTGGTTCACGCCCACGCTGCAGACTGCGCTCGTGACGGCGCTCGAGCGGTTCGCCGGGGCGAGCGGACGCGAGTCCGTGGTGCGCAATGCGATCGGTGTGCAGGGCGAGGTCCGAGCCCGCGCCCTCATCTACGGCCTGCGCACGCTCGCCGCCTACCAGGCAGCGGGACACTCGCTCACCACCGTGACGGCCAACGGCGTGCTCGCGGTGGGCGTCACCGCCCGCGGCGAGCGCGTGGTGGCTGCCGATCTGGACTACGTGTGGTGGAGCGAGCAGACCGCGGCCTTCGCCAAGCGCGGGATGGAAGCGCGGCGCAAGATCGCGCTCGTGACCGGCCTCGTGACACCCGAGGCGCGCCAGGGCCTCGAGCGTGCCGGCTGGCACGTGGTGGCGAACGCGCGGGTGGAGTGACGCCTGCGCGCGATCAGTCCCGGCGCACCAGCGCGATGGCCGCGACGATCATCGCGATGAAGAACACGAAGGTCCACGACGGAATCGCGAGCCCGAGGAAGACCCAGCCCTGCTCGGCGCACTCGCCGCTGCCCTTCAACACGCGGGAAATGACGTCGGTGAGCGGCAGGGTGTCGAGCATGTAGTCGAGGCCCATGCCGCAGGCCGCCACCGATCCTTTCGGCTGGGCCTGGATCCACACCTGCCAGCCCGCGATGCCGGCCCCGATGCCTGCCGCCACGAAGGTGAGCACGGCGTAGAGGAGGGCGCCGGTGCGCCCGGGGCCATGCAGTGCCGCCACCAGGAACACGATGCCCGTGGCGATGACCGCGATGCGCTGGAACACGCACAGCGGACAGGGCTCGAGCTCCAGCACGTATTGCAGGTAATAGGCCCACGCCATGAGGCCGGCGCATACGAGGAACCCGAGGGCATACGCGGCGCGGCGGCCGGGCAGGAGCAGCAGCACTATCGCCGCCGACGCCACGGTCCAGGCGGCGATGCGGAACGCCGTGTGGCCCACCAGGGCGGCGGCGTCGAGGATCTGCAGCATGAGGTCCTGCGCCACGAAGACGACGGCCACGAGGAGGGCCGCGAGCGGCCAGGCAATGGTGTTGTAGCGCATGGGAGGCGATATCCGAGGGCGTGGCCGTCCCGGCTACCGCGTGCGGGCCAGGGCTTGGTCCAGATCCCAGATGATATCGTCCAGCGACTCGAGCCCGATGGAGAGTCGAATCATCGACGGCGCGACCCCGGCCGCCACCTGCTCGTCCTCGGACAGCTGGCGGTGGGTGGTGGAGGCCGGATGGATCACCAGTGACTTCGCATCTCCCACGTTGGCAAGGTGCGAGAGGAACTGCACGTTCTCGATGAACCGCACGCCGGCCGCGGCTCCCCCGCGAACCCCGAACGTGAGGATGCCGCCGGCGCCGTGGGGCAGGTAGCGCTGCGCAAGCGCGTGATAGCGATTGCCCGGCAGCCCAGGATACTGCACCCACTCCACGGCGGGATGCGCGGCGAGATGGCGGGCCACGGCCAGCGCTGATTCGCTGTGGCGCGGCATGCGCAGGTGCAAGGTCTCGATGCCCTGCAGCAGCAGGAACGCGGAATGGGGCGAGAGGGTGGGCCCCAGCGTGCGCATTACTTCCATGCGCGCCTTCATGGTGAAGCCGAAGTCGCCGAACGTCTCGTAGAAGATCACGCCGTGATAGCCGCGCGAGGGCTCCGTCATTTGCGGGAAGCGGCCGTTGTCCCACGGGAACTTGCCTGATTCCACCACCATCCCGCCCATGGTCGTGCCGTGGCCGCCGAGATACTTGGTGACCGAGTGGATGACGATGTCGGCGCCGTGCTCGAACGGGCGGCACAGGTAGGGCGAGGCCAGCGTGTTGTCCACGACCAGCGGTACTCCGGCCGCATGCGCGGCGTCGGCAATGGCGGCGAGGTCGGCCACGTTGAGCTGCGGATTGCCGATCGTCTCGACGTACACCGCCTTGGTGGTGTCGCGGATTGCCGAGGCGAATTGCGCGGGGTCGTCGCTGTCCACGAAGGTGGACTCGATGCCGAACTGCGCGAAAGTGACGGCGAGCTGCGTATACGTGCCGCCGTAGAGCGTGCGCGCGGCGACGATGTGATCGCCCTTCTGGCACAGCGTGAGCAGCGCCACCATCTGCGCGGCCATCCCGCTCGCGGTGGCGAGCGCCGCGCGCCCGCCTTCCAGCGCCGCCACGCGCTCCTCGAGCGCGGCCACCGTGGGATTGGAGATGCGCGAGTAGACGTTGCCGAAGGTGGCGAGGTTGAAGAGGTTCGCCGCGTGCTCGGGGCTGTCGAAGACGTAGGAGGTGGTCTGGTAGATGGGCATGGCCCGCGCGCCGGTGGCGGCGTCGGGAATCTGCCCCGCATGCAGGCACAGCGTGTCGAAGCCGTAGCGGCGGTCTGACATCGGAACTCCGGAAGGAATGGCTAACCGCGCTCGGCGGTATCGCGGTGGCGCGAGGCCACGGGCTCGGGCCGGCGCGCCGAGATCACCCCGGTGTTCACGCCCGCCCAGTTGAGACCGCCGAGGATGCGCGCGTGCTCGATCTTCACGCAGCGATCCATCACCACGGTGAGCCCGGCGTCGAGCGCGATGCGCGCCGCCTCCTCGTTGCGGATGCCAAGCTGCATCCAGAGCACCTTCGCGCCCGTGGCCACCGCCTCGCGGGCGATGGGGACGATGTCCTGCGGCTTGCGGAAGCAGTCCACCATATCCACGGGGTGCCCGATGGCTGCGAGGTCGGGGTAGCAACGCTCGCCCAGCACCTCCTGGTAGGCTGGGTTCACGGGGATCACGCGGTAGCCCTTGTCCTGCATGTACTGGGCCGCGAAGTGGCTCGGACGGTGCCAGTGCGCCGACAGGCCCACCACCGCGATCGTGCGAGTCTGCGCGAGGACGCGCCGCAGGCCCGCGATGTCGTCCACGAGGGGCATGGCCGGCCTAGCGCCAGGAAGGCGGTGCGTTGTAGGGGTAGTCGTTGCTGATGCGTCGTCCCGACGAAATGCGGTTCGACAGCCAGCCGAGCTGCGGATAGTCCCCGGGGCCGAACGTGCGGCAGTCGCCCTGGAAGTTGGCGTCGGTGCAGAACATCCAGTAGCCGCGCTCCACGCGCAGCGAGGAGGCGCGATCGTTGAACCCGGCCTCGTTGAGGTTGTTGAGGACGTTGGCGTTCACCGTGTAGGCCCGGCCCTGGAAGTTCTCGCGCTCGTACAGCACCACGCGCGTGGAGCCGCCCCAGTCGCCTCCGCCACCGCCCCAGCTGCCCCCTGGGCGGCCGGGCGGCGGTCCGCCAGCGCCCCCGGCGTTCGGATCGAAGGGCCGCGCCGAGCTCACGCGTCCGGTGACCGAGCCCAGGTTGTCGTAGCGACCAGGCGAAAAGACCTCGCAGCTGCTCATGAAGTTGGCATCGGCGCAAAGCTGCCAAGTGCCTCCGTTCACGATGGCCGAGGAGGCGCGGTCATTGAAGCCGGTGCCGTCGAAGTTCTGCATCGCCCCGTTCACCGTGTAGGACTGGCCGGTGAGGCCCGGCGAGGAGAACAGCACCAGCGAGCCGCCGCCGCTCCAGCCGCCGCCCGGGTTGCCGCCATGGTTGCCGCCGCCGGGCCATCCGCCGCCGGCGCTCCAGCCCACCTCGCGGATGGATGAGACGGCGTCGTTCATGCCCATCGAGCCGAGCGACGGATACTGGCCCGGCTGCAGCGTGATGCAGTTGCCGCGGAAGTAGGAATCGGCGCACAGTTGCCACGAGCCGCTGCGCACGATCGCCGACGAGGCGCGGTCGTTGAAGTTCACCCGCGCGAGGTCGTCGACGGAGCCGTTGGCGCCGTAGCGCGCGCCGCCGAAGTTGTCGTTCTCGAAGAGCGTAATCTCTTGCGCCAACGCGCCGGAGGCGCACCCTGCGACGATGATTGCCAGAAGCGTGTTCTTCATGCGGCCTCGAAAGTGGAGAAGCGGGGGCTCGCGTGGAAGAGCTCCCCAACGGCTGACATGCTAATACGCGCCGTGCGCAGGGGGCGGATCCGGTTACCGGGCGGTCGCCGTTTCGCCGCGATGGTGGCTTCAGGCGTGCCCCCGGTCGTTCCCCGGGTGACGCGCAGGGTAAGCCAAGGTGCACGCCCCCAGTGTCCGGCGCTGCCGCCGGCGGCGCCGCGG
>CALFEY010000178.1 GCA_937958295.1 uncultured Pseudomonadota bacterium
TCGAGCGCAAGCTCGCCGAGTTCGAGAAGGCCAAGGACGACTACAGCGCCATCATGCTGAAGGCGCTGGCCGACCGGCTGGCGGAGGCCTTCGCCGAGTGGCTGCACGCCAAGGTGCGGCGCGAGCTATGGGGCTACGCCCCCGACGAAGCCCTCGACAACGCCGCGCTGGTCCGCGAGGAGTATCGCGGCATCCGGCCCGCGCCGGGCTATCCCGCATGTCCTGACCACGCGGTGAAGGCGCCGCTCTTCGCGGCGTTGCGCGCGGAGGCGCTCGGCCTGACGCTTACGGAGAGCTTCGCGATGCTGCCCACCGCGGCGGTGTCGGGCTTCTACTTCTCGCACCCCGATGCGCAGTACTTCGCGGTGGGACGCATCGGCGACGACCAGCTCGACGATTTCGCCAAGCGCGAGGGGATCTCGCTCGAGGACGCGCGGCGCCGGCTGGCGCCCAATCTGGGCTGAGGACTCTTTCGATGCGTGAATGCCTGCGCAAACTCTGCGTCGCGATGGGGTGTGTGGCGGCGCCCGCAATCGCGGTGGAAATCAACGTCGCGAACCAGTACGGCGAGCCGGTGGACCGGGGCGCATTCACCGCGTATGTCTCGCTCGCCGATGGCACCCGTCTCGACTGCGCCTCGGAGCCGACGGTCACCCGCGACGGCAACCGGTTCGTGGTCGTCGTACGGCGCCTTCCGGGACCGCCCGACTACAAGCAGTGCGGCAACGGCGTCTCCGCGGTGCTTGGCGAGCTCGCCCAAGGTCACTACGAGATTGAGGCGCGCGCCGGGTCGCTCGAGGGCGGCGGCCACGACAGCAAGGTCCTGAAGGTCGCGGTCGAGCAACTCGAAGGGCGGTGCAATGCGGACCCGTATCTGCAGCCGTCGCTCTATCTCGTGGACCCATCGAGGAACGGCACTGCGCTGCTCCAGCGCATCGCCAACGACCCTGGCTTCCGGGCGCGGCTGGGCAATCCCAATGTCGTTGCGGATATGCACCAGGGGCAGGGCGTGTGGGTGAGCTATCCGCCGCTCCTCGATCCCACGTATATGGCCTACCACCTCGACCACACCGGGGAGTTCGAGTCGATCAGTCGCAATGGCCGGGCTTGTTTTGCGACCTCGCCCCCGGACGTCGTTGGTGTCGTGATCGAGTATTACCACGCGGGTCTCGACCACTATTTCTATACGAGTGACGAAGACGAGATCGCATCGGTAGACGCGGGACGCGTCGGCCCCTGGGCACGCACCGGGCATTCCTTCCGCGTGGTGGGGCGTCCGGGCTGCCCCGGGCCCGAGGCTGTGGTCTATCGCTTCGCCGGCATCCCCGGGAAGGGGCCCAACTCGCACTTCTTCACGCGTGATCGCGCGGAGTGCGGCAAGGTGCACGCGAGCGGGCAATGGGCGATCGAGAGCCTGCCCTTCCACGCCGCGGCGCCGGACGCCGTCGGTGCGTGCGGTGGCGGCGGCGTGCCCGTGCACCGCCTGTGGCGTCCGGTGGGCGACTCTAACCATCGCTTCACGACCGATGCGGCGGTGGTGAGTGAGATGAAGGCCAAAGGCTGGATGTCGGAAGGCACGGCGATGTGCGTTCTTCCCACGGCGCCGTAACGCGCCTGCGGGAATCTTCATGTTTTCTCATACCACCCCAAGCCTCGCGGTCCGGGGGGCCGAAGACTTCCTTCTCAATCCAGGGGAGGGGGCGCTGTGAGGGTACGCCGGACGCGGCTGGGTGAGCGAAGGGCCGATGATGTGCGTTCCGGATGGGTTGTGATCCGCGCGGGTCGCATGAGAGCGCCTGGGCTCCCTCGCGCCGGGTGAGCGTACTCAGGGACCGGCCGCCCCGCTTGCCCACGGGGCGTCGAGGTTGCCGGGAGGCCGCAATGTGGTGTCGAGGGTGAATCCGCATGCCCTGACGATGTCGGCGATTGCGGGGTCCTGCAACGCCTCGTCCCACTTGGGATCGACCTGGATGAACATGAGATGCACGTCGCGCTGCTCGAACGCGCGGTGCAGGTACCTCGCCGCCTTGCGGACATCACCCAGTCCTGCGTGGACGAGCCCCATCGCGCAAGCGGGGACGTAGCGCTCCTTCGCTACCGCTTCGAGCGTGGCCAATGCTTCCCGGGCGTGCTCGCGCTTGCCGAGTCGGGCGTGACAGTAACCGCGCAGAGCCACCACCTTGCTGTTGCCGCCCGAGGTGCGATTGGCCTCCGCCAGCGCCTGATTCGCCTGCTGAAGGTCGCCCAGCTCCACGCAGGCCTGCGCGAGTTGCCAGTGCCCGACCCAGAAATCGGGGTCGATCACCAGGGCCTGACGAGCGAACTGTGCGGCCAGCTCGAACTCGCGCACCGCGAAGGCCGCCTGGGCGGAGAGCGCATGGTGAACCGGGAGGAGGGGGTCGAGCTCGCGCGCATGGCGGAAGCTGGACAGCGCGTCGTGGCTGCGCCGCAGATGCGAGTAGAGGAGGCCCAGCATCCGGTAGGGCAGGGGATAGTTGGGATCGAGCTCGATCGCTCGGCGGAAAGCCGCCTCCGCGCCAGGCCAGTCCCACGCCAGCCAGAACTTGCGGAAGCCGAGCGAGGCCTGCACTTCCGCGACGTCGGGCTGCGCGCGCAGGGCATGCCCGATCGCGTGAGTGGCCGCCGGCAGCACATCGAGCGGAGCGGTGTCGCCAGTCACGGGGCGGACGCACAGCGCATCGACGATGCCCGACCAAGCGAGCGCGTAATCCGGGTCGATGCGCGTGGCGCTCGCGAAGAGCTCAAGCGCGCGTCGCGTCGTGGGCGGAGTGAGCTGGTGCCAGCAGTGCCGTCCGCGGAGATAGGCATCGAACGCGTCGGCATTGGTGCTGTGGCGGTGCGCGAGCGCATCGAGTCGGCCCGGCGCGAGATGCAGCTGCACCTGCCTCGCGATGGCCGCGGCGAGCTCGCGCTGGAACTCGAGGATGCTGCGCGGCTCGCCATCGAAGGCCGCCGACCAGAGTTGCACCTGGTCGCCCGCCCTGACGAGCCGGGCAGTCACGCGAAGGCGCTCATTCTCCCCCCGCAGCGACCCTTCGACGAGATACGTCGCCCCGAGCTCGCGACCAATCCCGCGCAGGCTCTCGGTGCGGTTGCGGTAGCTTTGCACGGACGTGCGACTCAGCACGCCGATGCGAGCCGGGTCGATCTGGCCGAGCGCCACGATGGTCTCTTCGGTGAGGCCATCCGCGAGATAGGCGCGATCGTCTTCACCGCCCACGTGGTCGAAGGGCAGCACGGCGATCCGGTCGAAGTACTGGATCGCCGCCGGGGACGATCCGGTTTCGCGGACATCGCCCACGAAGCGATACCCGACACCGGGCACGGTCTGGATGTACTGGTTCGTGCCGCGCCGGTCGCGCAGCGCGCGGCGGAGAACCACGATGTTCTGATTGAGGTTGTTCTCGTCGACGATGGTGTCGGGCCACACTGCCTGCATGAGCTGATCCTTGCCGACGACCTGGCCGGCGAAGCGGACCAACTCGAGCAGGGTGGCGAAGACTTTCGGCGTGAGCGGGACGGCCTCCCCTTGGTGGAGGAGCACCCGTCGGCGGACCTCCACGCGGAAGGCGTCGAAGGCGTATGCAAGGTGCGTGTCGGCGGCGGACGGCGGCAGCTTCATATCCCTTCACAGACCTTCACGCGCTCCCCAAGACTTCCGCGCGGCATGGACGGACACTTCATTGCGATTCTGACAGAAAGGCGGAGCCGTGCGCTTGCGGGCCCCGTCGAGATCGTCGCACCGATCGGAGAGTCTCAGGATGCGCTCATATCGCTGGCTGGCTTTGGCATGGGCCCTGTGCTTGCCCGCGGGGCACGCGCAGACGCCGCCGTTCACGCGGCCGCCGCAGTGCAACGCGAATCCGGAGCGGGCTCACGACCGTCCAACCATGAAAGGCATGCCCATGTCGATTCGCATCCTGGCCGCCACGCTGATCGCCGCCGCGGTCAGCCACCATGCTTGCGGGCTCGAGTTCTCGTTCCAGAGTCCCGCACAAGAGATCGTGGAAGGCTTCGCCGTCAACATTCTCGTGGTGCCTACGAACCCCACCTTCTACTCGTGCCGGGCAGGCGAGTGGTCGCGCGAAGGCTCGTCCATCCGCCTCATGCTGCGTAACAACGGGGCCATGACCAATAGTTGCACTTCCGTGGCTTTCTCCGTGGGCATGCTGGAGGCCGGCATCTACGAGGTTACGGCCGTGTTCAAGGATCGCGACGGAACGGACCTCGAGCAAGGCACCGCGCGCCTTGAAGTTCTTCCGCTGGAGGGCCGCTGCAATCGTGATCCGTTGGTGACTCCCGCGATCTACGGCTACACGGCGCTCGGGCGGGAAGTCGACCGGGTCGCGGCACTCAATGCGAATGCGGGCCTTGCGCAGGCGTTTCCTGGGGTGACCGCTCGCCTCGTCCACGGGACCGTGGAGGTCCATGTGCCAGGCCTCCAGGACGTGCCCCCGGTGCTGCGCTTCCTGAACGAGAACTACGAGTGGACCAACGGGTGGGACCTGGCCCCGGCAGGCCCCATTCGCAACGGGCATGCATGCCATCCCGATGGCGGGACCGTCTATGGCACGTTCCTCGAGTTCGTGAACCCGGACTGGGGAACCTACTTCTACACGGCCGATGCTGGCGAGATCGCGGCGATCGATTCGGGCCGGATGGGGCCATGGCGATACACGGGGCACAGCTTCAGGGCGGTGATCGAAGCGTCGTGCCCGAACGAGACTGGGCAGGGGGTCGTGTACCGCTTTTTCGGCGCGCCGAACGGACCGCGCTCGCACTTCTTCACCCGTGACCGCGCGGAGTGTTACGTCGTGAACAAGAGCGCCGCCTGGACTTTCGAAGGGGTCGCCTTCTGGACCGAGCCACTCCGGCCCGGCGGCACCTGCGCGCCTGCTGCCGACAAGACCACGCGGATCCCGCTGTTTCGCATCTGGCGGCCTTTCGGCGAGTCCACGCACCGCTTGACCACTCAGCGCGCCGTGGTGGACGAGATGACGGCACGCGGTTGGATCGACGAGGGAGCCGTCATGTGCGTGGCCGCGCCGTCGGCATCCTGATCACGATACGCCGCCTTCGGGCGGTGCGCGACCAGACGAGGCTTGTGGCTTGCGGCGTGCGCTCCATCGCGCCGCAAGCGCCAACCTCAGTCGAACGACCCGAGATAGTCTCCCTTGCCCAGCGGCACTCCGTTGTGGCGCAGGATGTCGTAGCCCGTGGTGAGATGGAAGTAGAAGTTCGGCAGCGCGAATTTCGTGAGGTAGTCGAGTCCGGTAAAGGTGCGTTCCTTGCCCCCGACCTTGCGCACCGTCTCGCGCGTCTCGGAGCCTTCGAGCGCAGCGGGCTTCACGGCGCGCACGGCCTCGAGCGTGCGCTCCACGCGCGCCACGAGCTCGGCGAAGGTCGCCTCGTTGTCCTCCCACTTGGGCAGCTCCTGCGCCTGCAGGCGGGCGAGCGTGCCGCGCGCGAAATCGGTGGCGATGTGCACCTGCGAGCGCAGGGGCAGCATGTCGGGGTAAAGGCGCGCCTCGATGAACACGCGGTCCTCGATCTTGCGCTCGGCGGCGTGGCTCGCCGCCTTGCGCAGCACGTTGGCGAGGGCGACGAGGCCGCGCTCAAAGGCGGCGGCGGAAGCCTGGTGCATGCTGACGGGCATGGAATTCCTCCTGTTCGTGGAGGGCGGATTGTAGCGCCCGTGCCGGCCCCGCTGTCGCGCGCCGGCCTATTGCGGTTCGCCGGCGGCGGCCGTCTGGGCGCGGGCGAGCAGGAAAGCCCGCTCGCGCTCGTTGCGCGTGAGCTCGGCGGCCCGCCTGAATTCCGCCGCTGCCTCCGCGTTTCGACCGAGCCTTGCGAGAAAATCGCCGCGCACGCTCGGGAGCAGGTGATAGCCCTTGAGCGCCTTGTCGTCTCGCAGCTCGTCGACGAGCGCGAGCCCAGCGGCGGGACCGAAGGCCATCGCCACGGCCACCGCGCGATTGAGCTCCACGACGGGGGAGGGCGAGACGGCGGCGAGCGCGTCGTAGAGCGCGGCGATCCGCGGCCAGTCGGTGGCGCTGGCTTCGAGCGCACGCGCGTGACATGCCGCGATCGCGGCCTGCAGCGCGTAAGGGCCGAGTGCGCCGCCTTGCGCTTCGGCACGCGCCAGCGCGGCGAGCCCGCGACGGATGAGCAGGTGATCCCAGCGTGCGCGGTGCTGGTCGAGCAACAGGACGGGCTCACCCGCGGCGTTGACGCGTGCGCGCAGTCGCGACGCCTGGATCTCCATCAGTGCGACGAGGCCGTGGACCTCTGCTTCGGACGGCGCCAGCTCGGCCAGGATCCGCCCGAGGCGTAGCGCGTCTTCGCACAGCGTGGGGCGCGTCCAGTGCTCGCCCGAGGTGGCCGAGTAGCCTTCATTGAACACGAGATAGATCACCTCCAGCACCGAGGCCAGGCGCACCGCGCGCTCGCTCGCGCCCGGCACCTCGAAGGGCACGCGGGCCTCGGCCAGCGTGCGCTTCGCGCGCACGATGCGCTGGGCGATCGTGGACTCGGGCACGAGGAAGGCGCGCGCGATCTCGTCGGTGGTGAGGCCGCCCAGCAGGCGCAGGGTGAGCGCCACCCGCGCATCCGTGGACAGCACCGGGTGGCAGGCGGTGAAGACGAGCCGCAACAGGTCGTCGCCGATATCGTCGTCCAGGCCCGCATCGATACGCGGTTGCGCGTCGGCGAGCAGCGACTCGATCTCGTAGGTGAGCGCGCCTTCCTTCTGCGCGTGGAGCTTGCGCTGGCGGAGCCGGTCGAGCGCACGATTCTTTGCAGTGGCCATGAGCCAGGCGCCGGGATTGTCGGGGATGCCGCCGGTGGGCCAGGTCTCGAGCGCCGCCACGAGGGCATCCTGCGCAAGCTCTTCGGCCAGGCCCACGTCGCGCACCATGCGCGCGACCCCGGCGATGATCCGCGCCGCCTCGATGCGGTAGACGGCCTCGATCGCCTGGTGGGCAGCGGCTGCGGTCACGTTCAGGCCGCCGCGCCGCGTCCTTGCAAGGCGGGCAGGCCGCGCACCGCCTCTTGCACGTGTTCGGGGAAGTCCTCGATCTCCTGCACCTGCCGCACCTCGATCACCTCGTCCCCGCTCGCGGGACAACGGGAAGCCCAGGCGATGGCTTCGTCGCGCGACTTCACGTCGATGAGCCAGTAGCCGCCCAGCACTTCCTTCGCTTCGGCGAACGGGCCGTCGCGCACCTGCGGCTTGCCGCCCGTGAACGATACCCGCGCGCCCATCGATGGCGGGTGCAGCCCGTCGAGGGCGAGGAGCACGCCCGCCTTGTGGAGCGCCTCGTTGAACTTCATCATCGCCGCGATGCGCGCGGCGTCGTCGGGCATGGTGCCGGGCGGGGCCGACTCGTAGCCTGCCGGGATTATCAGCATCATGAAGCGCATGCCGTCGCTCCGGTGAGCTCGCCTGCCGGCACGTCGGGCGTGCACATGCGCAAGGGGCGGATCTCCATCTCGAGGTCGCGGATGCCGGCGTCGACATGGACGTCGATCACTCGCTGCGCGAGCGCGAGCGCCTCGTAGCGCGAGCCCGCCTCCACGATGGCGTAGCCGCCCACCACTTCCTTGGCTTCCGCGAAAGGACCGTCGAGCACCGCGCGCTTGCCATTGGCGAGGCGGATGCGCAGCCCGTGCGACGACGGCTGCAGGCCGCCGCTGTCCACGAGTTGCCCGCTCCTGGCCATTTCCTCGGTGAGCTTGCGCATGCCCTCGATCACCGCCTGCGGCGGCGTCCGTCCCGCTTCATAATCGGCGTTGCCCTTGATCATCATCATGTAGCGCATCGAAGCCTCGTTCGTGCGGGGAACGCGCGGCGTGGCCGTCGCGACCCGGTGGGAATCGGGGACGTCCCGGCCGGCGGCCGGCACCTGGCGGTGCGCCAGGGCGAGCAGCCAGCGACGCCCGAAGATCGCGCCGCGCCCCGGCGGGGGCGGCACGGGTGGCGCCCGGCCGGTCATTCGGCGACGAGGACCATCCAGCCCAGGCCGAACTTGTCGGCGAGCATGCCGAACCTGGGCGTGAAGAATGTCTTGATGAGCGGCTGGTGCACTTCGCCGCCGTCGGCGAGCGCGTTGAAGACGCGCTCGGCATCGGCCTCCGTCTTCACGGAGAGCGTGAGCGAGAAGCCGTTGAAGGCGGTCTTGCCGCTGCAGTACCCATCGGAGGCCATCACGGTAGTCGAGCCGATCGTGAAGCTCGCGTGCATGACCTTGTCCTTGGGCAGCGGGGGATGGCCGGGCTGCGGCGGCTCGGGATTGTCGCCGTAGCGCATGAGCATGGTCACTTCGGCGCCTACGGCCGACTTGTAGAAGTCGATGGCCTCGTCGCAGCGGCCTTCGAAGAAGAGATACGGTTCGACGCGCATGGTGGATCTCCGTGTTGGGGCGGGGTCTACTGCCGGGACTGCATCTGCGCGCGCAGGCGGTCTTCCTGCTCGCGCAACTCGGGGGTGAATTCCGTGCCGAAATCCGCGGCCTCGAAGACTTGGCGGATCTCGATCACCGACTCGCCTTCTTCGAACGGGTTGGGACAGCGCCTAACCCACTCGATCGCCTCGGCAAGCGATCCCACTTCCCAGATCCAGAAGCCTGCGATGAGCTCCTTGGTCTCGGCGAAGGGGCCATCGATGACGGTGCGCTGCGGCCCGTTGAACGCGACGCGCGCGCCCCTCGCGCTGGGGTGCAGGCCTTCGCCCGCCTTCATGATGCCGGCCTTGACGAGCTCCTCGTTGTAGTTGCCCATGGCGGCGAGGAGCTTCTCGTCGGGCATGCGGCCCGCTTCCGAGTCTTTCGTTGCCCGTACGATGACCATGAATCGCATGTGGGTCTCCTTTGACGATTGATGCGGTTCCTGACAGCCCGCGAAGACCGTCACCGGTGCATTGCTGGGCGCTCATCGGTACGACGAACGAGGTCTGCCGGAATCGACATGCGCTGCAAGAGCTTTCTTCGTCCGCGGCAAATGGCTGATTCGAAACCAGCCCGCCACGGCCCGGGACGCGCCGGCGGAAGCCGTACCGGCCCCGCAAGGGCGGCGCCGTGCGCGTTCGGCAGCGCGGCCTTAGCGCCGCAATGCCCCGCGCAGCCGCGCGCTACGCCGGGGTGGTGCGCGCCGGCGCGGCGGCCGGGTCGTCGGACCGGCGGCCCTTCATGAACGGGATCAGGAACAGCACGACGAGGCCCACCGCCGAGTCGATGGCGAGTGTCACGGGGTAGCCCCACGTGACCACCGAGTTGCCTTGCCACCACGACGTGTAGGTGACCACGAGGTTGGACATCGCCATGTACGCGGTGAACTGCGTGGCAGCGACCCGGGGGACGGTCACGTCCATGAACAGTGCCGAGCGCACGCCGTAGTACAGCCCCTGGAAGACGTTGAACGCGATTACCGCGATCCAGAAGGTGGTCACGAGCGAGGGATCCGGCGCGGGCCGGTTCGGCTGCGTGACCTCCACCGGCATGATCCATCCGGCCTGCTGCATGGCCCAGGCGAGGTACAGCGTGGGGATCACCGTGAGGAATACGAAGAAGGCCAGCGTGCTGCGGCGCCCGAAGCGGTCGGATATCCAGCCGCCGGCCACGCAGGCCAGCGCGAACACCAGCGTGGATACGAGGTTGAGCTGCGCGACCGCGTTGTCGTCGAGGCCGAGCTCCACGGCGAGGTTCGATTGCAGCGCGAGGCTCAACGCATAGGCGCCGAAGGGGAGCAGCGACACGATGACGCCTACGAAGGCCGCCCGGGTGCCGGTGAAGGCATGCCACGCGTCCACCACGAACCCCTTCAGGTCGGCGCCCACGCTAGCAAGCGCGCTGCCCTCGCGCGAGGGCCGGGGCGGGCCTGCAGCCTCGCGCAGCGGGAGCACCACGAAGATCGTTACAGCGAGGATCGTGCCGGCGACGAAGAGGTACGTGGACGAGAACGGCATCACCGCAGTGAGGAAGAGCACGCCGGAGCCGCCGATGGTCTGGCCCACCGAGGCGCCGGCGAACATGAAGCCGTTGGCCACGCCGCGCTCGTGTTCGGGCAGCACGCTCACGGCGAGCGCGTCGATGGCCACGTCCTGCGTGGCCGCGAACGCGTTGTGCAGGAAGATGATCGCGGTGAAGAGGCCGAGCTGCGCCACGTAGTCGATCGGCATGGCCAGCACGAGCGTGGCCATCATCCCGAGCTGGGTGGCGAAGATCCAGGTGCGCCGACGGCCGAAGCGGTCCGACGAGAACGCGTCCACGAACGGTCCCATGAGCCATTTGAAGGCCCACGGCAGGTAAAGCGAGCCTACGAAGGCGCCGATGGCCACCGGCCCCAGCCCCTGCCGCCGCATCTGGGTGGCGATGGCCGTGGCGGTGAAGCCGAGGGGAATGCCTTCAGTGGTGTAGAGCAGGAAGAACGTTGTAAGCCGGCCCGCCTTCGTGGCGAGCAGATCGGGAAGGCGCATGGCGGGCCGGCGGGCGGGTCAGGAAGGGACCCGCGATTATTGCGCAGCGAGCTTCACTCCGGGAGGATTCCAGCGCGCGTCGAGCACCTCGGCCTTGGGCCAGTACACGCGCAGGATCAGGTTGAAGGGCCCCTTGGGCGAAGGCAGCCAGTTGGCGTCCATGTCGCCGCCGGGCGGCTCGGCCGAGATCACGATGTCGATCGAGCCGTCGGGATTGGTCTTGAGCTTGTCCGTGCTCGCGAGGTTGTGGCGACTGTGCGGATTGGCCACGAACCGCTGCTCGGGGTTGTACAGGCTCACGGACCAGAACGCATCGGTGGGCGGCAGGGCATTGGCGGCGAAGTGAAGCACGTAGCGGTTGGCGCCGTCCAGGCGCTTGCCGCCGGAGTCGAGGTACGTGCTCATGAAGATGGCGTCTTCCGGCGCGTTCACGCCGATGCCGTTCCACGCCGCCACGGCGCGGCGGCCGTACTCGGCGCCCCAGCGGCCGAGCGCGCGATCGATGCGCCAGCCGTTGCGGATGTCGGCGCCGCCCAGCCCGCCGGCCGCCCCCGACACCGCGGCGATGGCGGCCTTCATGCCGTCCTCGAGGCTCTTCTGCTTCGCGGGATCGAACTGCGTGGCGTTGAAGGGCTTGCCGGGCTCGAGGCCGAGCATTTTCATCTTGGCCACGATGTCGGCATCATTCTTCGCGGGAGGGTTGCCCGGGAGGAGCATGGCGAGCCGGGTGAAGAAGCGCGTGGGATCCATCGCGAGCACCTGGTCGCGCGGCGAGGTCTTGGTGTCGACCTCGGAGGGCGCGGCGGCGGGCGCCGCGGCTGCCTTGCCGCCTTTGGCGGGCACGCCGCCGCCCGTGATCCGGTACTGGTCTTGGATCTTCGTGGCGTTGCCGATGTCGCCAGCATCGTTGACGGCCGTGCGAGCGAAGATCCACGCGAGATTCGTGGGCGAGCGCACCTCCGACGTGCCCTCCGGGACGGCTCCCTTGAAGTTGGGGCCCACGATAGCGAACTTGCGCGCTTCGGTGCCCGTGGTGCGCTTGCCGATCGATCCGGCCACGTTGGTGTAGGCGTCGAGCAGCGCCATCAGGTAGTAGCGGCCCTTGGTGTCGGGCACCGTAACCACCACGGGACCCCGGGAGAGGTCGAGCCACGCCTGCGAGTAGAGGAAGTCCGCGTTGGGATTGGTCACCCCCGCGGTGGTGGCGTCCGGCACAGTGCGCCGGTGCCTGAAGGTGTTCATGCCCACGCCGGCGGTCTCCACTTCGCGCGTGACGTCGGTGAGCACCAGCGGGAAGCCCCACACCCAGATCTCGGAGGCCAGGCGCTTCTCCGCCGTGTCGGGCGATTGCGGCGCGGCCGGGGCGGCCGGCGCAGCGGGGGCGGC
>CALFEY010000179.1 GCA_937958295.1 uncultured Pseudomonadota bacterium
GTTCCTGTCCGCGCAGTACGCGCCCATGATTGCGCGATTCAAGGATGCCTTCGCCCGGGCGCTGCCCCACCTGCCGCGCCGCGAGCTTTCGTGGCGGCTGCACTTCATCATGGGCGCGCTTTCCTACACGCTGGCCGGCACCGATGCGCACCGCATCATCGCCGAATTGAACCCGGTCGAAATCGATGACGACGAGGCGCTGTTGCGGCGCCTCGCCCCGTTCCTCCTGGCCGGCCTGACCGCGCCTCTTCCCGAGCTGTGCGATGTGACGCGCGAGATCGACGCCGCGTTCGCGCCCGGCGCGTGACGACGCAAAGGAGTCTCCATGTTGCTGACGATCCTCTTCCTTCTTGCCGTGCTGGTCGTGGCCCTCGGCCTCGCCTACGTGAACGCTCCGGGGGCCGCCTGGATCGCGGCGACGGTCGCCGCACTCGCCGTGGCGTGGCTCACCCAGGCGCTGCCGCAGGTGTTGACGCTTATCTTCGCGGTGGTGGCCGTGGTGCTGGCGTTGCCGCTGGCGATACCGTCGTTGCGCCGCGCGCTCATCAGCGACGGTGTGCTGCGCGCCTTCCGCCGGATCATGCCGCCGATGTCGCAGACGGAGCGCGAGGCGCTGGAGGCCGGCACGGTGTGGTGGGACGGCGAGCTCTTCTCGGGCCGTCCCGACTGGAAGCGCCTGCTCGCCGTGCGCGAAGCGACCCTCACGCCCGAGGAACAGCGTTTCGTCGACCACGATACGGAGACGCTGTGCGCGATGGTGAGCGACTGGGAGACGACCAACGTCTACAAGGACCTCCCGCCCGCCGCCTGGCAGTACATCAAGGACCGCGGCTTTTTCGGCATGATCATCCCCAAGGAGTACGGCGGGCTCGGCTTCTCGGCCTATGCGCACGCGGAGGTGATCACCAAGCTCTCCACGCGCTCCGGCACCGCCGCCGTGACGGTCATGGTGCCGAACTCGCTTGGCCCCGGAGAGCTCCTGCTCCACTACGGCACCGAAGCGCAGAAGCAGTACTACCTCCCGCGATTGGCGAAGGGGCTCGAGATCCCGTGCTTCGCGCTCACCAATCCCTATGCGGGCTCCGATGCGGCATCGATCCCCGACTACGCCTTCGTGCGCTGGGGTGAGCACGAAGGCCGGCGTGTGCTCGGCCTCTCGGTCACCTGGGACAAGCGCTACATCACGCTCGGACCCGTGGCGACGCTGCTTGGGCTCGCCTTCCGCGTGTACGATCCGGAAGGCCTGCTAGGCGGCGAAGAAGACCTGGGCATCACCTGCGCGCTCATTCCCACCACGCATCCCGGCGTGGAGATCGGGCGTCGGCACATGCCGCTCAATGCAGTCTTCCAGAACGGCCCCAACTCGGGAGACGACGTGTTCATCCCGATGGACTGGGTCATCGGCGGCCAGCCGATGATCGGCAAGGGCTGGCGCATGCTCATGGAGTGCCTCGCCGCCGGCCGCGGCATCTCGCTGCCGTCGTCAAACACCGGCATGGCGATGCTCGCCGTGCGCAGCGTGGGCGGCTACGCGCGCGTGCGCACGCAGTTTCGCGTGCCCATCGGCAAGTTCGAGGGCGTGGAGGAGCCGCTCGCGCGCATGGGCGGCAACCTGTACGCGATGGACGCGGTGCGTCGCCTCACCGCCACGTCGATCGATCTCGGAGAGAAGCCGGCGGTGCTCTCGGCCATCGCCAAGTACCACATCACCGAGCGCGCAAGGCAGACGATCAACGACGGCATGGACGTGATCGGCGGCAAGGGAATCTGCATGGGGCCGTCCAACTTCCTGGGCGGCGCCTACATGCAGCACCCGGTCGCCATCACGGTGGAAGGCGCCAACATCCTCACGCGAAGCCTCATCATCTTCGGGCAGGGCGCCATCCGCTGCCACCCGTACCTCCTGCGCGAGATGAACGCCACGCAGGAGCACGACCGGGCAAAGGCGTCGGTGCAGTTCGATGCCGCGCTGTTCG
>CALFEY010000180.1 GCA_937958295.1 uncultured Pseudomonadota bacterium
AGAAGTTCTTCTCCTTCTTGAGATCGATCATCTCCGCCATCCACGGGAACGGGTTATCGGCCTTTTCAAACAAAGGATCCAACCCAATCTGCTGGCACCGCCGATTGGCAATGAACCGCAGATACTCCTTGAACATCGGCGCGTTCAGGCCCAGCACCCCACGCGGCATGGTGTCTTCCGCGTACTTGTACTCGAGCTCCACGCCCTGACGCATCAGCTCTGCGATCTCCGCCTTGAACTCGTTCGTCCACAGGTGCGGGTTCTCGAGCTTGATCGTGTTCACGAGGTCCACGCCGAACGAGCAGTGCATCGACTCGTCGCGCAGGATGTACTGATACTGCTCCGACGCGCCGGTCATCTTGTTCTGCCGGCCCATCGCCAGGATCTGCACGAAGCCCACGTAGAAGAAGAGGCCTTCCATGATGCAGCTGAACACGATCAGGCTCTTTAGGAGCTGCTGATCGGTTTCGGGGGTGCCGGTCTTGAAGGTGGGATCGGTCAGCACGTTGATGAACGGGATCAGGAAGTCGTCCTTGTCCTTGATGGACTTGATCTCGTGGTACGCGTTGAAGATCTCGCCTTCGTTGAGGCCCAGGCTCTCCGTGATGTACTGGTAGGCGTGCGTGTGGATCGCTTCCTCGAACGCCTGGCGCAGAAGGTACTGGCGGCACTCGGGCGCCGTGATGTGGCGGTAGGTGCCGAGCACGATGTTGTTGGCGGCGAGCGAATCGGCCGTCACGAAGAAGCCCAGGTTGCGCTTGACGATCAGGCGCTCGTCGTCGGTCAAGCCGTTGGGGTTCTTCCACAGCTCGATGTCGCGCTGCATGTTGATCTCTTGCGGCATCCAGTGATTGGCGCAGCCGGCAAGGTACTTTTCCCAGGCCCAGCGATACTTGAACGGGACGAGCTGGTTCACGTCGGCCGACCCGTTGATCACGCGCTTGTCTTCCAGGCGCACGCGATGGAAATTGCCGGGCTCGCTTTCCTTCTCGACGTCCAGGTCCTGCACCGGTTCGTGCGAAAGCGCGCCGCCGCCGATGCTGCCGAGCACTTGCGCGCGGATCGTGTCGGCCGTGCTGGGGCCAAGGCCGGGGAGGGCGGGTGCGGGAAGGTCGTCGTCGAAGCTAAGCATGGTGTATCTCCTGAAGCTCTTTTTATTGGGGCCGAGGCCCATGTGCGGATTCACGCGGGGAGCGTCCTGCCGCTCTTGCGGTCGAGGGGCAGGACCTCCGCGCGCTTGGATCAGATAGGGTTCAGTGCATCTCTTTCAGTCGCTCGTACAAGAACTCGGGCGCGAAATCCACGCCCTCCTGCCACGCGATCGAAGCGAGGCCGTAGTCGAGATAGAACTCGGAGAAGAGCTCCCGGTTGCGCAGAGGTGAGCGCTCTTCGCCGTGGAGCTCGTCGGCCAGGTCGACCACGCCTTTGCGGCCATCGTTGAATTCCAGCCAGACCTTGTAGTCCCCGAAGTAGCGCGCTTCCACGACATGACGGGGCGAAGACTCGTAGCGAGGCAAGGGGTCCATCCTTTCGTGCTGTGGGCAAGGGTGCTGCGGTACCGCGCTGAAAATCAGCCCGGGAAAAGTAGGTGCGCGCCTGGGGCCACTTCGCCGCACAACCGCGCACCTCCCGGATCAATGTCCTGCTTCGGAACAAGGCGCCGTTGCCGTCGCCTGCTCCAGGGGGAGTCCGTTACGCTCCCCCCTTCCGGTACTGCCTGACCCTCGCTGCCAGCGCGAATCGCTTCGCGTTCCTGTCTGGGTTGCCGCGGGGCTGCTTTTAGCTCATCCGCACCGCGCGGCGAGTGACTCGCCGCTGCCGTCGCACGGGTGAGTCACCGAATTCTTCGTTACGCGCTCCTTGTCATCTGCATGGGGACGGCGTTTCGCCTGCGGCGCGCGCCTACTGGCACGCCTCGCACGTGGGATCGTCGATCGCGCAGAACTTGGGCGCGATCTCGTCCACCACGGCAGGCTTGGCAGCGCCCGGTGCGGCGGACTTGCCCATCCCTTGCCCCAGTGCCGCGGCACCGCTCGCGACACCCGCCCCCGACGACACGGCGTTCAGCTCGCCGCCGCGGCCGGTGGACTTCTCGGCGGAGGTGGCGGCGAGCGTGCGCAGGTAATACGTGGTCTTCAAGCCGCGGACCCAGGCGAGCTTGTAGGTCTCGTCGAGCTTCTTGCCCGAGGCGCCGGCCATGTAGATGTTGAGGCTCTGCGCCTGGTCGATCCACTTTTGCCGCCGCGCGCCGGCCTCGATGATCCACTTGGTGTCGACCTCGAAGGCGGTGGCGTAGAGCTCGCGCATCTCGGCGGGCACGCGATCGATCTTGGCCAGCGAACCGTCGAAGTACTTGAGGTCGGACACCATCACCTCGTCCCACTGGCCGATCTGCTTCAAGTCGCGCACGAGCTGCTCGTTGACCACCGTGAATTCGCCCGAGAGGTTCGACTTGACGTAGATGTTCTGGTACTCGGGCTCGATGGAGGCCGCCACGCCGATGATGTTGGAGATCGTGGCGGTGGGGGCGATGGCCACGCAATTGGAATTGCGCATGCCATGCTCCTTGATGCGCGCACGCAGGCCGTCCCAGTTCATGCCCGACGACTCGTCGATCTCGATGTAGCCGCCGCGCTCTTCCTTCAGGAGCTTGAGGGAGTCCTGCGGCAGCACGCCGCGGTCCCACAGGCTGCCCTTATACGACGCGTAGCGGCCGCGCTCCTCGGCGAGCTCCGTGGACGCGGAGTAGGCGTAGTAGCACACGGCTTCCATCGAGCGGTCGGCGAATTCCACCGCGGCGGCCGAGGCGTAGGGCGTGCGGGTGAGGTGCAGGCAGTCCTGGAAGCCCATGATGCCGAGGCCCACCGGACGGTGCTTCATGTTGCTGTCGCGCGCCTTCTTGACGGCGTAGTAGTTGATGTCGATCACGTTGTCGAGCATGCGCATCGCGGTGCGGATGGTCTTTTGCAGCTTGTCGTGATCGAGCACCCAGCCGCCTTCATGCTGCTTCATGTGGGCGAGCAGGTTCACCGAGCCGAGGTTGCACACGGCAATCTCGGTTTCGCTCGTGTTGAGCGTGATCTCGGTGCACAGGTTGGAGCTGTGCACGGCGCCCATGTGCTGCTGCGGCGAGCGCACGTTGCACGCGTCCTTGAACGTGATCCACGGATGCCCTGTCTCGAAGAGCATCGAGAGCATCTTGCGCCACAGTTGCACGGCGGGGATCTTCTTGAAGAGCTTCATCTCGCCGCGCGCGCACTTCTCTTCGTAGCGCTTGTACGCTTCCTCGAAGGTGTGGCCCCACTTGTCGTGGAGGTCGGGCACGTCGGAGGGCGAGAAGAGCGTCCAGTCGCCGCCTTCGACGACGCGTTTCATGAAGAGGTCCGGAATCCAGTTGGCCGTGTTCATGTCGTGCGTGCGGCGGCGGTCGTCGCCGGTGTTCTTGCGCAGCTCGAGGAACTCCTCGATGTCGAGATGCCAGGTCTCGAGGTAGGTGCACACCGCGCCCTTGCGCTTGCCGCCCTGGTTCACCGCCACGGCGGTGTCGTTGACGACCTTGAGGAACGGCACCACGCCCTGACTCTTGCCGTTGGTGCCCTTGATGTGCGAGCCCATCGCGCGGACGTTGGTCCAGTCGTTGCCGAGGCCGCCGGCGAACTTGGACAGCAGCGCGTTTTCCTTGATGGCTTCGTAGATGCCGTCGAGGTCGTCGCTCACGGTGGTGAGGTAGCACGACGACAGTTGCGAGCGGTGCGTGCCCGAGTTGAACAGCGTGGGCGTGCTCGACATGAAGTCGAACGTGGACAGCACGTTGTAGAACTCGATGGCGCGGGCTTCGCGGTCGACCTCGTTCAGCGCGAGGCCCATGGCCACGCGCATGAAGAAGCACTGCGGGAGCTCGAACCGGCGGCCGCTGCCAACGTACTGGTCGATGAGGAAGTAGCGGTCGTAGAGCGTTTGCAGGCCGAGGTAGCCGAACTGCAGGTCGCGCTCGGGCTTGATCGCCGCGCCCAGCTTCTTCATGTCGAACTGGAGCAGGGCCTCGTTGAGGAGGCCGATCTTGACACCGTGCTTCACGAACTGCGGGAAGTACTCCGGATACTTCTCGCCCATCTGGCCCTGCGTGGCGTCCTCGCCCAGCGCCTCGAAGCGCAGGGCGTCGAGGAGGAGGCGGGCGGTCACGTAGGAATAGGCGGGGTCCTTCTCGATGAGCGCGCGGGCGGACAGCACCACGCCCTTGCGCACTTCTTCCACGGGCACGCCGTCGTAGAGGTCCTTGAGCGTGGCCTTCAGTATCCGGTCGGGGTCGACGTCGGCCAAGCCCGCGCACGATTCCTTGACGAGCAGCGTGAGACGGTCGAGGTCGAGCGGCTTGCGGGTGCCGTTCTCGGTGACGCTGATCGTGTGCTCGGCGGCCTTGTCCTTGCCTTTGGCCTTGGCCTGCGCGCGCTCCTGCGAGCGCTTCTCGCGATAGAGGACGTAGGCGCGGGCCACTTCGTGCTCGCCGCCGCGCATCATCGCGAGCTCGACCTGGTCCTGGATCTCCTCGATGTGGATGGCACCGCCTTCGGGCTTGCGCTTGACCAACGCCGCGACGACGGCATCGGTGAGCACCTGAACCTGCTCGCGCACGCGCGCCGAGGCTGCGCCCTGGCCGCCGTTGATGGCGAGGAAGGCCTTGGTCATCGCGATGCTGATCTTGGACGGCTCGAAGCCCACCACCGATCCATTGCGACGGATGACCTTGTACTGCGCGAAACGCGGATCGGCCCCACTGGCGATCGGACTGCCCGGCTCACCCACGATAAGGTCCCGCGGAGGGACAGAGGCCTGGGACGTGGGCGGCATGGGGGCGGTCTGCATGGGCATTTCTCCTGTTGCTTTCTTGTTGTTACGGACGTGTTTTGGGCGTTCTTCGCGGGCGGTAGCCGTTTCGGGGAGACGGCGGGGCGGGCGCGGACCTGTCAAAACGTTCCGAGGGGTGGCGGTGTGGCCTGCGCGGCCTTCCCCGTGCGGTGTCGGGGTCGTCCGGGGCGCGCCCTCGGCGGGCTGGGCAATTCACTGCTAAATCAAAACCTACTACATCTTGTGTTCACGTGCCTCGTGAAAACAAAGGATAGTGTCTCCGGGCGAGGTAATCAAGGAGAATTTCATGCACAGGAAGGGGGCAGGAAAAGGGCATGAAAAACAGGCAAATGGCGCGCTTCCCGCGTCATATGCAGGGACTTTCCACCGGTTATGCACCGCTTTTTCCACCATGCTGCGGTGCGGACGAACGGTCGCCGTTGTGTAGCGTTTTTGGTACGGGGAGGCCCCGGGGACCCGGGAGTCGGGGCCGAGGCGGCCGACGCGGCGAAACCCGCCCGGAAAGGGCGGGCGTCGCCGAAGCGTCAAGGGTCGAGGTGGATGCCGGTGATCGCCACGTTGAGGGTGCAGCCATCCGCCCCCGTGCCCGTGACGACGGCCGTGAGGCCGAGCTCGGTCCGGCGCAGTTGCGACACGCGTCCGGTGTAGGCCACGGGCGAAGCCTCCGACAATTTCAAGGTCATCGTGGCGTTATTGATGCGAGAGAGGCGACCCTGCTGCAGGGGCGTTCCGGTCGCCGTGAGGAACGCCGCGCCGAGCGCCGGCGGCAGGAAGAAGGTCTCGGGCACATGCACGGCGATTTGCATGGACCCGTTGGCCGTCGTGACGACCACGAAGGTTGGGACCTCCTCTCGCAGGTCGCTGGCCGGGTTCGTGCAGTCGGTGGTCACCACCTCGCTCAAGGCCGAGTAAATGCCGTCGAGCGGGATCGGGGTGAGGGTCTGGCGGGTGACCGCTTTGGTGACGGTGACGCCGTCGATGCTGTACACGAGCGTCCCCCCCGACGTGCCCGAGGGGGTGAAGGTGGCCGTTCCCGCCTCGATCGCGCGCGAATCCGCCGGATTCCAGGGCTGGTTGAAGGTCGTGCCTTCGGTTTTGTACAACGGACCCGACCAGGCGCCGTCGGGCTTGCGGGTGAGCTGCGCGCTCACCCATGCGGGCTGGCCGGCGCCATCGTAGATGAAGAAGGTCGCGAAGATGAACGCGTCGGACTGCACGAGGTTCACGCCCCAGCCGCTCTCGGCGGCGTTCCACCACAGGTCGGTGTAGTCGAGGGAGGCCCGGGCCGGCAGCGCGGCAGCGAGTCCCGTGACGAAGGCGAGGAGCGTCATCCAGCGGCGCAGCATGACGGGCGGGCGGGCCATGGGGGGCAAGGGCATCGTCATTTCCGGAGGGCCGAGAATATGAGGGAGACCGCGCAGCCATCTTGCAGGAGCGCGGTGAAGGCGCCTTCGATGCCGAGGTCGGTCTGCCGGAGCTGGTTGCCCTGCGCCGGCCCCGAGATTTCCGTGCTGCTGTAAAAGGTCATCGTGGCCGCCGGCATGCGCAGGCGGGACCCTTCCTGAACCGCCGCACCCGTGACGGCGACGTTGCTTCCGTTGAAGTCGAAGGACAGCACGTTGCCGGCGCGTGTGACCGCGAGGTCGAGCGGGATGGCGATGCTCCGGTTGGCGTCGGGATTGCTGCAGAGGCTCGACCTGTATACGACTTGAGCGGCGTACGACCCTTCCAGCGGGACGGGCGTGAGCGTCTGTCGCGCGATGTTCTTGCTGACGGTGATGCCTTCGATCGTGTACTGGAGCCGGCCTGCGTTGCCGCCGGTGGGCTCGAAGCTGGCGTCGCCCACTTTCTGCACGCCGTTGTTGGCGGGGTCCCACGGCTTTGAAAAGTCCGTGCCCGTGGTGGCATAGACCGGACCCTCCCAAAAGGAGCCGTCCTTGCGTAGCTGCGCGCTCACCCACTGGGGCTTCTTGCCCGCGCCATAGATGAAGAACGTGGCGAAGATGAAGTCGTTGGACTGGACGAAGTTCACCCCCCAACCGCTCTCGTCGGCATTCCACCAGATGTCCGTGTAGTCCACGGCGGCGGCGGCGGGGCCGATCGCGAGGAGACTGCACAGGGCGGCGGCCAGCAGCATGCGGGCACGGCGGGTGATACAGGACATTGCGCCTCCGATCGAAAGCCCTCACGAAGCTGCGCAGTCTACCGGCGAAGTCCCCGCGCCGGGGCGCCGTCGGGCGGCCGTCATGCCGTGCCGCGTTCAGCCGCTCGCGGCTCGCGACAAGCCACGGCTTTGACCTTTGATCAAAAAACGCTTAGGGTGCGGGAACGGCTTCAACCGCCTCTCGCGATGCCCGTCTCCCGTCCCAAGCTCAAGCTCGCCGCTCGTCCCAAGCTCGCCGTGGCCGCGGCGCGCACGCAGGAAGTCGACCTCGGCACCACGGCCGCCATGCAGGTGGCCGCCGACCTGCGCCGGCGCATCGTGCAGGGCGAGTTCAAGCCGGGCGCGCGCCTGAAGATCGACGAGATCGCCGAGCTGTGCGCGGTGAGCCACATGCCCGTGCGGGTGGCCCTGCAGTCGCTCGAGGCCGAAGGGGTGCTCGACATCTATCCGCATCGCGGCGCGGTCATCAAGGCGGTGGACGCGCGCTTCGTGCGCAACATGCTGGAGGTGCGCGGCGCGATGGAGGTGATGCTGTGCGTGCGCTGTGCGCAGCTCGTCGACAAGCCGGGCCTGGACGAGCTCGAGGGCCTGGTAGTGGACTACGAAGGCGCGGCGTCGCGCGCCGATCCGCTCGCCATCGTGAGCGCGAACATGCGCCTGCACGACGCCATCAACCGCTGGGCGGACAATCCGGAGGCGCTGCGCGTGCTGGCGCGCGGACGCCTCCTCATCCAGGCGCTGCGCGCGCGCTACGGCTTTGCGGCCGGCCGCGTGGAAGAGGCCGTGGCGGAGCACCGGCAATTGCTGCGCGCGATCGCGCGCCGCGACGAGCGCCGCGCCAGCGAGATCGCCGGCCGGCACTGCGAGCATGCGCGCGACGAGCTCTTGTCGCTCCTCATGAGGTAGGGCCGATGCCCCTTACACCGGAGAGACCAGCGGGCGGCCGGCGAAGTAGGCCGCCAGGTTGTCCGCAACGAACTGCCCGAGCGCGTCGCGCGTGTGCTGGGTGCCGCTGCCCGCGTGCGGGTTCAGCACCACGTTGTCGAGCGCGAACAGCGCCGGCGGCACCCGCGGCTCGTCGGCGAACACGTCGAGGCCCGCCCCGGCGAGGCGTCCATGCGTCAGCGCCTCCACGAGATAACCCTCGTCGACGACCGTCCCGCGCGAGACATTGACGAGATAGCCCTTGGGGCCCAGCGCGTCGATCACCGCCTTGCCCACGAGGCCGCGCGTCTCGCTGCGGCCCGGCACGGCGATCACGAGCACCTTCACCGCGCGGGCAAGTTCCACCGGATCGTCGTAGTAGCGGTAGCTCACGTCGCCCTGTGGCCGCCGGCCGTGATAGGCGATGTCCATCGCGAAGCCCTCGCCGCGGCGCGCCACTGCGCGGCCGATGGCGCCCAAGCCGAAGATGCCCAGCTTCTCGCCCCACACGCGGTCGGTGAACGGGGCGGGACCCTGCTGCGCCCACTTGCCGGCGCGCACGTAGCGGTCGAGGGCGGATACGCGGCGCATGGCGGCGAGGAGCAGGCCCCAGGCGGAATCGGCCACGCACTCGGCCGCCGCGTTGGGGGAATTGGTCACGGCGATGCCGCGGCGGCGCGCGCTTTCGATGTCGATGCCGTCGTAGCCCGTGCCCGAAGAGGCGATCACGCGCACGTTCGGCAGCTTGGCGAGGAGCGCTTCCGGCAGCTTGTAGTCGCCGCGGGTGGCGATCGCGGTCACGCGTGGCGCAATCCCGGCGAGAAGGGCGTCCTTGTCCGCCGCGAGGTCGTAGCGATGGACCACATAAGCGGCTTCGAGCTGCGCCATCGTGGATTCGATGATGGGGCCGATGAGGAGAATTTCGGGGCGGGACATCGGCCGAATGTAGCATCGCGGGCGTTTTTGATCAAAGTTTGGTACAGTGCGGACGTGACCGGGCGGCGGCACGCGCCAAACGCGCGAGCCCATGCTCACGCCACTCGCGCCGCCTGCGAGCAGAGCGCGTCCGGCACCACGACAAGACTCGTAGGCAAGGAGGCCTTCATGCGTCACGTTCGCCGCATCGCATTCGCCGCCGTCGCCGCACTCGCACTCGTTGCGGGCAGCGCTGCCGGCCAGGCGTATCCCAACAAGCCCGTCCGCCTCGTGGTGGCGTTTCCGCCCGGCGGCACCACCGACTTCGTCGGTCGCGTGGTGGCCAACAAGCTGGGCGACGTGCTCGGCCAGTCGGTCGTGGTCGACAACAAGCCCGGTGCCACCGGCCTCATCGGCACCGAGAACGTGAAGATGTCGGCGCCCGACGGCTACTCGATCCTGCTCGCGCCCTCCGACTACACGCTGGTGCCGAGTCTGCAGGCCAAGCCCACCTACGACCCCATCAAGGACTTCGCGCCCGTGGGCATGGTGGTGGACTATCCGCACGTGCTCGTGGCAAGCCCGGGCACACCGGCCAAGGACGTAAAGGAGCTCATCGCCTACGCCAAGGCCAACCCCGGCAAGCTCAACTTCGCATCGGGCGGCAACGGCGGCACCAATCACATCTCGGGTGAGGTGTTCAAGCAGGCGGCGGGCATCGACATCACGCACGTCCCGTACAAGGGCAACGGCCCGGCGATCACCGATCTCCTGGGTGACCGCGTGCAATTGCTCTTCACGTCGATGGGTCCGGTGGAGGCGCATCTTAAGAGCGGCAAGCTCAAGGCGATCGCCGTGACCGGCAAGACGCGCCTTGCCTCGCTGCCCGACGTGCCCACGATCGCCGAGGTGATCCCCGGCTACGAGTTCACGCTTTGGTACGGCCTGGTGGTGCCGGCCGGCACGCCCAAGCCCGTGATCGTCACGCTCAACGAGGCGCTGCGCAAGACGATGGCCTCGGCCGAGGTCAAGGAGAAGCTCGCGAGCATCGGCGGCAACCTCAACGTGGGCTCGCCCGACGAGATGGCCACGCTGCTCAAGAACGAGACGGCCCGCTGGCAGAAGCTCGCCAAGGACACCAACATCAAGATTGACTAGACGCGCAGGGGCATCGCACGATGAGCGCATGCGTTTCCATGTCGCTGCGCTCTTCGCCTGCCTCGCCGTCTGCAGCACGGCCGTCCTCTCGCAAGGCAGCACGCCGGCCGCCGCTGCGGCCGGGTTTCCCACCAAGCCCCTCCGTCTCGTGGTGAGCGATGTGGCCGGCAGTCCCGCCGAGTCCGTGGCGCGGACCCTGGTGCCGCGCCTGGCGGCGAGCCTCGGCCAGCCCGTTGCGATCGAGTTGCGTTCCGACGCCGCGCAGGCGGTTGCACACGCGGCCCCCGACGGCTACACGCTGCTGCTCGCCGGTCCCACCCTCGCCATCGACAGCGCGGTTCGCGTGCCGCCGCCCGCCGATGCGCAGAAGGATTTCGCGGCCGTGTCGCTCGTGGCGATTTTTCCGTACGTCATGATCGCCACGGCGAAGATGAACCTCGATTCCGTGCAGGATGTGGTGGCGATCGCCAAGGCCAGTCCTGGCCGCATCGCGTACGCCTCGCCCGGGCCTGGCAGCGGCGGCCACCTTGCGGGCGAGCTCTTCAAGTCGTCGACGAGCGTGCACCTGCGCCACGCCCCGCTAAAGGGACCGGCGGAGGTCCTCGCCGAGCTCGCCGCGGGACGCGCGCAGGTGGCCTTTGTGCCCATTGCGGCCGCCCAGCCGCTCTTGAAGGCACGCACGGCCAAGGCGCTGGCGGTGACGGGCCGCAGTCGCGTGCCCGCGCTGCCCGACGTGCCCACCATGACCGAGGCCGGCGTGCCCGGCTTCGATCTCACCGGCTGGCTCGGCGTGCTGGCGCCCGCCGGTACCGGCAAGTCCATCGTCGAGCGCCTCAACGCCGACGTTCGCAAGGCGCTGCTGGTCCCCGACGCGCGCGAGCGCATTGCCGCCGCCGTGAGCGGCGAGGCGGTGTCGTCGTCGCCGGAGGCCTTTCGCGATCTCGTGCGCCGCGACGTCACGGGCTGGTCCCGCCTCGCGCGCGAAATGAACATCCGTCTCGAGTAGACGCTTACCCAGGAGAATATGTTGCGTCCGAACACCGCCAAGCGCATGGCCCGCGAGGGCAAGCCCGCCCTCGGCCTTTTCTGCAACAGTGCGAGCCCGCTCATGGCCGAGTGGCTCGGGCACTCGGGCTACGACTTCGTGGCGGTGGACCTGCAGCACGGCGAGACCAATCTCGACAGCCTGCAGCCGCTGCTGCACGCATTGAGCTCCACGCCCGCAATTCCCATCGTGCGCGTGCCGGCCAACGTGCCCATGTACATCCAGCGCGTGCTCGACCTCGGCGCCTACGGCGTGATCGTGCCGCAGGTGGATACCGTGGAGCAGGCCAAGGCGGTGGCCGCAAGTGTGCGCTACGCACCCAAGGGCAACCGCAGCTGGGGTCCCACGCGCGGCGTGATCTACGGCGGGCCCGATTACTTCGCCAATGCCGCGGAGGAGTTGCTCACGCTGGTGATGATCGAGTCGAAGGAGGCGCTCGACAATGTCGCCGCGATCCTCGCCGTGGACGGGATCGACGGCTGCTTCGTGGGCCCGGCCGACCTCAACATCACGCTCGGCCACTCGCCCGACAAGCTGCCGCAGCTCGCGGAGGAGACGGAAGCCGGCGTGGCGGCGATCGCGGCGGCGGCGAAGGCCGCGGGCAAGATCGCGGGGGTGCATGCGTTCAGCACGGATGACGCGAAGAAGCGCATCGCGCAGGGGTATCGCGTGATGACGGTGATGGCCGAGACGCGTCTCGTGCGCGCGGGCGCCACGGAGAGCTTGAAGGCACTGCGGGGGTAGGGGCTCGCGGTCGCGTCGCGTTGTCCCGGTTGGGGCTGCGGCGCGCTGGCGCAAGACGGGTGCGGACTCGCGACCAACGCGCGGCGGATTGCCTCGCGACGAGGGGCTACAGAGGTCAGCAGTCAGCGGCGTCGTCTGCCGCAGTGCCTTCTCGCCTTTGGCGGCGATTCGGTCAATCGCGTCGAACAGCGGTGCGGGCCTCGCGGTGCGGGCACCGTCCCGCAGAGCGAGCCCCGCATCGCTGCTTCAACGAGAGGTAACACCGCCTCGCCGAAGTACGAAGACATCGCCTCGACGAGCCGGCAGCATCACCGCTCCGGCAACGCGAACAGCCGCGATCCCGCGATGACCACGCGCCGCTCGCCCGGCGCGGACGGCACGATAGCGAGGCCCGTGAAGCTACCGAACGCCGGCAGGATCGCCCGCCGCGCGCCGAGCACGAAGCAGGGCAGGCGCGCGCGCTCGTCGCCGAAGCCGGTAAGCATCGCGCCGGGATGCAGGTGGCCGCAGAGCGCGTAGCCCGTCGGCGGGGTCGCGGGCAGGTGACATGCGATGAACGGCGCCACGAGATGCGGCTCGGCCACCACGCGCACGTTCCAGTCGGGTGGAGGATCGCCGGCGTGGTCGTCGTGATTGCCACGCACGAGCACCACCTTGACGTGAGCCTGCGCGGCACGCCACGCCTTGAACGCGTCGGCGAGCGCCGGCACGCGTCCGGACCGGGCGTGGAGGAAGTCACCGAGCACGATCAAGCGGCGGGCGGCTGTACGGGCCAGAACAGCCTGCAGGCGCGCGAGATCCGCCTGGGTGCTGCCTCGGGGAAGTGGCACGCCGCCGGCGCGAAACGCCGCAGCCTTGCCAAGGTGCACGTCGGCCACGAAGAGCGTCGCTTGCGCGGGCCAGAACAGCGCGCGCTCGGCGCACAGGCGCACGTGCTCGCCGGCGAGGGTCACGCCGTGATCGAGGGCGGCGGCGCTCGGGCCGGCGGCGGTGAGCGGGGGCGAGGTCATGTCGACGACAACATCTGCGAAAGCCCGGGGATGTTAACGTGCGTCGTTGCGCTCGCGATGCACGCGGTGCAAACTTCCGCGCTGCCCCGAACAACCCTACCCGCGTGCCGGCCTCCTGTCGTGCCGGCGCGAATCCCAGATGCCGCGCTTCGCCGCCAACCTCTCGTTCCTGTTCAACGAAGTACCCTTCCTCGATCGTTTCGGGGAGGCGGCGCACGCGGGCTTCCGCGCGGTGGAGTTTGCCTTCGGATACGACTTCCAGGCGAGCGAGATCGCGGCGCGCACGGCGCGGCACAAGCTCGAGGTGGTGCTGATGAACGCGCCGCCGGGGGACTTCGCGGCGGGCGACCGCGGGCTGGCCTCGCTGCCCGAGCGGGAGCACGAGTTCACCGCGAGTATCGTCACCGCGCTGCGCTATGCGCAGGCGCTGAAGTGCCCGCGCCTCCACGTGATGGCGGGGGTATTGCCGGAGGGGGTGGACGCCGCGGAGCGCGACCGCCGCTGGCGCACGTTCAAGCGCAATTTGCGCTTCGCCTGCCAGGAGGCCGCGGCGCAGAACATCACGGTGCTGATCGAGCCGATCAATCGCCGGGATTTTCCGCGCTATCTGCTCACCACCCAAGCCGAGGCGCATGCGATCCGCGAGGAGCTCGCGATGCCGAACCTCAAGGTACAGATGGATTTCTACCACGCGCAGATCGTGGAGGGTGACCTCGCCACCAAGTTCCGCCAGTGGCAGCCGCACATCGGTCACGTGCAGATCGCGGGCGTGCCGGGTAGGCACGAGCCCGACGTGGGCGAGATCAACTACGCCTATCTCTTCAAGCTGCTGGACGAGCTGCGCTACGACGGTTGGGTGGGTTGCGAGTATCGCCCCCAGCACGGCACGGCTGCCGGCCTCAACTGGCTCTACAAGCTGATCGACCGTCCGGCATCGCCGGGCGCCTAGCGTTCCCCTCCGCGCGCGCATGGCGCCTGTGACGAGAGGCGCTCGGCCACCCTTTCGCTTGCTTTTCTATTTGATATTTGATCAAATATCAACATGAATGCCTCGACCAGCGCCTCTGCCG
>CALFEY010000181.1 GCA_937958295.1 uncultured Pseudomonadota bacterium
GGGCCGGTACGGCCCTTGGCGTCGTAGCCGTCGACGAGGATGAGATCGAAATCGCGATCGGCCGCCGCCAGGTAGTCGCTGGCATCGCCGATCGTGATGCGCAGGCGCGGCCCCTCCGGCGGGAGCTTGAAGTGATGCTGGGCCGCGGCGATCACGGCGGGCTCGATCTCCACCACGGTCTGGGCGGCGCGCGGCCGGTGCCTGTGCAGGAAACGCGTGAGCGACGCCGCGCCCAGACCCACGACCAGCACCGAGCGCGGCCACCCCCCGCGATGGAGGAGCAGCGGGAACATCATGTCGCGCGTGTACTCGAGCTCGAGCGAGTACGGGCGCGCGATGCGCATCGCACCCTGGATCCAGCGCGAGCCGAAGTGGAGATAGCGCACGCCATCCTCCTCGGACACCTCGATCGACACGGCCATCGCGGCTTACTTTGCAGGCAGCGCGAAGGCGATCACGGAGTCGCCGAAGCCGCCCAGCGCACCGTGGCCCCCAGCGGCGATCACGACGTACTGGCGTCCTCCCGTCTCGTAGGTCATGGGTGTGGCCATGCCGAAGGCGGGCAGCCGGGCTTCCCACACCTTCGTGCCGCTGGCGAGGTCGAAGGCGCGGATCTTCTTGTCCATGGTGGCCGCGATGAAGACGAGCCCGCCGGCGGTCACGAGCGGTCCGCCGACATTGGGCGATCCCCACGACTCCGGCGTGTAGAACGGTCCCTTCTTCACCTGGCCGAGCGGCACGCGCCAGCGGATCTCCCCGGTGGCGAGGTCCACGGCCGACAGCTCGCCCCAGGGCGGCGGATTGCACGGTACGCCGAGCGGCGACACCAGGATCTTGCGGCGCATGCCGTAGGGGGTGCCGCGTTGTGGGGTCGGGGCATCGGCCGGATGGGCGCCGGCCACTGCCTCGAAGTCCGCGCGGGCAATCACCTGGGCCATGCCCACCAGGCTCATCGTGTTCGCCACCAGCAGATTGGTGTTGGGATCGAAGGCTACGCTGCCCCAGTTGCTGCCGCCGCCGAAGAGGGGCATCACCACGCTACCCTTCTGGCTCGGTGGCGTGTAGAGCCCTTCGTTGTCGAGGGCAGCGAGCTCCCTGCGGCAGGCCCGCGTGTCGAAGTACAGGAGGCCCCAGGCGTCGGCGGCCTTCATTGCCTGCCGCGCCAGCGGCCGTGGCAGCGTGGGCACCGGTTGCGAAGGGGCAGCGACCTCGCCCGGCACCTTGCTCGCCGGCGCCGGCTGCTCCAGCAGCGGGAACAGCGACGCGCCGGTGTCGCGGTCGAGGACGAACACGAACCCCATCTTGGTGGCCTGGGCCACCGCGTCGCGCACGAGGCCGTCGCGGCGGATCGACACCAGCGCAGGCTGCGCGGCAAGGTCGTAGTCCCACAGGTTGTGACGCACCGTCTGGAAGTGCCACAGTCGCTCCCCGGTGCGCGCGTTGAGTGTCACCACCGCGGACGTATGCGGCATCTCCCCCGTGCGCGCGCCGCCGTAATAGTCGGGACTGGGACTGGAGGTCGGAAGCACCACCAGCCCCCGCCGCGTATCGATGCTGATCGGCGCCCACGTGTTGCCCGCGCCCGTCTCGTGCGCGAGCGCCGCCGGGATCGGATCCCACGACCACCGCAGGGCGCCGGTGCGCGCATCGAAGGCCCGCACGATGCCGTGCGGCATGTCGTTGCGGACGTTGTCGCCGATTGCGCTGCCCACGATCACGAGATCTTCGAACACGGCGGGCGGGGAGCTGAAGTTGACCTGCCCCTCGCCGAAGTTCGGAAGGCGGTTGATGTCGACGGTCCCCGCATCGCCGAAGTCCGTGCACGCCTTGCCGGTCCTGGCGTCGAGCGCCACGAGGCGGCCGTCGATCACCCCCTCGAAGATGCGCTGGGCGCAGGGACGACCCGCAGGCGCCTCCGGGTCCGCCCAGGCGGCCACGCCGCGGCAGCGCAGCGGCGCACCATCGGTCTTGCGCGTGTCGTTGCGCTTGCGCAGGTCCACCTTGGGGTCGAACGCCCAGCGCTGCGCGCCCGTGCGCGGATCGAGCGCCAGTACGCGGTTGAACGGGGTGCAGAGGTACAGCGTGTCCTCGAACAGAATCGGCGTGGCCTGGAACGACGTGGCGCTGCGTGCACCCGTGCCGTCGGACACGTCGCCGGTGCGAAACTCCCACGCCTTGACGAGCCCTGCCACGTTCGCCGGCGTGAGCGCGCGCGCGCGCGAATAGCGGGTGCCGCCCGGATCGCCGCCGTAACTGCCCCATCCTTCGCCTACCGTCTGGGCGAGCGATTCGAGCGGCACCAGGCATGCTGCCAGTGCTGCGAGCCAACGCCAGTTCAAGACACTCCCCTGTGTCGCGCACGGCCGTGCGCCCTCGAATCGTACGCGGGTCTCGCAGACGCCGTCCGCATATGCTAACGTCATAGCCCGCCCAATCACGGCCGATCCCCGCGCCCTGTCCCTCCGAGGCGACCATGAAGCCGCGAACGCTCATCACCGACCGCCTGTACTACGGACTCGAACCGACCCAGCTCCGCGTGGCGACGGCGCGCACGCTCACGCGGGTGGTGGGCCTCGCACCGGAGCGGGCGCGGGTGAGTGCCGCCAACCTGCAGCACGATTTCGCGCTCGACACGGTGCAAGCGGCGGCGGTGGTCGATGAGCTCGTCGCGGACGGGTTGCTGCAGCCCCCCGCGGACGGGCAACCCGGTTACGGCCTCACGCCAGACTTCTTCGAGCTCGCGCAGGCCCGCATCGTGGAGCCGCTGCCGCGCGCCCGCGCGCGACAGCTCGTCGCCGACGCCAAGAGCCTCGCGGAGCGAATCAATGCCGAGGACACCCACAACCCGCTCGCCATCGTCGCCCTCGCGGTTTACGGGGACTACATGTCGCGCCGCAACCGGCTGGCGGAGCTGTCCTTCGGGGCGGTGGTGGAGTTGCGTGCCCCGTCGTGGCGCACGCGCTTCGGCCGCATGCAACGCAAGACCGAAGGCGCGGAGTCGATTCGCGCGGCGCTGCGCGGGCTGTCGTCGTTCGTGCGCGTGCGTATCGTGACGGAGCTCTCGGCGCTGCCGCGTCCGTTCAGCGTGATCCAGGACGCGCGCGCCCGGTAACCCGCGGGCACGCGCGGAGCGACCGCGCGGCCGGTGGTCTCGTGCTTTTGTATGATGGCGGCGCGCCACGGCGGCAGGTTGAATCGCTTGCCGGCCATTCGCCTCCGCCATGCCCTTCTCTCTTCCCGTTTTCGCCGCCGCGACCGCCGCCCTGCTTGCCTGTGCCTCGGCGTGCGGCCAGGGCTTTGGGGTGGCCACCTGGAACCTCGCCTGGCTCATGGACATGCCCACGCATGCGCGCTGGGCCGGCGCCTGCGCGAGCCTGGGCTGGCCGCTCAATTCCGCGGCGCTTGGCGCGCCCGCGCGCGCAACCCTCGCGGGCCTACCTTTTTGCGACGTGCACAACGGCATGACCTTCCCCCGCGAGCGCTGCGCGAGCGATCGCGACGGCTGGCCGTTCCGCGCACGGTACCCGGCGGCCCACCCCTGCCGCGACTCGGCCGACCTTGCCGATCCCGCAGCTTACGCGCACAAGCTCGCGGTGCTGCGCGCGACGTTCGCACAGCTCGACGCCGCCGGCGTCCGCCTCGTCGCCGTGCAGGAAGTGTTCGACGCCGCCGCCGTGCGCGCGCTCCTACCCTCCGGCTGGTCGGTGGCCACCACGCGCGAGCTTGCGGGCACGCCCGACATCCCGCAGCACGTGGGCGTCGCCTGGCGTGCTCCGGCACATGTGCGCGATGTGCGCGCCGTCACCACGCTCGCCGACAGCGGCGCACCCGACCGGCCGCTGCGGCCCGGGCTCGCCTTCACGGTCGACGTCGGCGGCACGCCGGTGCGAGCGCTCGTCGTGCATCTGAAGTCCGGGTGCCGGAGCCGCGATCTCGATGCGCCGCCGGCCGCCAGGGACACCGCCCTCGATGCCGCCCGGCAGGAGGCCGTGCTCGCCGACTGCGCCGTGTTGCGCTACCAGTTGCCGGCGCTCGAGGCGTGGATCGACGCGCAGGCGCACCGCAACTTCGCCGTGCTGGGCGACTTCAACCGCACGCTGCTGCGGGAGCCTGCGGCGGAAAGCGCCACCTACCGCACGCGGCTCGACGGCACCACGGCCGCCGATCCGCTCGGCACCTGCACGCTCGAGCGCACCGGCGCGCGCGCGGTCGCTCGCTGCTCCACGCGGACCCGCGCGCTGTTCCCGGAGATCAACGACGGCGCGCCGCCGGGCGCGGTGCTGTGGCGCGCCCGCCCGCCCAAGGGCGCCGCCACGTGCCGGCTCTCCTCGCCGCGCGGCAATCTCGCGCACAATGGCATCGACCACGTGCTCGTGAGCGCGTCGCTGATGTCGCGCCTCACCCCGGCGGCGCTCACGCTCGAGGTCGTCAACTACCACCACGATGGCGCACCGGCCGTGCAGCACGACGCCGCACTGCCGTCGGACCACTGTCCGCATGTCGTGATGTGGACCCCCCGCGGAGGCAACGCCCGATGACTTCACTCACCCCGGCGCAGCGGCAGGCTGCGCTCCTTGCCACCGCCAGCCGCGACCTCGCCGGCGGCGGCCTCGGTCTGTTCGTGCTGCCGCCCGAGTTGAACCTCGTGGTCGCGCGCGGCCAGGGCAGTCGCGTATGGGACATCGCGGGACGCGAGTACATCGACTATCACCTGGGCTCGGGCCCGGCCCTCCTCGGTCACGCGCATCCGGCCATCACGGAGGCGGTGGCCGCGCAACTGCCCAAGGGCACCACCTTCTACTTCCTGAACGAGCCCGAGATCGAGCTCGCGCACCGGCTGGTGGAGGCCGTTCCCTGTGCCGACGAAGTGCATTACACGGGCTCGGGCACCGAGGCCACGTTCTACGCGCTGCGCATGGCGCGCGCCTTCACCGGCCGCGACAAGGTGCTTAAGTTCGAGGGCGCGTGGCATGGCATGCACGACTATGGCCTGTGGGGCACGGTGCCGGCCACGGCATCGGACTATCCGCGGGCCACGCCCGACTCGATCGGCGTGCCGGCCGCCACCGGCGACACGGTGCTGGTCGCGCCATTCAACGACACGGCCCGTGCGGTAGCCCTCATCGAGTCCCACGCGCACGAGCTCGCGGCGGTGATGGTGGAGCCGCTGCAGCGGGTACTACTGCCCGAGCCGGGCTTCCTCGAGGCGCTGCGCGAGGTCACGCAGCGGCTCGGCATCGTGCTGGTGTTCGACGAGATCGTGACGGGCTTTCGCATCGCGTGGGGCGGCGCCCAGGAGAAGTACGGCGTGGTCCCCGACGTCGCGACCTACGGCAAGGCGGTCAGCGGCGGCTTTCCCCTCGCGGCCATCGCCGGCCACGCCGACATCATGGGCACGCTCGATGCGCGCCACCAGCCGCGCGAGAAGGTGGTGTGGGCCACCCACACGCTCAACGGCAACCCAATCTGCGCCGCAGCCGGCTGCGCCGCGCTCGACGTGCTCGGCGCACCGGGTGTGTACGATCGTCTCGCCGCCACCGGGCGGCGCCTGCGCGAGGGCATCGTGGACGCCGGCGCGCGCCACGGCTTTGCGGTGCAAACGCCCGGCGAGGACGCGGTATTCGGCGTGCGCTTCACCGACCATCGTCCGCTGCGCAACTGGATGGATCTCACCACCGCCGACAAGACGCTCGGCCTCGCGTGGTCGCTCGAGCTCTTGCGCCGCGGCCTCCTGGTGAACCCCAACGAGAAGTTCTACATTTCGATCATGCACACCGCGGACGACATCGAGCGCACGCTCGGCATCGTCGACGATGCCTTCGGCGTGCTGCGAAAGACGCACCGGTGAGCCATGCGCACACGACCACGGCGACGGGAGACCGCGCGCCGCCGGCAAGCGCTGCTCCCGCGCCGCTCGATCGTCGTCGGCGCACATGGCTCGAGCTCGCGGCCGCGCTGGTGGCCATGGGCGCGCTGCCTGCGACCGCCTTCGCACAGGGCGCGGGCGGCAGCGGCGCAGCCTCCTTTGCCGCGCTGAGTCAGGCGCTCACCGGCTACCCCGCGCCCGATGCAGCCAGCACGGCCAAGGTGCAGCGCGCGTTCGCCACCCCTGCCCGGCGCGATGCACTCGTCGCGCTCGCGCGCGTCGTGGCGAGCACACCCCCGGCCGACCTCGAACGCGTGCTGGCCGAGCGCGGCCTCGCGCCGGTGGCGCACGACCTCGTCTCCACCTGGTACTCGGGCGTGGTACCCGGCGCCGCGAGCGACAAGGTGGTGCTCTACACCCGCGCGTATATGTGGACCGCGATGACCTGGACCAAACCCATGGGCGTGTGCGGCGGCGTGACGGGTTACTGGGCCGAGGCGCCTGGCCCCTGATGGCCGCCCTCGATACCGACGTGTGCATCGTGGGCGCGGGCATCGCCGGCGCGCTCGTGGCGTCGCGGCTGGCCGCATCCGGGGTGAAGGTCACCCTCGTCGAGGCCGGGCCGCGCGTGGATCGCGGCGCCGCCGTGGTGCAGTTCTACGACGCCCTCGTGAAGGTGCCCGAATGCGCCTACCCCGATACCCGCTACGCCCCGCACCCGCGCTCCGACCAGCCGGACGGCTACTACGTCCAGTCCGGCCCGCAGAAGTTCGCGAGCACCTACCTGCGACAGGTCGGGGGCACCACCTGGCATTTCCTGGGCACTTTCCTGCGGCTCGTTCCCGACGATTTCCGCCTCGCCACCCGCTTCGGCCGCGGCGTTGATTGGCCCATCGCCTACGACGCCCTCGAACCTTGGTACGGCGACGCCGAGACGGAGGTCGGCGTGGCGGGCGACTCGACGCAGGACTTGGGCTCGCCGCGCAGCAAGCCCTACCCGATGCCGCCGATCGCGATGACCTACCTCGACCGGCAGGTGGCAGCGGCCTTCGGCGGTACGCCCTACGATGTACGCGCCACGCCCCAGGCCCGCAACTCGATCGTGCGCGACGACCGACCGCCCTGCTGCGGGAACGCGAGCTGCATTCCCGTGTGTCCCATCCAGGCCAAGTACGACGCCACGGTGCACGTCGCGCGCGCGGAAAAGCGCGGCGCACGGCTGCTCGCGCAGTCGGTCGTCCACTTCCTCGAAGTGGGGTCGGACGGCCGCATCGCCGCGGCGCGCTACAAGCGTCCCGACGGCAGCGAAGGACGCGTCACGGCAAAGGTCTTCGTGCTCGCGGCGCATGCCATCGAGATCCCCAAGTTGCTCCTGATGTCGAAGCAGCCGCGCGCCCCCAATGGCGTGGCCAACGGCAGCGACCAAGTGGGCCGCAACCTGATGGACCATCCCGTGCAGCTGTCGTGGGCGCTCGCAGCCAAGCCGCTGTGGCCCTATCGCGGCCCCTTGTCCACGGCCGGCGTGGAGAACACGCGGGCTGGCGACTGGCGCGCCACGCGACCGGCCTTCCGCATCGAGATCGGCAACGACGGCTGGTCATGGCCCACGGGCGCGCCGGCAAGCGATGCGCAGGCGCTCGCCGCCCAGGGGCTGCGGGGCGACGCCCTCAAGCAGGCACTGGCCGAGCGCACGTCGCGGCAGTTGCGCTTCGGCACGCTCACCGAGCAATTGCCCGACCCCGCCAATCGCGTCGTTCCCGACGAGGGCGCCCGCGACGCCCTGGGCCTGCCCCGTCCGCGCATCGCCTATCGGCTGGACGACTACACGCGCGCCGGCCTTGCCACCGCGCGCCGCATCCACGAAGAGGCGTTCGTGCGCATGCAGGCCACCGCGATCCAGCACAACCCGGATGCGCAGTTCCAGGGGGCGGGGCACGTCATGGGCACGACGCGCATGGGCCACGATCGCGCCACGGCCGTGGTCGATGCCGATCTGCGCGCCTTCGACCATCCGAACCTCTTCATCGAGGGCAGCGCCGTGTTCCCCACCGGCGGCGCCGCCAATCCCACGCTGACCATCGCCGCACTCGCGCTGCGCTCGGCCGGCGCGATCCGGCGCGCGCTGGGCGCGGCGTAGACAACGCCGGCGCCGGCAGCATCGCTCCGGGGACGGGCCGCCGTCGCCGGGAGGGCTGCCCTGCCGAGCCGGTCGATTACCATGGCGCTCCCGCGTCTAACCACGAGAGTCGAGTTGATCACCCGCCGCTTCGCCGCCCCGTCCCCGCTCCGTTTCGCCGTCGCCCTTCTCGCGTGCGCAAGCGCCGCGCTGGCTGCGGCCCAGGCCTTCCCCAAATATGGCGACGAGCTCTACGAGCCGCGCCTGCGCCAAAGCGGCAAGGACGTGATGTGGCTGCCCACCCCCGACGGCATGGTCACGCGGATGCTCGAGGTGGCCAAGGTCGGCAAGGGCGACGTGCTGTACGACTTGGGCGCCGGCGAAGGCCGCATCCCGATCGCCGCGGCGCAACGCTACGGCGCGACCGCGGTGGGAATCGAGTACGACCGCGAGCTCGCCGAGCTCGCCCGCCGCAATGCGCAGCGCGCCGGGCTTGCGGACAAGGTCACGATCATCACGGGCGACATCTTCAAGGAGGACTTCACGCGCGCATCCGTCGTCACGCTGTATCTCCTTCCCGATCTCAACCAGCAGCTGCGCCCGCAACTCCTTGCGCTCAAGCCCGGCACGCGCGTCGTGTCGCACATGTGGGACATGGGCGAATGGGAGCCGGACGAGGCCATTGCCGCCGACGGCAGCGAAGCCTTCATGTGGATCGTGCCCGCGCGCGTGGCCGGCCGCTGGAAGCTGCGCGACGACCGGTTCTTCGAAGGCGAGGTCGAGCTCGTCCAGTTCTTCCAGCGCATCGGCGGCACCGTCACCATCAAGGGCAAGACGCAGCCCATCACCGGTGCCTATGTGAACGGGCCCACGATCGGCTTCACGTTCCAGGACAGCGACGGCGCCGTCCGCTCCGTGCGCGCGCAGGTGAACGGCGACCGCATGAGCGGGCAGCTTCGCTTTCCAGGCAGCATCACCCCGCTCACCGGCCAACGCGGCTGACCACCAGGAGTCGACCCCATGACGTCCCGCCTCGTCCTCGCCTACCTTGGCACGGCCGTCACCTTCGTCGTCCTCGACTTCCTGTGGCTCGCGGTCATCGCGAAAGGCTTCTATCAGGGACAGGTGGGCGGACTCATGGCATCGCCGCCCAACTTCGTCGCGGCGGGCTTGCTCTATCTCCTCTACTCGGCCGGTCTCGTGGGCTTCGTGGTGTGGCCTGCGCTCGGGGCCGGCAGCCTCGGCCAGGCCGCGCTGGCAGGCGCGCTGCTCGGCTTCGTCGTGTACGGGGTGTACGACCTCACCAATCTCGCGGTGCTGAAGGGCTGGACAGTGCCCGTGGCCGTGGTGGACATGCTGTGGGGCGCGGTGGTGTCGGCGGCCTCCGCGAGCGGAGGCTACGCGCTCGCCCGATTGGCAGGCGGAGCGGGCTAGCTTAGGATCGTGGGTGGCCGGGCCCGTCCGGTCACGTGAACAGGAGCACGCCATGCGCCTTCCCCCCTTCGCCGCCGCCGCGGTTGCTGTCGCCGCCGCCGTCCTGGCCGGCCCGACGCTGGCCGCGCCCTGCTACGTGATCTACGACCGCAGCGACACGGTGATCTACCGCGACTACCAGGCGCCTTTCGACCTCGGCAATCCCAAGTCCCCCGAGCGCGAGATGATGCGGCGCCAGGGCCAGCACCTCCTGATCGCCGAGTTCGAGAAGTGCAATCCGGTGGGCTACATCTCCGCGGCCACGGGCGGCACCGCCGCCACCGTCGACGAGATCGTGGCCCAGCTGCGCCCGGCGATCGGCACGTCGGTGACCACCAATGCCGTGCTGGCGCCCGCGCCGTCCGGGCCGAGTCGGCCGGCGGCCGCGACGCCGGCCTCCTCCGCCGTGACGATCGGCACCGGCGGGGGCGGCTACACCGTTCGCTGAAGGCCGCGCCGGCCGGGGCTAGTCGTTCTCCGCCACGGGCTCGGCGGGCTCGGTCCAGTCGAGCCGCGGAATGGTCGTGGCGATCGCCACGCCGATCGCCGCAATGCCCGCCAGCACCAGGAAGGCGCCGCGATAGGCGGCGCTGATGCCGTCGACCATCGCGGCCCGTTCCTCCAGGCTCATGCGGGCGATGAAGGCGGTGCCGCCCTCGAGCGCCTGCCGCAGGAGCACCGCCGCAGGCCCCGGGCGACCGTCGATCAGCGCAAAGAGCACGGCGCCGATCACGGCCACGCCCAGAGCCCCGCCGATGGCGCGGCACAGCGAGATCGAGCCGGTGGCCACGCCAAGCGCACCGCGCCCGGCGACCGTCTGCACCTGCACCTGCGTGGGCGGCATGACCATGCCGAGGCCCGCGCCCACGAGCGCTATCAGGCAGAGGATCACGCCGGTGGACGCATGCGTGACCGCCACGGCGAGCGAGGCGAAGGCCACCGTGACCACCGACAGCCCGATGATCGGGAAGCGGCGCACCTCGCCCGTGGTGCTCACGAGCCGTCCGGTGATCGCCGCCGATGTGGCCTGGCAGAGCGTGATCGGCAACAACAGGAGTCCGGAGGCGCCGATGCCCAGACCGCGACCCAGCTGCAGGAACAGCGGCAGGTACACGATGGTCGCGAACAGCGAGGCTCCGAAGCACAGCACCACCGCGTCCGAACGCACGATGGCCGGGATGCGAAAGAAGTGGATGGGGATGACGGGATCGTGATGGCGGAGCTCCCACCAGGCGAGCACCACGAAGGCCAGCGCGGAGCCCGCCACGAGCGCCGCGAGCGACCACGACAGCCACGCGAAGCGATGCCCCCCCGACGAGATCGCGAAGAGGAACAGCCCGGTGGCCACGCTGAAGAGAAGCGCGCCCAGCAGGTCGGGACGGAACGGACCCGCGCGGCGGGCCGGGGCCACATGGGCGAGACGCAGGGCGAGCACCGCCGCGATGATGCCGAGCGGAACGTTGATGAAGAAGATCGCGCGCCACGAGAAGTGCTCGGTGAGGTAGGCGCCGAGCACGGGGCCGAGCGTGCTCGCCGTGGCGAACATCGTGGCGAAATAGCCGGCGTAGCGCCCGCGCTCGCGCGGCGGAACGTGCTCGCCGATGAGGGCTTGCGACAGCGTCATGAGCCCGCCCCCGCCCAGCCCTTGCAACGCGCGCAGCGCGACGAGCCAGCCGAAGCTCGGCGCGAAAGCACAGGCGATGGAGGCCGCCGTGAACACCGCGAGGGCGCCGAGCAACGCGCGGCGGCGTCCGATGCGGTCGCCGATGTAGCCGTACAGCGGCGCCGCGATCGTCGAGGAGAGCAGATACGCCACCACGACCCACGACAGGTCGGCCACGACGCCGAGCGCGCTCGCGATGCTCGGCAATGCGCTCGCGAGGATCGTCTGATCCGCCGCGGCGAGGAACATCGCCAGGAACACCCCGGAGAAAACGCGGCGGAAACCGCGCGTATCGTGTCGTGCGGCGACAGGCCCGGCGCCGCGCATCAGGGTCTCATTGAGGTGGCGCTAACGCGGCGCGGCCGGCAGCGGGTCGAAGCCTTCCTCATGGACGTAGCACCAGCCCCACTCGTCGCCCGGCTCGAGCGAGCGGATGAGCGGGTGCCCCGTGGCGCGATGGTGCTTCGTGGCGTGCCGGTTCTTCGAGCTGTCGCAGCACCCCACGTGCCCGCAGCTGAGGCACTGCCGCAGGTGCACCCAGGTATCGCCCAGACGCACGCATTCCGGGCACTCCGCGCGCGCCGGCCGGGCCGGAAAGGCCGCGAGCGCGGCAAAGTGAGAGCAAAGCGGGGGCACGGACGTTCCACGAAAGGCCAAGCGACTCATTTTACGCGACCGGCCGGAAGGCGCCTCGTTACAATCGACGGGATGGACGATGCCCCGACCGGGACCTACGCGACGCGCGAGCTGGCCGAGAAGTACGACGCCATCGCCTACGGCGCGCAGGCCAATGCGCAGTCGCATCCTGCCCGACTCGCCACGGTGGCCACGCTCCTCGGCATCGCGGCGCCGCCCGTGGCCACCGCCCGCGTGCTCGAGGTGGGCTGCAGCGACGGTGCCAACCTGTTGCCGATGGCCGCCGACCTGCCCGGTGCCACCTTCGTGGGCTGCGACATCTCCCCGCGCGCGATCGACAAGGCGCGCGCCGGTGCCACGGCGCTCGGGCTCGGCAACATCACCTTCGTCGAGCGGGACCTCGCCACGCTGGCCGGTGAGAGCGGCACGTTCGACTACATCGTCGCGCACGGCGTCTATTCCTGGGTACCCGCCCCGGTTCGCGACGCCCTGCTCGCGCTGGCCAAGGCGCGGCTGTCGCGCAACGGCATCCTCTTCGTGAGTTACAACGTCTTCCCCGGCTGCCACGTGCGCCAGGCCACGTGGCAAATGCTGCATCACCACGTGGATGCGATCGCCGATCCGCGCCAGCGTCTGGCCAAGGCGCGCGAGCTCGCCGCGATTCTCGCCGAGCCGTCCGTCGCGCAAACCGACACCGACGCGCTCCTGCGCCAGGAGCTCGCGAAGGTCGCTGCGCAGACCGACAGCGCGCTCTTCCACGACGATCTCGCCGTCCCCAACGATCCGCTCTACTTCCACGAGTTCGCGGCCCATCTTGCCCGCCACGACCTCGCGTACCTCGGCGAAGCGAAGCTGTCCATGATGACCGCCGCGGGCCTCACCCCACGCGTGCAGCAACTCGTGGCGGGCATGGACCGGCTGGCGCGCGAGCAGTACCTCGACTTCGCGCGGCTGCGCCGCTTTCGCCAGTCGCTCGCGTGCCGCGCCGACGCGCAGTCCAATGGGCTGTCTGCAGAGGCGCGGGCGCAGTCGATGCACGTGGCGGCCTCGATGCACCTGGCGGGCGTGGTGGCGGAGGGCCGCCCGTTCATGCAGGAGCCCGGGCCCGGCGACGTGAATGCGCGCGCGATGCGACGCGTCCTGACCTGGCTCGCACAGGACGCGCCGCGCGTGATGCCCGTGGCCGAAGCGATGGCGTGGCTGCACGGCGCGGCGCCCGACGAGGCGCGCGCCGCGCGGCCCCTGCCGCAGCTCCTGGCCGAGGCGCACTACGCCGGCACCGTGGACCTGTACACCGAGCCGCCGCGCCTCGTGCCGGCGGCGGGGGAACGGCCCGTGGCCAGCCCCATCGTGCGGTGGCAAGGCGGCCCGCACCTCACGAACCTGCGCCACGAGTCGCTGCGCATCGACGATCCCACAGCGCTCGCTCTGCTCAAGCTGATGGACGGCACGCGCACGCGCGGGCAGCTCGCCGACCTCATCGCGCCCACGCTCCCTGCGGACGAGCGCGGCGCCGCGCGCGAGCGCATCGACATGTACCTGCGGCACTTCGCGCTGCACGCCCTGCTGGTGGGCTAGAGCGGCGACGCCGCGCGCTGCGCGACAGCGATTCCAACATCACATCTCCACGGGAGGCATCACCATGAAGACAGCAATCGTCACTGGCGCGGGCACGGGCATCGGCAAGGCCGTGGCCCTCGCGCTCCTGCGCAACGGCTACCACGTGGGGCTCGCCGGCCGGCGGCAGGAGCCGCTCGACGCGGTCATCGCCGAGGCGGCCGTCGCGCCCGGCACCGCGCTCGCCGTCCCCACCGACGTGGCGAGCCCCGATTCCGTGGCGGCGCTCTTCGCAGAGGTCAAGGCCCGGTTCGGGCGGCTCGACCTGCTCTTCAATAACGCCGGCGTGGGCGCGCCGGCCATCCCCATGGAAGACCTCACCTACGAGCAGTGGAAGAGCGTCGTGGACATCAACCTCACCGGCGCCTTCCTCTGTACGCAGGAGGCGATCAAGCTCATGAAGAGCCAGACCCCGCGCGGGGGGCGCATCGTGAACAATGGCTCCATCTCCGCGCACGCGCCTCGTCCCAACTCGGTCCCCTACACCGCGACCAAGCACGCGATCACTGGACTCACCAAGTCCACCTCGCTCGACTGCCGCAAGTACGACATCGCTTGCGGCCAGATCGACATCGGAAACGCAGCCACGGACATGGCGGCGAAGATGGCCAAGGGGGTGCCGCAGGCCAGCGGCGAGATCGCGGTCGAGCCCCTGATGGACGTGGAGAACGTGGCGAGCGCGGTGCTGTACATGGCGAGCCTGTCGCTGGACGCGAACGTCCAGTTCATGACGATCATGGCCACCAAGATGCCGTTCGTGGGCCGCGGCTGAAGGCCCGCGCGCGGCGCCGCTAGCGCGAGCTGGCGCGCCGCCCGGCGTTCGTGGTCGCCGCCGGGATGCTGCTGCGCGAGGCGCGGAACGACGCGAGGATCGCGTCCATCACGCGCGCCGTCCGCAGCGCGCTGTCGCCCGTGCTCGGACAGCGGCCATGGCCGTTCATCTCGTCGACGATGGTCTGGATGAGGGGCTGGTGCACGTGCGCCGGGTCGCCGAGCGGGCGCTCCTCCACGCTGTCGCCGCGATACAGCCGGATCGGCTGCGGCGAGAGTGTCGCGAAGCGCAGGCGGCCGCGGGTGCCGATGAGCTCGGTGTAGTCGTCGTCGCGGTCGGCGTCGTAGCACCACGCGCCGCTGCCGAGCACGCCCGACCGGAAGCGGAAGGCCGCGCCGATCGCATCCTCCGCCGGGTACAGGCCCGCCTGGTTCGTGGCGATGCCGTGCACCTCCACGATGGGGCCGAAGAGGAAGTCGAGGAAATCGAACGTGTGGCACACCGCCTCGAAGAAGAAGCCGCCGCCGGACAGCGCCGGATTCACCCGCCAGGGCACCTGCCCGTCCGCCAGCTCCCCGGGCGCAGGCCGCCGCTGCGTGAGGTAGTTCACCGCCATGCGCACGTCGCCGATGGCGCCGTCGGCCAGGAGGTCGCGCACCGCCAAAAGGCGCGGCAGCGCGCGTCGGTAGAAGCCCACCCACAGGGGCACGCCCGCCGCGCGGCAGGCGCCGATCATGTCCTCGCACTCGAGCGCGTTCATGCCCATCGGCTTTTCCACGTACACCGCCTTGCCGGCCGCGGCGCAGCGCAGCGCGTACTCGCGGTGGGAATCGGTGAGCGTGGCGATGTACACCGCGTCGATGTCGTCGGCCTCGATGATCGCGTTGGCATCGGTGTGCCAGCGCGGCACGCCATGACGGCGGGCGTAGTCCTCGGCCAGCGCACCGTTGCGTCGCATGACGGCGCGCAGCTCCGAGTTCCGTGCCTTCGCGAAAGCAGGTCCGCTCTTGCGCTCGGTCACGTCCCCACAGCCGATGATGCCCCAGCGGACCGTCCTCATGGCTTGTCTACCGGCTCCTGCTCGCTGTAGCGGGGCCGCAGGTGCACCGGGGCGGCCTTGGCCCGGCGCACGCGCAGGTTGAGCATCTCCACGACCACCGAGAAAGCCATCGCGAAGTAGATGTAGCCCTTCGGCACGCCCTTGTCGAAGCCCTCGGCGATGAGCGCCACACCCACCACGAACAGGAACGACAGGGCCAGCATCTTGATGGTGGGATGCGCCGACACGAAGCGGCCGATCACGCCCGCAAAGGCCATCATGAGGCCCACCGAAACGACCACCGCGGCCACCATGATGGGAATCTCGTTGACCATGCCGACCGCGGTGATGATCGAGTCGAGCGAGAAGACGAGGTCGATCAGGATCACCTGGAAGATGACAGAGGCGAAGGTGGCCTTGACCTTGCTCGAAGCGTGGCCCTCCTCGCCTTCCATGAGCTGGTGGATCTCCATCGTGCTCTTCCAGAGGAGGAAGAGGCCACCCAGGATCAGGATGAGGTCGCGTCCGGAGATCTCGAAGCGAAAGGCGGTGAAGAGCGGTGCGGTCAGCCCCACGAGCCAGGACAGCACGAGCAGCAATCCGATCCGCATGAACATCGCGAGGAACAGACCCAGGCGCCGCGCGAACTCGCGCTGGGCGGGCGGCAGCTTGTCCACCAGGATCGAGATGAAGATGACGTTGTCGATCCCGAGCACGAGCTCGAGCGCGGTCAGGGTGGCAAAGGCGATCCACGCCTCGGGACTGGTCAGGAGCTCGAGCATCGGTGCGTCTTCCGTGAGGCGCGCCGGCTAGCGCATGAAGAACACCGCGAACACGATCAACGCCAGGATCGCGAACTTGACGGCGTAGTAGAGGTACTTGTTCCAGCGCTTGAGCGCCTTGCCCGGCAGGCGCAAGTAATAGGCCCAGCCGAAGATGCGGTTGAGCACGCCCACCTTGTCGCCGGGCGCATTCTCGGTCTGGGTGGCGCGCACCACGGTGCGCTCCGTCCAGTGGTTGAAGCGCGACAGGAGCCTGTTGGTGAGCGGACGCTCGACGTCGCAGAAGAGGATCACGCGGTCGGTGTCGGTCCGGTTCTCGGCCCAGTGGATGAAGGTCTCGTCGAAGAGGACGCCTTCCCCGTCGCGCCAGGCGTAGGCCTGCCCGTCGACGAAGATCCGGCACTCGTCGCTGTTGGGGGTGATGAGGCCAAGGTGGTAGCGCAGCGACCCGGCGAACGGATCGCGGTGACGGCCGAGGTCGCCGCCCGCAGGCAGCATCGCGAACATGGCGCCGTTCACGTTGGGAATCGACTGGACGAGCTCGACCGTGCGCGGACACAGCGCCCGCGCCGACTCGACCGGCGCGTCGTACCACTTGAGGTAGAAGCGCTTCCAGCCCCGGCGATAGAACGAGTTGAAGCCGAGGTCGTTGTAGCCGGAGGCCGCGCGGATGTGTCCCTCGTCGAAGAGCCTGGCCGCCTCCTCGCGGATGACCTTCCAGTTCTCCTGCAGCCTCGCGAGCTCCGGAAAGCGGTCCAGCGGGACATAGGGCTGGTTGGGCACGGCCGAGAAGCCGTACATCAGCGCGTTGTACGGCGCCACCAGGGTGGAGTGGTCCGTAAGCTGCCTGTGGAAGCGATGCCGCTCGCGGCCGCGCAGGTGAATGAACAGTGCCCACAGCACATAGCCGTAGACGACGGCGGCCTTCCACGACAGGAGCGAGGCCACCAACACGGAAGAGCTCGGCAGTTCCATAAAGGATCGTAAGTTCAGGCGCTCGCGGGATCGAGCTTGCGGCGGCGCGTGCGCCGCGCGGCCGTCTTCCAGCGCCGGTGCACCCAGTACCATTGCTCCGGCCGGCGCAACACGAGCCGCTCGAGAGCCGCATTGTAGGCGCGCGTGGTCGCGCGGATCGCCTCGCCCGTGTTGGCGTGCTCCACCGCGGGGATCGGCGGCTCGAAGCGCAGCACATGCCGGCCGTCGGCCTCGCGCCAGCTCGTGGCCGGCACCACGGGCGCGCCGGTGGCAAGCGCGATGATCGCGAGGCTCTTGAACGTCCACGCCGGGGTGCCGAAGAAATCGACGTCGATGCCGTCGGGTGGGCTCGCGTGCTGGTCGAAGGCGAACACGATGGCGTCGCCGCGGCCCAGCGCCGCGAGCATCGCATCGAGCGAGCCGCGCTTGGGGAACACCCCGAAGCCCGCGCGCTCGAAGCGGCGGGTGACGACCCGGTCGAACCAGTCGGGCTTCAATGCACGCCGCACGAAGTGGAACCGTCCACGCATGTGCGGAAAGCCGCCGATGCCGGCGACCGTGGCCACCTCCCAGTTGCCGAAGTGCCCGGTCAGCAGCAGGACCCCCTTGCCCTGCATGTACGCATCGACGAACACGTCGAGGTTCTCGATGCGCACGAGGGCGAGCTTCTGCTCGCGCGAGAGCCAGCGAAAGCGCAGGAACTCGCCCGCGAGCTTCCACAAGTGGCCGTAGTGCGCCTTGGCGAGGTCCTCGATCTGCGCGGCATCCTGCGTCTGCCCGTAGACGCGCTGCAGGTTGTCCATGATCACGCGGCGACGGAATGGCGCGAAGCGGTACAGCAGGCGGCCGGCGAGCGCGACCCGCAGCGTGGCGGGCTGCGCCACCGCCACCGCCTGTGCGCTCGTACGGTCGTGGGTCATCGACAGAGCGATCGGCCCCAGGCGATAGCGTCCGGCAAGGGCCTCCGCGCGCGGCCCGGGCACGGCGAGCGGCGCGCCGAAGTTGTCACGAACCACGGAGAAGTCGCAGGGCTCGATCTGTGCCAGCGCCGCCTCGCGCGGGAAGAGCTTGACGCACGCTTCCTTGGCGGCGAAGCGCGCCGCCAGGCTCGCCGCGCGGCCGGGTCCCTCCCCGGCGTCGGAGAGCTCCTGCGCCGTGAAGAAGCGCAGCAGCGCCTCGCGATCGTTCTCGCGGAGCAGGCGCTCGATGCGCGCGATCTCCACCGAGTCGATGCCGCAGCGGCGGGCCGGGTCGGGCACCGCCGCCGCGGCCGCCGCCTCGCGCGAGGACGCTACCGGCACGGCACCGCCCATCGCTTCCTCCTGCGAACGAGCGTCCTGCGACGGCCCGGCGGCGCTCAACGGCGTCTCACGCCGCGCGCACGACGACCGCGGCGTTGGTGCCGGCGAAGCCTCGGCACAGCACGAGGGCGATGTCACTGCGCGGTACTTGGGCTTGCGCCGACACGGCGAGGCCTGCGCAGGCCGGGTCGAGCGTGCGCAACGTGGCGATGCCCGGCACCGTGCGCGCCTTCAGTGCGGCGAGCGCCACCGCCATCTCCAGGATGCCCGCGGCCGCGATGAGGTGTCCGAACGACCACTTGAAGCCGGTGACCGGCGGCATGTCCCGGCCGAACACGCGCAGGATGGCGGCCGCCTCCGACGCATCGGAAGCAGGCGTACCATTGGCGTGGGCCACGATCATGCCCACGTCGCGCGGGGCGATACCGGCGTCGGCCAGCGCCTGCGCGATCGCGCGCGCGGGGCCATCGCCGTCCGCACGGATGGCAAGCAGGCCCTCGGCTTCGGTGGCGTAGCCACCGCCCAGCACTTCGCCGTGCACGGGCGCGCCGCGCTCCGCTGCCGAGCCTGCCGTCTCGAGCACGAGCGCGCCCGCACCTTCTCCGAACTGGCTGCCGTCACGCCCGGCGTCGAACGGCCGCAGCGTTTCGGCGGCAAGCAGGCCGACGTCGTGGTAGTACAAGACCATCTGCGGCTCGATGGGCGTCTCGTGCCCCACCGCCACCACGCGGTCGGCCTCGCCGTCGCGCAGCGCCTCCATCGCCTCGATGACCGCGAGGAGCCCGCCCACGCTGTGGTTGGTGATGCAGGCGTTGGTGCCCTTGAGGCCGTACTTGATCCCGATATGCCCCAGCACATTGTTGGGCAGCGTGCGCAGCAGCCACATCGGGTTGACCGTATTGGACAGCTCGCGGCCGAAGGTCGGAAGGTCGCCCTTCGCCTCGCTCATCAGGGGGAAGTAGTCGTACTGGTTCTGAAAGTTGCCGCCGCCCGAACCCACGATCACGCCGCTGCGGTCGCTGTACTCGGCCGCGGCAGGCCCCGGCAGCGCGTCCCGATGTGCCACGAGCCCGGACTGGTCGAGCGCGCGGCCCGCGGCATACAGGCCCACGAGGTCGGTGCGCCGGATGAGCTTGTGCAGCTTGCGATCCTCCACCATCGTGCGCGCGTTGAAGTCGGGGATCTCACCCGCCAGGTGCGTGGGCCATCGGGTGGTATCCCACTGCTCGATCGGCCGCATGCACGACGTGCCCGCCTGCACCGCGGCCAGGATCGCGTCGGGGTCAAGCCCGGCAGCGCACACCGCGCCGGTGCCGGTGATCACCACGCGTGCGCTCATCGCAGCCCCCGGGGCGGGTGGCCGCTCGGCGTGACGGGTTGGCGCCGCGGCGTCATGCAGCGGCCTCCGCCGCGCTGCGGCCCGGCTTGCCGTCGACGTCTTCGGGATGGCGCATCACGATGCAGCTGTTGGAGCCGCCGAAGCCGAACGAGTTGGACAGCGTCACGCGGATGCGACCGCGACGCGGCGCGGTGACAAGGTCGAGGTCACAGTCGACGTCGCGCTCGGCAAGATTCGCATTCACCGGCATCTCGCCGCGGGTGATGGCGAGGGCGCACACCACGCCTTCCACCGCGCCGGCCGCGGCGATGAGGTGGCCCATCGTGCTCTTCGTCGAGCTGACGGGCACCGTGCGGCCGCGGGGGCCGAATACCGCGTGCAGCGCCGCCGTCTCGCTGCGGTCGTTCATGAGCGTGGAGGTGCCATGCGCATTCACGTAGTCGATGTCCTCGGCCGTGGCACCGGCGTCGGCGAGCGCCTGACGCATGGCCTGGATCGGACCGTCGCCATCGGGCGGGGAATCGGTGATGCGATAGCTCGACAGCGAGTTGCCGTCGCCGGCGAGCTCGGCATAGATGCGTGCGCCGCGTGCCCGTGCCGCCTCCCACTCCTCGAGGACCACGAACCCGGCGCCCTCGCCCAATAGAAAGCCGTTGCGCGTGGCATCGAACGGCCGGCTGGCGCGCGCGGGCGTGTCGTTGTCAGTGGACAGCGCCGACAGGAGGCAGAAGCCGCCGATGCCGATGGGGCTGATCATCGAGTCGAATCCGCCGGCGAGCACCCGGTCGACGTAGCCGCGGCGAATGGCTTTCATGGCGGTGCCGAAGGCCTGCCCGCCCGAAGCACACGCGGTGTGCACGGATGTGGCGTAGCCCTGGATGCCGTGGCGGCGCGTGAGGAGCGCGAGCCCCTCCGCCGCCTGGCCGCGGCAGAACACGAGCGGGTCGTTCGCGGGATCGTCGGTGAGCAGGAGATCGGTGTCGATCGTGCCCGCGGCCGCGGCGTGCGCATGCGTCTTCTCGAGATCGGCGAAGTCGGCCGTCATCATGCCCGTGCCCACCGCACAGCCCCAGCGCGTGGCGTCCTCCGCCGTGGGACGGATGCCGGCGTCGACAAACGCCTGCTCCGCCGCTTCCAGCGCGAAGCGATGCGAGCGGTTGGTGAGCTTCAACAGGCGCCGGTCGCTCACGAGCGTATTGCGGAAGTGCTTCACCTCTGCGGCGATCGTGGTGGCGAAACCGGAGGCATCGAAGAGCGTAATGGGCGCACCGCCGCTCGCGCCGGCAAGCAAGGCGCGCCACGTGGTGGCCACGTCGTTGCCCACGGGCGTGACGAGGCCCACGCCGGTCACCGCCACCCGGCGGCGTGGCCGGGCGGTCATGTCTGCACCCCGGCGGTCTCGGGCCGGTCGGCGCTACGCGACGCCGCCGCGCCGACCACCACGCGCGCCGTCGCGACGGTCTTCTCGCCGGCGAAGGCCGTCAGCATGAGCGTGGCCTCACCCTGCGCCGGGTCGCGCATCTCCGCGCGCAGGCGCAGCGTGCTGCCCGGAGACGTGAAGGCGCGAACCTTCACGTGCGTCATCCGCAGCGGCGTCGGTGCCGTGAAGGCTCCCGACTCACGCGCGAGATCGAGCGCCACGCCGATCTGCGCATCGAGCATCAGCGTGGCCGGGAACACGGCGCGGCGCGGGAAGTGATCGTTGAAGAAAGCCGCCTGCGCAGGAACGTGCAACAGCGCCTCCGCCACGTTTGCCGCCGGTGCCGCGATGCGTTCCGGCGCGGGCAGGTCGACCCCGCCAAAGCGACCCGGCACGGCGCCAGCACCGGTGAGGAGCGCGAAGCGACCGCGCATGGCGGCGGGATCGTCGAAATCGGCGAGCGGCAACATGGGCCCGAGGCAATCCCCGAGCTCGAGGGCGCGCTCGCCCGCAATGTCGGCGTGACCGCGGTAGGCCACCGCCTCGTCGTCGCAATCCTCGATCTCCACGGACAGGTCGAGCGTGTCGCCGGGCCGCGCGTCGCGCAGGAAGCGCGTCTGCCTCGCCAGCGCGGCCACCGGCCGGCCGCGGAAGTCGATGTGCGCCATCGACACCCAGGCCGCGAGCTGTCCCACCGCCTCCGCGAGCAGGCACGACGGGAACGCACGGATCCCGCGCGGGATTGCGAACGTGCCGCGCGCGCGCTTCGCCGGCACGTGGCCGTCGATGCGGTCGACGAAGGAGAAAGCCGCGAAGTGGTCGGACATCCGCGAGACGTCAAGCCGCTGCGGCGGCTTCCCGCTGGGCCTGCACCACGAGCTTGCAGAACGTCTCGGGCGTGAACAGGCGCGGGATGTCGGCCACCTTCATCGGCGACTTGAAGCGCGCCGCCGGCACCTCGGCGAGGTACGCCCGCAGCTGCGCCATGCCGGTGTCGGTGACGATGCCCTTCTGCTCGAACTCGGCCTCCGATAACGTGCCGCGCGCGTTCTCCACGATCTTGCCGCGCGGGATCTTCACCTTGAAGGCCCGCTCGAGGCGGAAGACCATGTCGAGGAAGTCGATCGACTCGGCGTCCAGGTCCTCGATCAGCGATACGTTGGGCTTCACGTCCTCGACGTCGACGCCGAGGGCATCGGCAATAGTGTCCGCTACCGTGGGATAGACGGCATCGATGTCAGCCTGCGTGATGGGTGTGGTCGTCATGCTTCCCCTCTCATTCCATTTTGAATCCGCCGTCCACCGTGAGCACTTGCCCCGTGATGTAGCTCGCGAGGTCGGAGGCCAAGAACCACACGGCATGGGCGACCTCGTCGGCCTTGCCGAAACGTTTCATCAGGATGCGCGCCTTGACCTCGTCGCCGGCGAGCTCGCGCACCGCCTCCGACATCTCGGTCTCGATCACGCCCGGTGCCACCGCGTTCACGGCGATCTTGCGCGGCGCGAGCTCCACCGCCAGCGCACGCGTGAACGCGTTGATGGCGCCCTTGCTCGCGGCGTAATTGGTTTGCCCGCGGCCGCCCTTCTCCCCCGACACGGAGGAGAGGTTCACGATGCGGCCGCGCCGCTTGCTGATCATGAACGGCGCCACGGCGCGGGTCACGTTGAATACGCCGGTGACGTTGGTGGCGAGGACTTCGGCGACATCCTCGTCGGAAAAGCCGGCGAGCGGATTGTCGCGGATCATGCCGGCATTGTTGACGAGCACGTCGATCGTGCCGGCCCGCTCCACGAGCCGCTCCACGGCCTGGGCGCAGGCGGTGGAGTCGCGTACGTCGACCTGCTCCGCCGTGACGGCCTGCCCGCGCTCACGCGCCGCGGCCACCACGGCCTCGGCGGCCTCGCGATTGCCGCGATACCAGAACGTGACCTGCGCGCCGTCGGCGGCGAGGGTCTCGACGATGGCGCGGCCGATGCCCCGGCTGCCGCCCGTCACGAGCACGACCTTGTCCTGCAAGCCGGAGACAATCGATGCGGCCATGGCCTACCCCGAGATCGCGAAGCCGCCGTCGACGACGAGCGTGTGGCCGTTGATCATCGCCGCCTCGGGCAGGCACAGGAGGTACACCGCGCCGGCGACGTCCTCGGGCGTGAGCACGGGTCCGGCCGGCGTGCGCGCCGCGAAATTGGCGAGCAGCTCCTCGCGATTGGGGAAGTACGTCAAAGCGTCGGTATCCACCACGCCGGCGCTCACCACGTTCACGCGCACGCCGCGCGGGCCTAATTCCTGCGCCAGCGCGCGGGCCAGCGCCTCGAGCGCCGCCTTGGAAGCGCCCACGAAGCCATAGCCCGGCATGGCCCGTTGCGCGCCCAGGCTCGACATCGCGATGATGCGGCCGCCGTCGTGCATCAGCGGCAACGCGCGTTGCGCGAGGAGGTTGAGCGCGAGCGCGTTGGTCTCGAGGCACCAGCGCCAGTGCTTCATCGTCATCTCGATCGTGGGCTTCAGCACCCCGCTCGCCGCGTTCGACACCACGATGTCGAGGCGATCGAAGTGCTTGCGCAGCTCCGCGAACATCTCGTCGACGCTGTCGGGGATTCCCACGCTGCCCTGGATGGCCACGGCGCGGCGCCCCGTCGCACGAAGTTCCGCGCACAGCGCCTCGGCAGCCTCGGCGCTGTTGTAGTAGTTGACCGCGACGTCGCAGCCTGCGGCGGCGAGCTTGCGCGCCACAGCGCGGCCGATACCGCGCGCCGCGCCCGTGACGAGAGCCACCTTGCCCGCCAACGTCCCCGTCATAGCTTCCTGATCGCCCGTGACTGCGCCTTCAAGTGCGGCCTCCCGGCCGCGCGGCGCAAACCGCTATTCTAGCTTGCCGGCCACGGCAGGCTGCGGATTGGCGCGTTTGGCGCGAATCAGGCGCTGGGCCTCGATCACCCAGTATTTCTTGACGTCGTACCACACGTCGGCCGCCCAGGCGATGTTGACCTCGGCGTCGGCCGGAGGCGGCACCTTCGTGTCCGGGGAGTAAGCCTCGATCCACGCGCGCTCGGCGGGCTTGGTGGCGAGCGACGACGATGCCGGGAGGAACACGTGATTGTTGGCGGCCGACAGCGTCACGTTACGCAGGCGCACATTGGGGCTGGCCGTGAAATCGCGCACCTTGTCCGTGCCCGGCAGCGTCCACGCCCACAAGTCGACGTCGATCCAGTAGCCGGTGAACTCCTCGACGTTGTCGGGGATATTGCGCAACCGCCCGATGAGACTCCATTGGTTGGGCAGGAGGAAGGCGGCGCCGCCCGCGCCCACAGCCGAGGCGTACGCGAGACGCAGGCCCACGACCGGCTGCGCCTTGCCGGTGAAGGGATCCACGATGGCGGTGCGGTCCTCGGCGAAATCGGTGAGCGGATTCCACACAGCCACCGCTGCGCCGTAGTCGCCGGCCAGCACGTGCAGCACCTTGACCGCCTGCATGCCTCCCTGACTATGGCCAATGAGGATCGGCGGCATGCCGTCCTTCTCGTAGTACCACGCGACGATGCCGGCGAGCCGATCGGCATCTTCGTAGGGACTGTGTGACCACGCGCCGTCCTTGGGCTGACGGATGCGGCTTTCGGGGTAGCCCATGCCGACCAGGAACTGGCCGAACGACTCCATGGCGAGGTGCACTGGATAGATGCCGCCGTGCAGGAGCATGACCCGCGGCGTGGGGCCCCGCGCGAGGAGCTTGACGTCGTCGGGCGTCACCCGCTGCGGATCGAGCGCGAGGATGCGGTCTTCGACCGTGCGGTCCACCGCCTGCACCACGCGCGCAGCCTGCGCGCTCTCCTCCGCCGAGCGCGGCGGCTGGACCCCGCATGCGCCGAGCGCGAGGGCGATGGCGAACACGAGCCAACGGCGAAGCGACGCCCCCCCCGCCACGGAGGCCGATCCCGTCGCGTGGGAGAGCGGGCGGGTCACGCGGCAAGCTTCCTTGCGCAAGATTGCATCGATGCCGTAATGCGGTCGATGTCGGCCCGGGTGAAGGCACTGGTGCGCCACGACACGCCCACATGCAGGCAATCGCCCACCGACGCCGGCGCCAGCACCAGCGGCGAGAAGGGGCCGGTCGAGATCGCGCGGAGGTAGTGCAGCACCGGAGCGTCGCCCACGCCCTCCTTCCACATCGCCTCCACGTTCAACGCGGACAGGCCGCCCCACACGGGGTAGTTCTTGGCGTACATCTGCTTGTGCTGCTCCGGGGTCATGAAGCGCCAGGCCAGCCCCCCGCAGGCGAGCAGATAGAGCGTTTGCAGGTAGAGCTTGCGGCGCTTCACGCGCTGTGTCTGCGCGTGGACGTCGCGCGCGAGCGTTTCGAGGGAGGCGCCGGGAGGCACGAGGTGAGAAACCAGGAACGAGCTCAAGAACTGGCCGAAGACCTCGCGGGTGCCCGGCTCGAGCTCGCTGCGCAGGTTGATCACCGACGCGATGGCAATCTCCCGCCGCCGCTTCGCGGACAGCCGATCGGGCACCTCGGCCGACAGCGCGCAGATCAGCATGGCGAGCAGCATGTCGTTGAGCGTGACGCCCCACTGCTTGGCCGTGCGGCGGACCACGCCGTAGACCTCGGGCGCGAATTCGATCGACGTGAAGGCGTTGTACTTGCTGTCGCCGTGAGGATAGCGCGGGCGCACGGCGCGACGCGAGCGCAGCAGCATGCCGGGCAGCAGGTACTGCCCCACGTAGAAGGCGAGCGCGTTGCGTGCGAACAGGCGCGCGTAGGCCTGCGGATAGAGATTGGGCGGCGGCTGGTGGGCAGGATACGTGCCGTCGTAGCGGGCGGCGATTCCCTGGAGCATGGTGACCATCGAGTCGCCGCCGGCGATGAAGTGGTCGTAGGCCACGGCCACGTGGAACGAGCCGCCGTTACGCACCGCGAAGAAGCGCAGCGGCTCGAACTCCGTCTCCCCTGCTGCCGGTCCGAACGGCTCGTTGATGTGCCGCTCCATCTCCCGCTCGAGCACCTGCAGGGCGTTGCCGTGGGCGTCGAACACCGGCAGCGGCGCATGCGCGGGGCCGCCGGCGTATTCGTAACGACGGCGCGCGACGTCCAGGCGCAGGCGGGTGATGCCGAGCTCGGTGAGGTGGTCGTCGACCGCCCGCGACAGGCGGGCCTCGTCGAGCGTTCCGGGCAGTTCCGCGACGTGCACCGCGTTGTACGGATACATGCCGCGCCAGCGCAGCATGGCCGCCTGGAAGAGGTTGAGACGCCCCTTCATCGGGAGCCTCCGGCGGCCAGGCGCCGCTGCCCTTCCAGGCACCAGTGGCGGCGGATCGAATACCACAGGTCCGCGGCGAGCTCGAGGTTGCGTACGTCGGCGTCCTGCGGGACCGGCGGCGGCGGCGCATCCGGACGCCAGGCGATCACGAAGGCCCGCGTGGACGGCTGCCCTGGCAGGTGCTCCATGATGGGCGCCCCGATGTGGCTGTAGCGGGAGGGGAGCAGCACGCTGCGCACGCGGCTCGTGCCGGTGGGCAAGTAGGGCTCGTCGGAGGCGAAGGTGCCGGCGATGGGATCGAAGGGGATTGCAAACCCCGTGAACTCGACCGCCGTGTCAGGCACCTGCCGCAGCTTGCCCAGCATCGTCCACTGCCCGAGCAGCACCCGGGCGAGCTTGCCGGTGGCGATGGCCGAGGCGAAGGCCACCTCCACGCCCACCACCGGTCGCTCCTGGCCGGTGTACGGATCACGGATGGTGGTCTGCGGCAGCGCCGCGCGGGTGGCCGGATCCACGACCGGGATCTCGTCGTCGAACGCGCCGGCCAACTCGTGCAGGGTACGCAGGACGAGCATGCCGCCCTGGCTGTGGCCCACTAGCATGGGGCGCATCCCGTCGTTTTCGTAGTACCAGGCGAGCGTGCCGGCCAGCTCCTCGCTGTTGCCGAAGCTCGACCGGGTGAGGCTGCCGTCATAAGGGTCGCGCAGCGAGGGCTCGGGGTAGCCCATGCCGATCAGGAACTCCGCCACCGGCTGCATCGTGACGATGGGGACGCTGCCGTGGAGGAGCACGATGCGGGGCGCCGGCATGCCGGCCAGCGTCGTCGCAGCCTCGGTCCCTTCGAGCCGGTCGCAGTCGAGGGCACGCAGCGCCGCCTGGTCGTGCGGAGCGCTGCCGTGCACCCCGGCGGCGAGGGCCGGCAGCGGGACGACGAGGGACAGGACGACGAGGATCAGCGCGCAGGCGGGACGGGACGGGCGCGGCACGATGGGAGACGACGGAAACGCCGGCGGCTTCGCGTTGGGAAAACCGCGATTATCGCAGGTACGCCGAGGAAACAGGCGCTTAGCGCAAACGGGGAAGGAACCGGCCCGTCCGGGCGAGGTAGGCCGCGTAGGCGTCACCGTGCTTGTGCAGCAGATGGCGCTCCTCGTTGTGGGCCTTGGCGATCATGAGCGCGATGTGCACGAGGCCCACCGCCACCATGAGACCCGTGGGGACGACCACCATGGTGCAGGCCATGAGCAGGATGGACAGGGCGTAGATCGGGTGGCGGATGCGCGCGAACATGCCGTCGGTGATGAGCGCCTGCTCTTCGTCGGTCACGGCCATGCGCCAGTCCCTGCCCATCCGCGCCCACGACTTGATGGTCAGCGCAAGGCACGCCACCGCCACGAGGGCGGCCACGATGCGCAGCGCGGGATAGGGCGCCAGCGCCGCGAAGGCCGGCAGGCCGAGCGGCTGCCCCGCCCGCAGAAGCGCCAGCCAGGGCAGCGCGACCCAGCCTGCCACCAGCGGCACCCAGACCAGCCCCATCAGCTTTTCCAGCGGCTGCCGCGGGAGCACCGTGGCGGCGTGAGCCGCGTGCTTGCGCGACTGGCGGCGGACG
>CALFEY010000182.1 GCA_937958295.1 uncultured Pseudomonadota bacterium
AGATCTTCGACGAGGTCGAGAAGCGCGGCGGCTACCACAAGTGCCACGACTACGTCCGCGCGCAGATCGAGGCCAGCGCGGTTCGCTGGCGTGACCAGGTGGATGCCAAGGAGCGGATGCTCGTCGGCGTGAACAAGTACATCTCCGACGAGATCCAGGACGTCGAGGTATTTCAGGTCAACCCGGAATCGGAGCGGGTGGCGATCGAGCGCGTCAAGGCGCTGCGGGCGCAGCGCGACCCGGCGAAGTGGGAGGCGGCGATGGCCGAGGTGCACCGCGCGACAGAGCGATTCAAGGCGGGCGCGGTGGGTGAGCTCATCCCCGCGATGGTGGAAGCCTCCGACGCCGATGCCACCACCGGTGAGCTCATGGCGGTGCTCAAGCAGCACCTGGGCTGGGCCCCGCCGCACTGACGGCCGCGCCGCACCCCAGAGTTCCTCGACAACCAAACCTCGATCCGCAGCGGGAGACGCAAGGCATGGAACAGCAACGCATCATCCGGGTACTGCTCGGCAAGACCACCATGGAGGCGCACGATCGCGGCGTACGCTATCTCGCCACCAAGCTGCGCGAGGCGGGAATGGAGGTCATCTTCATCAACTTCCTGGAATCGAGCGAGATCCTCGATGCCGCGATCCAGGAGGACGTCGACGTCATCGGCGTGTCGAGCTCTGTAGAGGGACACCTGCCGGTGGCCCGCGAGGTGACGCGTCGCCTCAAGGAGGCGGGCAAGGAGGACGTGCTGGTGGTCTTCGGCGGCGTCATCCCCGAGCGTGACTTCGAGCCGATGCGCACGATGGGCGTGAAGGGCATCTTCGGACCGGGGTCGTCCGCCGACGCCGTGATCGAGTTCATCCGGGCCAACGTGCGCGCCCGGCGGCTTCACGTCGCGTGACCGGCGCGGCCATGAAGGAGGAATCGGCAGCGCCCGACGCTGGTGACGCGACGGTCGTCACCGCCGTGCAGGACGGCATCCTCGACATCGAGCTCCGCCGGCCCGACAAGCGCAACGCGCTCACGGTGGTGATGTACGAGCGGCTCGCGGCCGCCCTGGCGGAGGCCGATCGCCGCGCCGACGTCCGCGTGGTCCTCCTGCGCGGGCAGGCGGACGTGTTCACCAGTGGCAACGACCTGCGCGATTTCCTCGAGCGTCCCGCGCTCGACGACGCGCATCCGGCGTTCGCCTTCGTGCGCACGATCAGCGCCGTGGCAAAGCCCATCGTGGCCGCGGTCAACGGCCCGTGCGTGGGCGTGGGCGCGACCCTGCTTCTGCACTGCGACCTCGTGTACGCCGGCGAGGGCGCGGTGTTTGCGCTGCCGTTCGTGAACCTCGGCGTGTGTCCGGAAGCGGGGTCGAGCCTGCTGCTGCCGCTTGCGGCCGGTCATGCCAAGGCCGCCGAACTCCTCCTGCTCGGCGACCCTTTCAGTGCGCGGCAAGCGGAGGCCTGCGGGCTCGTGAGCCGGGTGCTGCCCGATGCCGAGGTGGCCGCGTACGCGCTCGCGCAGGCGCGCAAGCTCGCCGCCAAGCCCCCGGCCGCGGTTCGCCTGTCGAAGGCCCTCCTGCGCCGACCCTGGCAGACCCTCGTGGCCGATACCATCGCGGAGGAGGCCCGCCACTTTCGCGGACGGCTCGAATCAGCCGAGGCCAAGGAGGCCTTCGCTGCCTTCCTCGAGAAGCGCAAGCCTGACTTCTCGCGCTTCTCCTAGCGCGGGCGACACAGGTGGCGGTGCTCGACATAAGCTCCGGTCCCGGACCTGCGCAACCTGCGGGCGCCGCGGTGGGCAGCGCGCCCCGCGCCGCGGAGGTGGGCGGGGATGGACGTCGCGAAGCCGCTACTGACGGGCGCGCCGACACGCTGCCGCGCCTGCTCGTGCAGCAGGCGAAGACGCGACCCGACGCGCCCGCGGTGCGGGAGAAGGATCTCGGCATCTGGCAAGTGTGGACGTGGCGCGAGGTCGAGGTTGAAGTGCGCGCCATCGCCTGCGGACTCGCCGCGCGTGGGTTCAAGCGGGGCATGCACCTCGCCATCGTCGGGGACAATCGACCGCGGCTGTACTTCGCGATGGCCGCGGTGCAGTCGCTAGGCGGCATCCCCGTGCCCATGTACCAGGATGCCCCGGCCGCCGAGTTTGCATACGTTCTCAACGACGCGGCAATCACCTGCGCGATCGTGGAGGATCAAGAGCAGGTCGACAAGCTGCTCGAGGCCGCTTCCGACGTGCCGTCGCTGCGCCAGATCTACTACGACGATCCCCGCGGACTGCGCAACTACGAGGGCATCGTCGCGCTCGACGAGCTCCAGCGCGTCGGTCGCGAGCACGATGCGGCACATCCGCAATTCCTGGACGCGGAGATCGCGGCCGGCCGCGACGACGACATCGCCGTGATCCTCTACACATCGGGCACCACCGGGCGCCCCAAGGGCGTGTGCCAGACGCACCGCGCCTTCCTCGCGGCCTCGCGCGGCGCCTGCGAGTTCGACCGGCTGGGCCCAGGCGACCGCGTGCTCGCCTACCTGCCGATGGCCTGGGTGGGCGATCACCTCTTCTCGTATGTGAACTGGCTCGTGGCGGGCTGCACGATCAATTGCCCCGAGTCGGGCGCCACCACCATGAACGACCTGCGCGAAATCGGCCCCACCTACTACTTCGCGCCGCCGCGGGTGTTCGAGAACGTCCTCACGCAGGTGCTGATCCGGATGGAGGATGCGAGCGCCCTCAAGAGATGGATGTTCGATCGTTGCATGCGGGTGGCACGGCGATGCGGAGCGGAGATTCTCGACGGCGCTCCCGTGTCCTGGCTCGACCGCCTGCAATATCGCCTGGGCAACGTGCTCGTCTACGCGCCGCTGCGCAACGTGCTCGGGCTGAGCTGCATCCGCGTGGCGTATACCGCGGGCGCGGCCATCGGCCCCGACCTGTTCCGCTTCTATCGCTCGATCGGCGTCAACCTCAAGCAGTTCTACGGCTCGACGGAGACCTGCGCGTACATCTGCCTGCAGCGTGACGACGAGGTGCGGCTCGATACGGTGGGCCGTCCCGCTCCCGGCGTGGAGATCGTGATCGCGGACAGCTCCGAGGTGCTGGTGCGCGGACCGATGCTGCTCAAGGAATATCATCAGCGCCCGGACGATACCGCCGAGGCTTTGGACGCCGAAGGCTTCTTCCACTCGGGCGACGCCGGCTTCTTCGACCAGCACGGCCACCTGCGGCTCATCGATCGCGCCAAGGACGTGGGCAAGCTCACCAGCGGCGGCTTATTCGCGCCCAACTACATCGAGAACAAGCTCAAATTTTTCGCGCACATCAAGGAGGCCGTGGCCTTCGGGCATGGCCGCGACCACGTCTGCGTGTTCGTCAACATCGACCTGGAGGCGGTGGGCAACTGGGCGGAGCGCCGCGGCATCGCCTACGCGAGCTACATGGACCTCGCCGGCAAGGCGGAGGTGCGCGCGCTCGTGCGCGAGTGCGTGGAGAAGGTCAACGCCGAGCTCGCCGGCGAGCCCGCCCTCGCCCATTCGCAGGTGCATCGCTTCCTCGTGCTGCACAAGGAGCTCGATCCCGACGACGACGAGCTCACCCGCACGCGCAAGGTGCGCCGCGGGTTCGTGGCCGAGAAGTACGCCGTGCTCGTCGATGCGCTCTACGCTGGGCGCGAG
>CALFEY010000183.1 GCA_937958295.1 uncultured Pseudomonadota bacterium
CATGTTACTGGCGGCGCCCGAGGCGGGCCCCCCGCCGGCCATCGCGCAGCTCGAGGCGGCTGGCGTGAGGATCGTGCGCGCGAACGGCGAGTTCACGTTCGAGTCGCTGCTTGCCAACGTCGACCTCGTGGCGAGGAGCCTGGCACTTGTGCCTGCGGGCAAGGCGCTGGACGAGACGCTGCGCGGGCAGTGGCGGGCCGCGCGTGCGGCCATCCGTGCGGGCGGCGTGCCGCCCAAGGTGCTGTTCGTGCTGTCGCATGCCGCCAACAACGTACAGGTGGCAGGCGAGGGCACGGCCGCGGCGGCGATGATTGCGCTCGCGGGCGGGGTGAACGCCATCTCCGGCATCAAGGGCTACCGGCCGCTGTCGGCGGAGGGCGCGCTCGCAGCAGCTCCCGACGTGATCCTCTGCACGCGCGAGGGCCTCGAGGCCGTGGGCGGCGTGGACGTGCTCCTCGCGCGGCCGGGCCTTGCCCTCACACCGGCCGGCAGGGCGCGGCGCGTGCTGGCGCCCGATGCGCTGCTCCTGCTGGGCTTCGGCCCGCGCTTGCCGCAGGCCGTGCGGGAGCTCGCGCACGGCTTCGGGACGCTCGCATGAGCACGCGAGGCAGTCGTGCGCGCGTTCGCCGCAGTGCATGTGCGAAGGTCATTCGATGAGCGTGGCAGGTGCGCCGGGCGCAGCCGCGGAGCGTCGTGCGCCGGCGATCAACCGTTCCGCGGCCGACGGCGCACCGCGCCGGCTGTCCGGCGGGGCCGTGCTCACGGGGCTCGCCGTGCTGCTCGTCGCGCTCACGATCTTCGCGATCGGCTACGGCGCCTTCCGCATTCCTGCCCTCGAGGTGCTGCGCATCCTCGCGAGCGACATCGGCATCGATGCGGGCACGGTGGATCCCCGGCAGGCGGCCGTGCTCAACTCGATCCGCTTGCCCCGGGTGATCCTCGCGGTGGTCACGGGCGCCGGCCTCGCGGTCGCAGGCGCGCTGATGCAAGGCCTGTTCCGCAATCCGCTCGCCGACCCCACGCTCATTGGCGTGTCCTCGGGCGGCGCCCTCGCCGCGGCCTTCGTGATCGTGCTCGGGGCCACGTGGCTGCCGGGCGTGTCGAAGGTACTGGGCACGTGGACGCTGCCGCTGGCCGCGTTCATCGGGGCGCTCGTCGTCACGCTCATGGTGTATCGCATCGGCGCGGCCGCGGGCTTCCTCTCGCTGCCGTCGGTGCTGCTCGCGGGCATCGCGCTCAACGCATTGGCGATGGCCGGTGTGGGCTTCCTGTCCTACCTCGCCAACGACGAGCAGTTGCGCAACCTCACGTTCTGGAATTTCGGCTCGCTGGGGGGCGCCACGTGGGCCATGCTTTCCGCCGTGGTGCCGCTGGCGCTCACCGCCACGCTCGCGGGCATCTTCCTCGCGCGTCCGCTCAATGCGCTCGCCCTCGGCGAGTCGCAAGCCGCGCACCTGGGCGTGAACGTGGTGGTGGTCAAGCGCACGGCCATCGTGCTCACCGCCCTCGCGGTAGGCTCGCTCGTGGCGGCCACCGGCGTGATCGGCTTCATCGGGCTCGTCGCGCCTCATGCCCTGCGCCTGGCCTGCGGGCCCGACCATCGCATCGTGCTGCCGGGGGCGGCGTTGCTCGGCGCCATGCTCGTGGTGATCGCCGATGCCCTGTCGCGCACGCTGGTGGCGCCGGCGGAGTTGCCGATCGGCATCCTCACTGCGGCGCTCGGCGCGCCGTTCTTCCTCGTGCTCCTGCTGCGCCGCCGCGGGCAGATCGGACTGTGACCATGCTCGTGGCGTCCAACGTGTCCGTGCGCATCGGCGCCCGCAAGCTCTTGGACGAGGTCTCGCTGGAGGTGCGCCCCGGGCAGACCGTGGCCATCGTCGGCGAGAACGGCGCGGGCAAGTCCACGCTCCTCAAGGTCCTCGCGGGGGATCGGCTCCCCTCCCGGGCACACGTGGGCGGCGGGGTGAGCGTGTCCGGCCGCGCGCTATCCGCCTGGTCGCTCGCCGAGCGCGCACGCCTGCGCGCGGTGCTGCCGCAGCGCCCGGAGCTCGCCTTCGCCTTCACCGCGCGTGAGGTGGCGGCGTTCGGGCGCTATCCCGTATCCACGCGCTGGCGCGATCCGCGCGATCGCGAGATCGTGGACGCCGCGCTCGGCTTGGCCGACGCGCTGCACCTGGCCGACCGCGAGGTCACCACGCTCTCCGGCGGCGAGCAAGCGCGCGTGCATCTCGCGGCGGCCTTTGCCCAGTTGTGGGAGCCGGACTATCCGCACCCGCGCTATCTGTTGCTCGACGAGCCCACCGCCGCGCTCGACCTCGCCCACCAGCACGCGCTCCTCGCCACCGCGCGGGCTTTCGCCGCCTCGCGCAACCTGGGTGTGCTTGCGATCCTGCACGACCTCAACCTCGCGGCCACGTATGCGGACCGCGTGGTGGTGCTGCACCGCGGCCGTGTCCTCGCGCAGGGCAGCCCCATCGACGTGTTGCAGCCTCCTATCATCGCCGAGGGCTTTGGCGTGGCGGCGCAGGTGCTGCCCCATCCCCTCACTCGCGGCGTGCTGATCGCCACCGCCGCGGCGCGGCCGGGTTCGACGGCATGACCGGCGGCTGCGGTCCGCCCCGGGTCGACCGCATGACCGGCGCACGCCGTGCGCTGGGCGCCCTCGGCATGCTCTTCGTTGCGTGCGTGCCCGCGGGCGCACTCGCCGCGGCGCTGCGCGTGGCGGACACGCCGGAGGCGCTCACAATGGCGATGCAGGGCGCGCGCGTGGTCATCCTGGGCGAGGTGCACGACAACGGGATGCAGCACGCCCTGCGTGCAGCCGCGCTGCGCAAGCTGGTGGAAGGCGGGGCGCGTCCGGCCCTCGCCTTCGAGCAGTTCGATCGCGAGCGGCAGGCGGCCATCGATGCCGCGCGCAGCGCCCGCCCCCGGGATGCCGACTACGTGATCGCGCAAGGCGCCGGGGCCCCGAGCTGGAACTGGGCGTACTACAAGCCCTTCGTCGCGCTCGCCCTGGAATACGACTTGCCCATCGTGGCGGCCAATCTGTCGCGTGCCGACGCGATGAAAGTAGCCACCGGCGGCGCTGTGGCCGACGTTGCCGTGCCGCCTGCGTTCATGCAGGCCCACGAAGCCGCGGTGGAGAAGGGCCACTGCAACCTGCTGCCGGCGCAGGCGCTGCCCGGCATGGCCCGCGCGCAGATCGCCCGCGACCGGGCGCTCGCGGAGTCGATCGCGCCTCATGCGGCACGCGGGGTGGTCCTGCTCACCGGCAACGGCCACGCGCGCAACGACATCGGCGCGCCGCATTGGCTGCCGGCGCAGACGAGGGCCGTCACCCGCACCATCGGCCTTCTCGAAAAGGGGCCGGAGGCCGCGGCAGACGAGACATCGGCGCCGTTCGACGCGTACGTGCTCACGGAGGCCGTCGCGCGTCCCGACCCGTGCGCGGAGCTCGTGCGGCGGATGAAGCCGAGGAATTAGGGGCCGCGCGGCACCTCGCTGGCCCGCCGGCGTCGGGCCGCTCGGGTATGGTCCACGGCGAGCGCGCCGTTGCCGCGGGCTCCTGCATAATCGCCGCATGGAATCCCTCTATTACGTCATGTGCTGGGCGTGCCACCGCAAGTGCCGGCACTGCTACGAGTCCCGCTTCCGCCCGTATGTCCGCGCCGAGCTCGAGTCGGTGGTGGCCGAGGCCGAGCGCAACTTCCCCCGCATCGTCGCCCACCTGCCGGCGCGGATGACCTACCTCGACACCGCCGACGCCCGTCCCGACGGCTCGCTGCCGGAGAAGGTCGGCCGCATCATCCTGTCCGGCGGCGAAGCGCTCATCGATCCGGTACGCGAGCGCGTCACTTATCGCGTCGTCGAGGCCTTGCGCGACAAGTACCGCGACGCCGGCGGCGTGAAGATCGTGGTGCAGACCACCGGCGACGTCCTCGACGACGCGATCGTGCGCGACCTCCTCGACCGCGGCGTGTGGATGATCTCGGTGGCGAGCGTGGACGACTTCCACGTGGGGCTCGAAGGCAAGGAGAAACAGGCGGCGTTTATGGCGAAGCTCACCGCGCTCTTCGAGCGCCACGGCATGCGCCGCTCCGGCCTGTCTGCCACCACGCGCAACTGGCACGAGGAGGAGGGGCCGGTCTTCAGCTTCTTCGGTGCCACGCCCGACGCCTGGATCGGCAAGCTGTGGCCGCGCGGGAGGGCCTGGGAGAACGGCCTGTCCACGGCCACGCTCGCCGACAACTTCTGCAATCGCTGGTCCGGCGGGCTGGGCTTCCTGCGCCATCGCTTCAACGGCTCGGAGGTGTCGATCGAGCCCGACGGCGCGGTGTACCCGTGTTGCGTCAAGACGCGCCGGCCGCTCGGCAGCCTGCTCGAGGACGACCTGCTCGCCATCCTGGAGTCGCTTTCGGAGGAGCCCGCCTACGCCGCCATCAATGCCGGCGAGCCGCAGCGCATGGGCCTCGCGCACGGATGGAGCGAGGCCGAATTCGTCGCGCGTTCGCGCACCAGCACGCCGCAGGGCGCGTCCTACGCGAACCTGTGCGTAGGCTGCGACGCCTTCCACGACGAAGTGCTGGGTCCGGTGCTGGAGTCGGCGCGACAGCGGCGGGCCCTGGCGCGCCAGCAGGCGGCGGCCGGGACGCCCGCATGAGGCGAGGCGCGACACGCCGTGCATGGCGCGCCGTGGGGCTCGCCCTGCGTGCCGGGATGCTCGCCGCGCTGGTGGCCATCGCGCCCGGAGTGCGCGCGCAGGCGCAGGTACCCGCCTGGTCCGACGTGCTCGCCAAGGCGCGCGGCCAGACCGTGAACTTCAATGCCTGGGCCGGCGACGAGAAGACCAACGCTTTCCTCCAGTGGGTGGCAGCCGAGGTGGACAAGCGCCACGGCGTGAAGGTCAACCACGTCAAGCTCAAGGACACGTCCGAGGCCGTCACGCGCGTCGTGGCGGAGAAGGCGGCAGGCCGCACGAGCGGAGGCAGCGTGGACCTCGTGTGGATCAACGGCCCCAACTTCCTCGCGTTGAAGGAGCAGGGCCTGCTGCATGGTCCGTTCAGCCAACGCTTGCCCAACTACGTCCGCGTCGACACCATCGGCATCCGCAGCAACGTGATCGACTTTACGCTTCCGGTCGACGGCATGGCATCGCCGTGGCGACGCGCGCAGATCGTATTCGTGTACGACGGCAAGCGCGTGCCCACGCCCCCGCGCTCGGTGCGCGAGCTCGCCGCGTGGGCGCAGCGCAATCCCGGGCGGCTCACGCATCCTTCGGTGCGCAACTTCCTGGGCGTGACCTTTCTCAAGCAGGCGCTCTATGAGCTCGCGCCCGATCCCGCCGTGTTGCAGGCGCCGGCTACCGATGCCAACTTCGCCGCGGTGACCGCCCCGCTGTGGGCGTGGTACGACGCGCTCAAGCCCTCGCTCTGGCGCAAGGGTGCGCAGTTCCCCGACAACGGGCCGGCGCAGCGGCAGCTCATGAACGATGGGGAGATCGACCTTATGATCTCCTTCAATCCGGCGGAGGCGGCGGTGGCCATCGAGGCGGGGCTCCTGCCGTCCTCGGTGCGCACAGTCGTGTTCGAGCGCGGTACGATCGGCAACACGAGCTTCGTGGCGATCCCGTTCAATGCGGCGAACAAGGAAGGGGCGCTCGTGGTGGCGAACTTCCTGCTCGACCCCGCCGTGCAGGCGCATGCGCAGGACATCCGGCAGATGGGCAACTTCACGGTCCTCGACATGACGAAGCTCACGCCGGCGGAGCGCAAGCGCTTCGACGACCTGCCCCGCCCGCCGGCGCTGCCCACCCACGCGGAACTCGGCGTAACGCTCCTGGAGCCACATCCTTCGTGGATGACGCGCATGGCGGGCGAATGGGAGAAGCGCTACACCCGCTAGGCGGCAGCGCGACGGCATGACCCTCGTGCGCGCCGCACCGATCGCCACCGTCGCCGTGCTCGTGCTTCCCGTGGCCGCCGGTCTCGCGGGAACGCTCCTGCCGGCCTTCGACTACCTGCCCGCCATCGGCGGCCACACCCTTGGTCTTGACGCCTGGCGGCGGCTCATCGACTACCCGGGCTTCGGATCGAGCCTCCGGCTCACGCTCACCGTGGGGCTTGTCACGCCGCTCGTGGCGCTGGCGCTGGCCGTGTGCGTTGCGGCCTGGGCCTGCGAGCGCCGCGCATGGAAGCGCTTCACGATGGCGGTCACGCCGCTTTTGGCCACGCCACACTCCGCCATGGCCATCGGCCTCGCCTTCCTGCTCGCCCCGTCGGGGTGGATCGCGCGGGCCGTGTCGCCCTGGCTCACGGGGTGGGAAGTGCCGCCGGACGTGGGCACGGTCAACGACCCGCACGGTGTCGCGCTGGCCATCGGACTGCTGGTGAAGGAGGTGCCTTACCTCGTGCTGATGATCGCGGGGGCGCAGGAGCAGGTGCGTGTGCGCGAGTCGCTCGCCATGGCGCGCACCTTGGGCTACGACCGCGTCACCGCGTGGGTGAAGGTGATCCTGCCGCAGATCTATCCGCAGATCCGGCTGCCCGTGCTCGCCGTGCTCGTGTTCTCGCTGTCGGTGGTGGACGTGGCCCTCATCCTGGGCCCCGGCAACCCGCCACCGCTCGCGGTGCTCGCGGTGCGCTGGTTCGCCGACGTCGACATCGCGTTCTATTTCCCGGGGGCGGCGGCCGCGGTGCTCGTCGCGCTCATCGCCGCCTTCGCCGTGGCGGCGTGGCGGGCCTTAGAGGGTGGGGTCGCGCGCTTCGGCGAGCGCTGGATCGCGCGGGGCGGGCGCACTGGGATGACGCCCGGGGCTGCGGCGGCGGCGAGCATGGCGGCGGGCCTGCTGGCCCTGGGCGTCGCGGCGCTGGCGGGCATGGCACTGTGGTCGGTGGCCACCCAGTGGCGCTTTCCCCATGCCTGGCCCGACGGGATCGGGCTCGCAGGCTGGGCGCGTCGCGTGGGCGAGCTCGCGGCGCCGACCCTTACCACGTTGGGCGTGGGGGTGGCGGCCACCCTGGTGGCGCTGGCGCTCGTGGTGGGATGCCTCGAGGGCGAAGTCCGCAACCGTGGGCGTGGGGCGCTACCGCCGGGCCTGCTCTACCTGCCTCTGCTCGTGCCACAGATCGCCTTTCTCTTCGGCGCGCAGGTGCTGCTGGTACGGACGGGCATCGATGGCACCTTCGGCGCCGTGATCCTCGCGCACCTGGTCTTCGTGCTGCCGTACCTGTATCTCTCGCTGGCCGATCCCTGGCGGGCCCTCGACCCCCGCTTTGCCCGGGCCGCCGCGGCTCTGGGCGCGGGTCCGGTCCGCGTGCTGTGGCGAATCAAGCTGCCTCTGTTGCGCCGGCCCGTGCTCATCGCGTGCGCGGTGGGCTTCGCGGTCAGCGTGGGGCAGTACCTCGCTACCCTCTTCGCGGGCAACGGGCGGGTGGCCACGCTCACCACGGAAGCGGTGACGCTCGCGTCCGGCGCGGATCGTCGCGTGATTGGCGCCTATGCGACCGCGCAGGCAATATTGCCGTGGCTTGCCTTCGCGGCGGCAGTGCTGGTGCCGTCGCGGCGACGCGGGGACGCATGAGCGACGGTGGGCCGCTCGAGCTCGTCGACATCACGATCGGCTTACCGGGTCGCGTGCTCGTGGACTGCCTGTGCGTGACCGTCGCGGCCGGAGAGTGCGTCACCGTGATGGGGCCTTCGGGCTGCGGCAAGTCGTCGCTGTTGGCCTATGTGGCCGGCACGCTCGAGGCGGCGTTCGCCGCCCGTGGCACGGTGCGCATCGCGGGGCGGGACGTGACCGGGTTGCCACCGGAGCGGCGCCGCGCCGGCATCCTCTTCCAGGACGACCTGTTGTTTCCTCATCTTAGCGTTGCGGGCAACTTGGCCTTCGCACTTCCACCCTCCGTCCGGGACCGCGCGGAGCGGCAGCGACGAGTGGAGGCGGTGCTCGCCGAGCTCGGCCTCGCCGGCTACGGACCGCGATCACCCGGCACGCTGTCCGGCGGCCAGCGCGCTCGGGTCGCTCTCATGCGCACTCTGCTGGCGCAGCCGCAGGCCCTGCTCCTCGACGAGCCCTTCAACAAGCTCGATGCGGCCTTGCGCGACGACGTACGCCGGTTTGTGTTTGCGCATGCGGCCCAGCGCCGCTTGCCCGTCCTGCTCGTCACCCATGATGCGGCGGACGCCCTTGCTGCGGGTGGGCGGGTGGTGGAGCTCGGCGGCGGGCCGAGCCCGGGCGATGCCACGTCACGCCCCGAGATCAGCCAAGGGCACTAGCGCACCGGCAGGGGCGTTTCGTCGCCCTGTGCGATGCCGCGCATGCCGTTCTCGATGAAGCGCAGGGCACGCTCGACATCGTCGTCGCGATAGCCCCGCGGACGGCATTGCCCGCCGGTCTTGCCGCAGCGATACAGCATGATCTCCGCGAAGAGGCTCCGCGCGTAGCGGAAGCCCGACTCGATGTCTTCCGCCGCGGCCGCAGGCAGGGCCTGTCCGAAGGCCAGCTGGAAGTCGCGGTCGGCCACGCCGAAGTAGCGGGCGTACCACGCCTCGCCCTGTCCCGCCGCCGCGAGGCGAGCAAAGGTGCACAGGTAATTGCTCCAGGGGGCGTCGCCTGCCGGATCGAACTCCACGAAGGGCTGCCACCATGCGCGGAGCACGTCGCCCACCGTCCACTGGCCGCGTGCCCGCAACTCAGCCAGGGACTTGCGCCAGCGCTCGTTCAGCCGGCCGGCCCGGCGCTCCAGGGCCGCCTCGAACAGCAGCTCCTTGCTGCCGAAGTGATAGTTCACGAGCGCCACGTGGGTGCCCGCGTGGCCCGCGATCATCCGGTGCGATGGCGCGCTGAAGCCGAGCTCGGCAATCAGCGACTCGGCCGCGTCGAGCAGCGAATCCCGCGTGGCTGCGCCACGGAGGGCGGTAGGTCGAAGTGCAACGGCGTCCATGCCATGCCTCTCGTCGGAATCCCGCCGATGGCGGGTATGGCCCGCATTCTGGAAAAACGGTGAGCTCCGGAGTATCGGCCGCTGCCGCGCCGCGGTGTCGGCGCTGCTCCGACCTGCGCCTCGCCGGCGCCGCCGGAACCCGGGCGCGGGGGCGCGGGGGAGGGGCCCAGGCGTCCTGCGCTTGTAGGACAGCGGCGGC
>CALFEY010000184.1 GCA_937958295.1 uncultured Pseudomonadota bacterium
GTTGACACCGGCGGACCGCGCCGGCGGAACGCAGCGGCGTACGACATGCTGCCCCCGCGGGCGCCCTGATGCCTTGCCGGTCAGGTCCCGCAGAACGTGCGATAGGCCGCCGTGACCGCGGCGGGCGCGGGCGCGGCGTAAGTCGCCTGCGCGGCATCCTCGTCGTCGGGACGTCGCACGGCGGCGAGCAGCGCATGGAAAGGTCCGAGATCGTGGTCGCTCGACGCCGCGGCGAGCGCCTCCTCGACGCGGTGGTTGCGTGCGATCACGTACGGATTTGCCGCGCTCATGGCAGCGGCCCGTCCTGCTCCCGCGATGCCATGGCGCGCGTCGTCGCGGGCACAGCGCTCGCGCCAGCGGGCGAGCCACGCATCAAGGCCTTGAGGATCGGGCAGCAGCGCGCGCAGGGGCGCCTCCTGACCCGCGGCGGCATCCCCCAGGCGCCGCCAGGCGAGCGTGAAATCCGCGCGCTCGCGCTGGAGGAGCGTCAGCCAGTCGGCGGCGAGCGTGTCGTCGGCGGCATCGTCCTCGGGAGTGCCTTCGCGCAGGCCGAGCTTGGCACGCAGGGCCGCTTGCCAGTGCACGTCGTAGCGATCCTGGAAGTTCACCACGGCGGCGGTGGCCTCCTCGATGGCGCGCTCGCGGTCGTCGCCGAAAAGGGGCAGCAGCGTCTCGGCGAAGCGCGCGAGATTCCACTGCGCGATCGCCGGCTGGTTCCCGTAGGCATAGCGGCCGCGTTCGTCGATGGAGCTGAACACGGTGGCCGGGTCGTAGGCTTCCATGAAGGCGCACGGACCGTAGTCGATGGTCTCGCCGGAGATGGTCATGTTGTCCGTGTTCATCACCCCGTGGATGAAGCCCACGCTCATCCACTGCGCGATCAGCGCGGCCTGGCGGTCGATGACCGCGTCGAGCAATGCATGGAACGGGCGCGGCGCCACGGCCAGCGCGGGATAGTGGCGGGCGATCGCGTACAGGGCGAGCTTGCGTACGCGATCGGTCTCCTCGCGCGCGGCAAAGTACTGGAACGTTCCGACGCGCAGATGGCTTGCCGCCACCCGGGTGAGCACCGCGCCCGGCAGTGCGCCTTCGCGATACACCGGGGCGCCGGTGGTGACCACCGCGAGCGCGCGCGTGGTGGGGATGCGCAGCGCGTGCATGCATTCGCTGACGAGCACCTCGCGCAGCATGGGGCCGAGGGCTGCCTTGCCGTCGCCGCCGCGGGCGAAGGGCGTGCGGCCGGAGCCCTTGAGCGCGATGTCGCGGCGCACGCCGTGGATGTCGATCACCTCGCCCACGAGCAGTGCCCGGCCATCGCCGAGCTGCGGCGAGAATCCCCCGAACTGGTGCCCGGCATACGCCTGCGCCAAGGGCTGCGCCCCCTCCGGCAAGGCATTGCCGGAGAAGATCGCGGCGCGGGCGTCGTCGGCGAGTCCGTCGTGCGGCAGCCCGAGCTCGCGGGCGAGCGCCTCGTCCCAGTACACGAGCCGCGGCTCGGGGGAGGGTGCGGGCTTCCATGGCACGTAGAAGCCGTCGAGCTCGCGGAAGTAGGTGTTGTCGAAGGCAATCATGGGGCGGGCGCCAGAAGAAGAGCCCTAGTGTAGGGCAGCGCGAGACCCACCCCTTCCAATGTGCCTCGACGCGGACGGCGCACGGCAGGCAGGGGCGCCCGGCGCTCCTGCGCCGACCGGAGGCGTTGTCCGCTGCGGGTGGGTCGCGGTAGGCTTCGCGCCCCAGGATTGTCACCAGGAGACGACGTGAAGCGGCTTCTCTCGCTCGCGGCGGGCTTGCTCTTCGCGGCCGCCGCTCACGCAGGACAGATCGCCTGCAACGGCTCGACTCTTTCGTTCGCGCCGGCGCAACCGTGGCCCTACGACACCCTCGTCGCGGAGGCCCGGATCGTGGCCCCCAATGCGGGCGGCGTCTTCGTCGATTCGCTCCCGCGCGCCGTAGGCGGACGCGTCACGGTGGAAGGCGACCGGATCGTCGTGGACATCTATGGCAGCGATTCCGGGCTGCCGCTGTCCGTGCCTCTGCTGCGCACGTTCACCGTGGTGGCGGTGAACGAGCCCGTGACCCTCGCCGTGGGTCCGCTGGCGCCGGGTCGCTACGACCTCACCTTGCGCGTGCACAACATGGATGAGCTCGGCCGCGACACGCCTTGCTTCGAGCGCTTGGCCTTTCCGCCAACGGCCACCATTCGCGCTGCCGTGGGCCCGGTCGAGATGATTCACGCCGTGGAGTACTTCAGCGCGGCGCTTGATCATTACTTCGTCACGGCCGACGCGCGCGAGATCGCCGACCTGGACGGCGGCAGGCATGCGGGCTGGCAGCGCACCGGTGGCACCTTCACCGTATTCGCGGCCGGCAAGTCGGGTGGTACCGGCGCGCCGGTATGTCGCTTCTACGGCCTGCCGAGCGCGGGTCTCGACAGTCACTTCTACACCGCCAACGCCGACGAGTGCGCCGAGATCGAGGCCAAGTATCCCGGGGCATGGCAGCTCGAGACCGCCAACGCCTTCGAGGTCTGGCTGCCCGACGCCGTGGCGCCGCATTGCGACCCGGGCTCGTCCCCGATCCTGCGCCTGTGGAACCAGCGGGTCGACAGCAATCATCGCTTCACCATCGACGGCAACGTGCTGGCGCAGATGTTGCTTAGGGGCTACGTCATGGAAGGCCTGGGCGCCCCGACGCCGGTGTCGATGTGCGCGCCGCGCTGATCTTCTTCAATCCCCGGAGGCTTCATGCACGTTCATAGGCGCTTCGCGCCGGGCTCGCTGCGCGCGTTCGCGCCGCTCCTGCTCGCCGCCATGCTCGCCAGCGCGACGATTCCCGTCGCCGCGCAGATCTCGCCCGCGTCCACCGCGTTGCGTCCGATCAAGGGCATCTCGTACCAGCCGTCGCCGTCGGACGATTGCCAACTGCAGACGCAGTACAACAACGTCCAGCCGTGCCAGGGCCTGGGCGGCTACAACCCCACGTATTACGACACCGATTTCTACAACACGGACTTCGCGCTGTTGTGGGGTCCGGGGACCCAAGCCACCCCGGGGCGCAACGACCTCGCCACCCTGCAGGCGCAGGGCGTCAACTTCCTGCATCTTTACAATTGGAATGCGCAGCGCGACCACTCGACCTTCCTCACGGCGGTCCAGAGCGCAGGCATGAAGATCATGGTCCCGGTGAGCAACTACACCGCGTGCCTCATCGTGGGCGGCTGCCAGGGCGTGGGCGCAGGCAGCTACCAGAACGCCTACAACAATGTGCAGGCCATCTTCAACCAGGTGTATCCCAACGGCTCGCTCACGCCGCACGCGGCCATTGGCGCGTGGGGCATCTTCAACGAGTACGATTACAACAACATCGATCCCGTGAACGTGGCCTTCGTGATCCAGGCGATCCTCGCGCTGGAGACCGCCCGCGGGGTCACCGCCACGCTGCCGTTCATGGTGCCCGCGTCCAATGCGGTGAACGCGAGCTCGCAGTACGCCTGGTTCCAGACAGCGCAGGCGCTCTACCAGGCGATACCCGCCAACGCGAGCCGCAGCATTCCGCCGGGGGTCCTCGCCAACATCGCGGTCTCGTTCACGCTGCAGAACGCGCAGGTGAACGGCACCACGAGCTACGGCGGCGTGACCGTGGGCGCTGTGCCCGCCAGCTTCTGGTCCACGCGCTACATCGCCACCGTGAACCCCTTCACGAGCGGGCCCACGATCAACGCGTACATCACCGACGCCGCGCAGTTCCAATCGGCCTTTCCCAACGCCCAGGTTTCCGCCAGCGGGCAAACCTGGAACGCCGCGTGGAACTCGCTGCCGCCGCTCTTCCTGAGCGAGATGGGCATCAACATCGGCGGCAGCGGCAACCCGGGCACGCCGCAGACGCAGGCGGCATGGGTGCTGAGCCAGCTCCAGTGCACGAACCCGTGGGCATCGGATCCCACGAGCACGCCCAACGGCTACTTCCTGGGCAGCAACGTGTTCGAGTTCGAGTACGAAGGTGCCAACGGGCGCTGGGGCATGTTTACCTTCCCCACGCCGCTGAGCTTCACCACCGGCACCACGACCTCCGGCGCCACTTACCGCGTCGACGTGCTGAGTGCGCAGCCGGCGTGGGCGAGCGTCAGCGCCGGCTTCGCCTACACCACCAAGACGTGCTCGTGAGGACCGCCGCCATGATCAAGCGCAACCTGCTGCGGAACCTCTCGCTCGCCGTCGCCGGCGTCGCCGTGCTTCTCGGCGGTTGCCTGAGCGACGACGTCACGCCGCAGAACACGGCCATCGCCGGCGCCTGGACCGTCGTCTGCCAGCCGGTGAACGAGGATTGCACGAACTTCGGCATCCGCTTCGATGAGGCCGGCGACATCACCAACGTGAACATGGACGGTCACCAGGGCGCCCAGCGCGGCACCGGCGAGATCGTCGACGGCGTGTTGTTCTTCCGCATGGGCATGGGCACCGTGTACGAGTTCCGCGGCAAGCTCGATGGCGGCGGTCGTTCGGCCTCCGGCACGATGAAGAACTTCGACGCCGACGGCACGCAGCGATCCACCACTGCCGTGGCCACGCGCCAGTAGCGAAGGCAGCGGCCGCGCGTCGCAGCGCGGCGGCCACGTCGGGCCAGCGCGCGGGCGACGAGCGGCGGCGATGTCCCGCGTTGCCGGGGCTTTTGCAGGATCTCGCGGATGCCCAGTGCGCGGGCGCGTTCCTGAACCTCGGCGCCGGACTTGCCGGTTGCGAGGATCACCGGCAGGTCCGGCCGAAGCGCAAAGAGCTGCGCCACCAGCGCGCTGCCGGTGAGCCCGGGCATCAGCTCGTCGGTATCACGACGTCGAAGCGCCCAGGCTCGGCGCGAAAGGCGGCCAGCGCATCGCTGCTCGCGGTGAAGCCCACCGGCTCGTAGCGGAGCTCTGCAACGAGCTCCTCGTTCAGGGCCACGAGCGCCGGCTCGTCGTCTACGACCAGCACCGTCTGGCCGCTGCCGCGCGGCAGGGCCGCGAGCGGCACGGCCGCGATGATCGGGATCTCGGAGGTCTCGCGCAGCCGGCGGGCGGTCTGCATGCCGTCCTCCTCGGCGAGGCGGAGGTCGAGCAGGATCACGTCGATCGCGTGCTCGGCGAGGATCGCCTCGAGCGCCTTGCCGGTGGCCACCGCCGTGACCCGGAGGTCGCTATCGGCGAGGTCGTCGGTGATGAGCTCGCGCATGGCGGGGTCGTCGTCGAGCGTCACCACGTGCGGGGCGGGCGCAGCGCGTCGGTCATGGTCGGCCACCTCTGGTGGGCGGAGTCTATCCCACGCCCTGGGGCCGTCGCGCAGCCCCCGGCGTGGCGGGGTGCAGGAAGCGTCGCGGGTGGCCATCGCTGTGCCATTACCGGAGGCGCCGGGGCCCGTTACGGATGTAACACGGGCCGGGGCGGAGGGGCGTCGGTCGAAGTTGACGAGAGTTGACTAGTCAACTAGTCTAATGCGCATCGTGCCGACGAGAACGGGGCATCGCGAGCCCCGCAGGCACCCACGAGGAGGACACGTCTTGGCCACGCTCCGTTGGAATCCGTACGGCTTGAAAGGCTGCCGCTGATGGCCGCCATGCCGTTCGAGCCGACCGACATCGTCGTGGGCGGCGGCTCCGCCGGCTGCGTGATCGCGGCACGCCTGTCGGAGGATCCGGCGCGGCGCGTGCTGCTCGTGGAGGCTGGCGCCGACTGCGTCCCTGGCGCGGTCCCGGCCGACATCCGCGATACCTACGCCGGACATGCGTTCAACAACGCGTCGTACTTCTGGCCCGCGCTCAAGCGTCAGGCCGGGAGCGACGCCACGCTGCGCGAGTTCCGCTACGAACAGGCACGCATCCTGGGCGGCGGCTCCAGCATCAACGGGCAGGTGGCGCTGCGCGGCGCGCCCCGCGACTACGACCGCTGGGCCGAGCTCGGCGCGGCCGGCTGGGACTGGGAGGGCGTGCTGCCTTACTTCCGCAAGCTCGAGTCCGACCGCGACTTCGCGACCGCCATGCACGGCCGCGACGGGCCGATCCCCATCGGCCGCATCCCGCCGTCCGCGTGGGACGATTTCACCCGCTCCGTGGTGGAGAACTGGAAGCAGGCGGGGCACCGCGAGCGCTTGGACATGAACGGCACGTTCGAGGACGGCTACGCGGCGATTCCGCTCGCCAACGACGGCACGCAGCGCGTCTCCACGGCGGTGGGCTATCTCACCCCGGCGGTGCGCCAGCGTCCCAATCTCGCGATCTGGACCGATACGGAGGCCCGGCGGGTCTTGTTCGACGGACGCCGCGTCGCTGGCGTGGAGGTGCAGCGGGAGGGTCGCCTCGTGCAGGTGCGCGGGGCGCGCGTCGTGCTGTGCGCGGGCGCGCTGCACACGCCGTGGCTGTTGTTGCGCTCAGGCGTGGGCGCGGCCGAACACCTGGCGCAGCACGGGGTGGCCGTGGTGCACGACCTGCCCGGCGTGGGCCGCAATCTTCAGGATCACCCGTCGATCTCGATCTCGGCGTACCTGCCGGCGCACGTGCGCCGCCGGCCCGCGCTGCGGCACAACTACGTCAACCTCGTCTACTCGTCCGGCGAGCGGGACTGCCCGTCCCACGACATGGTGATGATGGTCGTGGTGAAGTCGGCCTGGCACGAGGTGGGTGAACGCCTCGGCACGCTCAGCACCTACGTCGGCAAGTCCTACTCGCGTGGCACGGTGAGCCTCGACGCGGGCGCGCCGGAGGCGTCGCCGCGCGTGCGCTTCAACTGGTTGGCCGATCCGCGGGATCTGGGTCGCCTGGCAGCCTCGTTTCGCTTCATGGCCTCGCTCCTTACGACCGGTCCCGTACCGGCGAATGCCACCGATCCCTTCACCGTCGGCTTCTCGGAGAAGGTCAAGCGGCTCGGTCGCAAGACTCCCGCCAACCGCATGCTGACGTGGCTTGCGGCGCGCTCGCTCGATTCGTCGGCGTGGGTGCGCGGCTGGATGATCCGCAACGTGATCGCCGGGGGTACCCGGGTGGACGCACTCGCGCGCGATCCTGCGGCGCTCGGCCACTACGTGCGCGAGGCCACCACCGGCATCTGGCATCCGTGCGGCACCTGCCGCATGGGACGCGCCGACGATCCGGCGAGCGTGACCGACGCCCGCGGACAGGTGCTCGGCATCGGAGGTCTCGTGGTGGCCGATGCGTCGGTGATGCCCGAGATCCCCACCAACAACCTGAACGTGCCCACGATCATGGTCGCCGAGAAGATCGCCGACATGCTGCGGGCGGAGGAATGACGATGGCTCGCAATGATGGTCAGGACGCGGGTCCGGTCGCGGATCGATCGCCGCCGGCAATGATGCTGCCGGCGCTCGGTCCAGACGTGGCCCGGCGCATGTACATCGATGGCCGCTTTGTCGACGCGCTTTCCGGCGCGACGCTCGAATGCCGCAACCCGGCCACCGGCGAGCGGCTTGCCACGGTGCCCGCGGCAGGGCCGGCCGACGTGGACCTCGCGGTCAAGGCCGCGCGGCGCGCGTTCGCCGGCGCATGGTCGCGGGTGAAGCCTTACGAGCGGCAGGCATTGCTGCTGAAGCTCGCTGATCTCGTCGAGGCTCACTACGAGGAACTCGCCGCCACCGACACGCTCGACATGGGGGTGCCGATTTCGCGCGTGCGCGGCTATCGTCACCGCGCGCTCGGCATGTTGCGCTTCTACGCGGCACAGGCGCTCGCCATCCACGGCGAGACGATCGAGAACTCGCTCCCCGGCGAGCACTTCTCGTACACGCTGCGCGAGCCGGTGGGCGTGGTCGGCGCAATCATCCCGTGGAACTCGCCGCTCACGGCGACGATCTGGAAGATCGGCCCCGCACTTGCCACGGGTTGCTCCATCGTGCTGAAGCCCGCGGAGGACGCGTCACTCACGCCGCTGCGCATCGCGGCCCTGTGCGAGGAGGCGGGCGTGCCGCCCGGCGTGGTCAACGTGGTGACGGGCCACGGTCACGAAGCCGGCGACGCGCTGGCCCGCCATCCCGACGTCGACAAGATCGCCTTCACCGGCTCGCAGGTCACCGCGCGGAAGATCGTCGAAGCCTCCACGGTCAACTTCAAACGCGTGTCGCTGGAGCTCGGCGGCAAGTCGCCCGATGTGGTGTTCGCCGATGCCGACCTCGACGCTGCCGTGGCCGGTGCCGCGATGGCGGTCTTCGGCAACTCCGGCCAGGTGTGCAGCGCGGGCACCCGCCTGTTCGTGCAGCAGGAGATCTACGACACATTCACCGCACGCGTGGCGGAGTTCGGCCGCGGCCTGCGCGTGGGCAACGGCCTCGATCCGCACACGCAGATCGGCCCGCTCGTGTCGGCTCGACAGTTCGAGCGCGTGGCCCATTACCTCGACGTCGGCCGCCGCGAAGGTGCACAGGTGCCGGAAGAAGGTGCGGTCGGCGGTCCCGACCAGC
>CALFEY010000185.1 GCA_937958295.1 uncultured Pseudomonadota bacterium
ATTCCCGCATTGATGCCCGACAACCCGAACTTGGCGTGGTCGGCAGCGATGGCGAGGTCGCACATCGACACCAGCTGGCAGCCGGCCGCCGCGGCCGCGCCGTGCACGCGCGCGATCACAGGCTGGGGAACCTGCGTGAGCTTGAGCATCACCCGCGTGCAGGTGTCGAACAGCGCGGCTTGCCACGCGGGATCGAGATGGGCACGCATCTCCACGAGGTCATGGCCCGCGCAAAACGCGCGGCCTTCGCCGGCGATCACGAGCACGCGCACGGCGGCGTCGGCGGCCGCGGCATCGAGCTCGCGGTCCAGCGCGCCGAGCATCGCGGTGGACAAGGGATTGAAGCGATCGCCGCGCGCGAGCGTAAGCGTGCGAATGCCGTCTTGCGTGTGCGCGACGACGTACGGAGGGGGGGGCGTGTCGAGGGGCGGATTCATCAGTGCATTCTAGGCCTGGGAACGGGACTCTATCAAGATGATTGCTGTACAATTGACCAAATCCAGTGCTTATCACCATTATCCTTCAGTTGTATGGTTGAATCGCCCACCATCATCTCCATCCGCGATCGCATGCGACGGCAATACCGTTCCCCGGAGGAGGCCGTGCTGGATCCCCTCCTCGACGAGGCGGCGCTGTCCCCGGCGCCACTCGCCCGCGCGCAAGCCCTGGCGGCGCGCCTTGCCGAAGGAGTGCGCGCGGCCCGACACAAGGCGGGCGGCGTGGATGCGCTCATGCTCGAGTTCTCGCTGGATTCGCGGGAAGGCATCGCCCTCATGTGCCTCGCCGAGGCGCTCTTGCGCGTCCCCGATGCCGCGACGCGCGACAGGCTCATCCGCGACAAGCTCGCCCGGGGCAATTGGCGCGCGCACGTGGGACGCAGCCCGTCGCTGTTCGTGAATGCGGCCGCCTGGGGGCTTCTGGTGACGGGCCGCCTCGTGGATTCGCGCAGCGAGGGCACCCTCGAGGCAGCGCTCGCCTCGCTCCTGCGCAAGGGTGGCGAGCCGCTCATCCGCAAGGGCGTCGACCTCGCCATGCGCATGCTGGGGCAGCAGTTCGTGCTCGGGCGCACGATCGAGGAAGCGCTCGATCATGCCCGCGAACGGCGCGCGTGCGGCTATCGCTTCTCGTTCGACATGCTGGGCGAGGCGGCGCTCACCGAGGACGACGCGCAACGCTATCTCGCCGCCTACGAGCATGCCATCCACGCCATCGGACGCCGCGCCGCGGGACACGGCGTGACCGTCGGGGATGGCATCTCGGTCAAGCTGTCCGCGCTGCACCCGCGCTACATCCGCGCGCAACGCGAGCGAGTGATGGACGAGCTGTATCCGCGCGTCCTGCGTTTGGCCGAGCTCGCGGCGAGCTGCGGCATCGGCCTGAACATCGATGCGGAAGAGGCCGATCGCCTCGAGCTCTCCCTCGACCTCTTCGCGCGCCTGGCCAGCGAGCGGCGTCTCGCGGCATGGCCGGGGCTCGGCTTCGTGGTGCAGGCCTACCAGAAGCGCGCGCGAACGGTGATCGACGAGCTCGTGGCGCTGGCGCGCGCGCATGGCCGGCGGCTCATGGTGCGCCTCGTGAAGGGCGCGTACTGGGATACGGAGATCAAGCGCGCGCAGGTGGACGGCCTCGCCGACTACCCGGTCTTCACGCGCAAGGTACACACGGACGTTTCCTATCTTGCCTGCGCACGGGCGATGCTCGCCGCGCCCGATGCGATCTATCCGCAGTTCGCTACCCACAACGCGTTCACGATCGCCGCGCTGCACACGCGCGCCGGCGATGCCGACTACGAGTTCCAGTGCCTGCACGGCATGGGCGAGTCGGTGTACGACCAGGTGGTGGCGTCGGACGGACTCGCCCGCCCCTGCCGCATCTACGCGCCGGTGGGCTCGCACGAGACGCTCCTCGCCTACCTCGTGCGGCGCCTGCTCGAGAATGGGGCCAACTCGTCGTTCGTCAATCGCATCGTCGACCCGGCCGTGCCCATCGCGGAGCTCGTGGCCGATCCCGTGGCGCGCGCCCGCGCCACCGGCGGCACGCCGCATCCGCGCATTGCGCTGCCGCCTAACCTCTATGCCGACCGGCGCAATTCGGCAGGACTCGACCTGTCCGACGAGGGCACGATACGCGCCGCGGAAGCGCTGCTCGCCACCGCTGGCCCTCCGCTCGTGGTCGTGCCCCTCCTGGCGCCCGCCTCGGCGTCGCCAGGCGCCCGCCGGCAGCGCGAGATCCGCAATCCGGCCGATCGCGACGATCTCGTGGGCGTGGTCGACGAGGCGACCGGCGACGACGTCACCCGTGCCGTCGCCGCCGCGTGCGATGAAGGCGCGGCGTGGTCGGCGCTCGCGGTGGACGCGCGGGCGCGCTGTCTCGGACGCGCCGCGGACGCGATCGAGGCCGCCGCGCCGGTGCTCCTCCCGCTCATGGTGCGGGAAGCCGGCAAGTCGGTGGCCAACGCCCACGGCGAGGTGCGCGAGGCCGCCGACTTCTGCCGCTATTACGCCGCCCAGGCGCGATCGGCGCTGGCCGCCGCCATCCCGCGGGGACCGCTTGCCTGCATCGCCCCATGGAATTTTCCGCTGGCCATCTTCGTGGGCCAAGTCGCGGCCGCGCTCGCCGCGGGCAATCCCGCCCTGGCGAAGCCGGCGGAGCAGACGCCCCTCACTGCCGCCGCGGCCGTCGCGCTCCTGCACGGCGCGGGCGTGCCGCCGGCGGCGCTGCAGTACCTGCCCGGCCCCGGGGAGACGGTCGGCGCGGCGCTCGTGGCCGATCCCCGGATCGCAGGCGTGCTCTTCACGGGCTCCACCGAGGTCGCGCGGATGCTCGACCGCACGCTCGCACCGCGCACCGACGATCCGGTGCTGGTGGCGGAAACCGGCGGGCTCAATGCGCTGATCGCCGACAGCTCGGCGCTGCCCGAGCAGGTGGTGGCCGACGCAATGGCCTCGGCCTTCGACAGCGCCGGCCAGCGTTGCTCCGCATTGCGCATCCTGTGCGTGCAGGAGGATGTCGCCGAGCGTGTACTGCCCATGCTGCGCGGCGCCCTGGCGCAGCTGCGCGTGGGGGATCCGCGCCGCCTCGACACCGACGTGGGACCGGTGATCGATGCGCACGCGCAGGCCCGCATCCGCGACCACGTCGCGGGCTGGCGCGAGCGCGGCGCGGCAGTGCACGAGGCCGCGCTCGCGCCGGAGTGCGCGCGCGGCACGTTCGTGGCGCCGGCGATCGTGGAGATCGACGACGTGCGCGCCGTCACGCACGAGGTCTTCGGCCCGGTATTGCACGTGGTGCGCTATCGCGAGGATGCGCTGCACGACCTCGTCGAGGCACTCAATGCCACGGGCTACGGACTCACGCACGGCATCCACAGCCGGATCGACGAGACGATCCAGCACGTGGCCTCGCAGGTGCGAGCGGGCAACGTCTACGTGAACCGCAACGTGATCGGCGCCGTGGTGGGCGTGCAGCCGTTCGGCGGCGAGGGCCTCTCGGGCACCGGTCCCAAGGCCGGCGGCCCGCTTTACCTGCGCCGGCTCGCCCGGGGGGCCGAAGCGCTGCCGGACGTCCCGCAGTGCCTCGCGGGCCCCACCGGCGAGACCAACGTGTGGTCGCTGCACGGCCGCGGACGCGTAGCCTGCCTGGGCGAGGGCGAGGCCGCGCTGCGCCACCAGGCGGAGCTCGCCCTGTCTCTGGGCAATACGGTCGTGCTGCCCGACACGCCCCACGCCCGACGGCTCTGCGACGAGCTCGGGTCGCGCTGCAGCGTGGCGGAAGATCCTCTTGCGCCACCGCCCGCGGCCGTGCTCGTCGACGGGCCGTCGCAGCGCGTGACGGCGTTGCGCGAAACGCTCGCCGCCGGCTAGGGCCCGCGCGTGCCTGTGATCGCCCCCAGCGCAGACGGCTACGATCCGCTGCGCCTCGTCGCGGAGCGCACCCTCACCACCAACACCACGGCATCGGGCGGCAACGCTTCGCTGCTGTCCCTCGAGGAGAGCGAGCCTGCATGAAGAAGCTCGACGACATCGACCTTGCCATCCTCGCCGCCCTGCAGCGCGACGGCCGCCTCCCGAACGTCGCGCTCGCCAAAGAAGTGGGACTGTCGGCCACGCCCTGCGCCGAGCGCGTGCGCGCGCTCGAGGCCACGGGCATCATCCGCGGCTATCGAGCCGACCTCGATCCCGAGCGGCTCGACCTCGGCCTGCTCGTGTTCATCGAGGTCGCCATCGACCGGACGTCGGAAGACGCGTTTGCCACCTTCCGCGACGCGATGCTCGCCATCCCGCAGGTGCAGGAGTGCCACATGGTGGCCGGCGGCTTCGACTACCTCGTCAAGGTCGCGGTGCGCGACATGCACGCCTACCGCACGTTCCTGGGCAAGGTGCTTTCGCGCGTGCCCGGCATCCGCTCCACGCACACCTATGCGGTCATGGAGCGGGTCAAGGAAGCACGCGGCCTCGACCTCTCGCACCTGCCGTAGCAAAGGCGGCCACGCCGCCGGGGCGTTCAGCCGATGGCCGACGCCGATTTCGCCCGCTCGCGCAGCATGAACTTCTGGATCTTGCCGGTCGAGGTCCTGGGCACCTCGCCGAAGATCACTTTCTTGGGCGCCTTGAAGCGCGCGAGATGCCCCTGGCAGTGCGCGATCATCTCCGCCTCGGTAGCCGTGGCGCCGGGACGCAGCTCCACGAACGCACAGGGCGTCTCGCCCCACTTGGCATCGGGCTGCGCCACCACCGCGGCGGCAGCCACGGCGGGATGGCGGTAGAGCACGTCCTCCACCTCGATTGAGCTGATGTTCTCGCCGCCGCTGATGATCACATCCTTGCTGCGATCCTTGATCTTCACATAGCCGTCGGGCTCGCGCACCGCGAGGTCGCCCGAATGGAACCACCCGCCGGCGAACGCCTCGGCCGTGGCCCTCGCGTTCTTGAGGTACCCCTTCATCACGATGTTGCCGCGGAACATGATCTCGCCCATCGTGGCGCCGTCGGCCGGCACGTCGCGCATGGTGGCGGGATCCATCACCGTCATCGCCTCCTCGGCCGTGTAGCGCACGCCCTGGCGGCCGTTGCGCTCGGTGCGCGCACCGATGTCGATCGCGTCCCACTCGGGCTGCTTGGCGCATACCGCGGCGGGGCCGTAGGTCTCGGTGAGGCCGTATACGTGGGTGATGTCGAAGCCCATGCGCTCCATGCCCTCGATCACGGAGGCCGGCGGCGCGGCTGCCGCCACCAGCGCCGACACCTTGTGGGCGATGCCGCGCTTCATCGCGTCGGGGGCGTTGATGAGGAGCGCGTGCACGATGGGCGCGCCGCAGTAGTGGCTGACCCGGTGCTCGCGGATGAGGTCGAAGATGGCCTGCGCCTCCACCTTGCGCAGGCATACGTTGGTGCCGGCATTGGCGGCCATCGTCCACGGGAAGCACCAGCCGTTGCAGTGGAACATCGGCAGCGTCCACAGGTACACCGCGTGCCGCGGCATGCCCCAGTCGATGATGTTGGACAACGCGTTGAGGTACGCGCCGCGGTGGTGGTAGACGACGCCCTTCGGGTTGCCCGTGGTGCCCGACGTGTAGTTGAGCGAGATCGCGTCCCACTCGTCCGCGGGCGGTCGCCACGGGAACGCCGGGTCCCCGCCCGCGAGCAGCGATTCGTAGTCGACCGCACCCAATCGGTCGCCGCCCGGCCCTTCGGGATCCGCGACGTCGACGACCACCGGCTGCACCTTCGCGCGCGCCAGCGCCTGCCGCACCACCGGCGCGAAC
>CALFEY010000186.1 GCA_937958295.1 uncultured Pseudomonadota bacterium
GCGAGAGGTTGAGCCCGTCGAGATGCACGATGTAGCCGTCGCTGCGATCGTCGACTGCGACCGGGTCGAAGGGCGCCGGCGTGCCGTCGCGTGCAAGGGTAGGCAGGAATGCCGCGAGCCAGGTGTCATAGGCCTCACAGTCGAGCACCCGGCGCATGAGATCGGCTTCCATAAGGCTCGGGGACAGAAAGTCGATGCCCGACGGCTCCCAGGCCGCCGGGGCGTCGCGATCCCCGCCAAACCAGCGCTGCGCGGCTTCCACGCACGCGGCAGCAAGCGCGGTCTGCCGCGCCGACCGGGCGTAATCAAGCGCGAGTGCCAACCCGAACGCGCTGTTCGCATGCAGGCCATGGCGCAAAGGATGGCGCTGCCGCGGCAGGTAATCGAGATAGCGCTCCACGATCGCGTGGGCCAGGGGGGCGAGCGCGCGTGACCAGCGTTCGGCCTCGTCTCCACTGCGCGACAACTCGTGCGCAAGCTCGAGCAGCCAGGCCCAGCCGTAGGTGCGCTCGAACGCGTGCGACTCCGGCCGAGCAAGGTACGCGCACTCCGCGGCGATGTTCGCCGCAGTGAGATGCAGGTCGAGCACGGCCTCGATCGTGGCGCGCGACGGCAGGTCGGGGAAAAGCCGGCGCGCGCGAACCAGCAGCCAATGCATGTGCACGCAGGAGTGCCAGTCAAAGCTGCCGTAGAACGCCGGATGCAGTTCGCGCGGCCCGCGGACGTCCGCGGCGCTGGCCAGCACGTGGTCCTGCTTGGCCGGAAACTCTCGCACGACGTTGGCGAGCGCCACCTTCGCCAAGGCTTCCGCTTGCCCGGAAGACAGGAGATCGGTGGCCACGGCAGCAGGCGCCCTGCTACCCGCGCGACAGCAGCGCGTGATCGGGCGCGACGAGCGCTGCCACGTGCGCGGCCGGTGCCAGCGAACGAAGCTGCATCGCCACCGCAGGGTCGGGATGCGCCGCGCCGTGCCGGTTGAGCCACAGCGCACGGATGCCGGCGCCCGCGGCGCCGAGCACGTCGGCGTGCCAGGCGTCGCCGATCATCACCGCCTCGTGCGCCTCGCATTCCAGGCGCTCGAGCGCCACCCGGAAGATGCGTGGATCCGGCTTGGCGGCGCCGACTTCTTCCGACGTGACGAGCAGGTCCACGTGCGGGGCGAAACCGAAGGCGGCGAGCTTCTCGGTCTGTTCGGCCACCGTGTTGTTCGTGACCACCGCGATGCGCAGCCGCTCCCGCAGGTGTACCACGAGCTCGAGGGCGCCGTCGACGGCGCGGCGGTTGGCCTGGTAGAGACGGCGGTGCAACTCAGTGGCGGCCGTGCAGTAGCGGGGATCGGCGCCCACGAACTCGAACAGGCGGCGATAGCGCTCCACGCGCGCCTCGGCGGGGGTCCTCGCGCCCATCGCCACATCGTGATGCAGGAGCTCGAGCAGCCGCTGGTGCTCCGCGGCAAGCGCCGCGAGCTCGACCGCCTGCAGCTCCGCGAAGCGTTCCCGCACGCCGGCAATGGCGGCGTGGGAGGCGTGGTGATGGTCGACGAGCGTGTCGTCGAGATCGAACAGAACTGCGCGAATCATGACGGGCGATCATACCGGCCGTTGCGCCTTCGCGCAGCGGCCGGTTGCGCCGCTTCGCGGCGCGCCGGACGCGTGTTGGTGCCGCCGCGCGGCAGCCGCCGCGCGGGCTCCCCCCACACTCGCGCGCTAGGCCGCTTCGCGGCTCGCCTTCTTGCGCTCGTGCTCCTTGAGGAAGCGCTTGCGGATGCGGATCGACTTGGGCGTGACTTCCACGAGCTCGTCGTCGGCGATGAACTCCACCGCGTATTCGAGCGTGAGCTCGATCGGCGGGACGAGGCGCACAGCCTCGTCGGTGCCCGACGCGCGCACGTTGGTGAGCTGCTTGCCCTTGATCGGATTGACCACGAGATCGTTGTCACGGCTGTGGATGCCGATGATCATGCCTTCGTAGAGCGCTTCGCCCGGCGACACGAACATGCGGCCGCGCTCCTGCAGCTTCCACAGGGCATAGGCGACTGCCGCACCGTCTTCGGCGGAGACGAGCACGCCGTTGCGGCGCTCGGGGATGTCGCCCTTGACCGGCGCGTAGCTGTCGAACACGTGGCTCATGAGACCGGTGCCGCGCGTGAGGTTCATGAACTCGCCCTGGAACCCGATGAGGCCGCGGGCGGGCACGCGATATTCGAGCCGGGTACGGCCCTGGCCGTCCGACTCCATGTTGGTGAGGTCGGCACGACGGGTACCGAGCGCTTCCATCACCGCGCCCTGGTGCTGTTCCTCGACGTCGACCGACAGATTCTCGTACGGCTCGCAGGTCTCGCCATCGACCTCGCGCATCACCACCCGCGGACGCGACACGGCGAGCTCGAAGCCCTCGCGGCGCATGTTCTCGATCAGGATGGTGAGGTGCAGCTCGCCGCGACCCGAGACGAGGAAGGCGTCGGTGTCGGCCGTCTCCTCCACGCGCAGGGCCATGTTGACGAGGAGCTCCTTGTTCAGGCGATCGCGCAGGTTGCGCGAAGTGACGTACTTGCCTTCGCGGCCGGCCAGCGGCGACGTGTTGACCTGGAAGTACATCGACAACGTGGGCTCGTCGACCAGGATCGGCGGCAGCGCCTCCGGCGTGTCGACCGCGGCGAGCGTGGTGCCGATCGACAGCTCGTCCACGCCGGTCACGAGCACGATGTCGCCCGCGCGTGCATTGGTGATCGGCGCGCGCTCCATGCCGGCAAAGCCGAGCACCTGCACGACCTTGGCCTTCTTGACCGTCTCGCCGGGCTGCAGCGGGCCGTTGAGCACCGCCACTTCCTGGCCGGGCAGGAGCTTGCCGCGACGGATGCGGCCGATACCGAGGCGTCCGAGGTAGCTCGAGTAGTCGAGCGCGCTGACTTGGAACTGCAGCGGTCCGTCGGGATCGCCCACCGGCTCGGGAACGGCCTTGAGGATGGTCTCGAAGAGCGCCTTCATCGACGCCGGGCCTTCGGGACCGCGTTTGGCTTCCGCCACGTCGAGCGTCGCCCAGCCCTGCAGCGCCGAGGCGTACACGACGGGAAAATCGAGCTGGTCGTCGTTGGCGCCGAGCTTGTCGAACAGATCGAAGGTGGCGTTGACCACCCACTCCGGACGCGCGCCGGGGCGATCGACCTTGTTCACCACCACGATGGGCTTTAACCCCTGCTGCAGCGCCTTCATCGTGACGAAGCGCGTCTGCGGCATAGGTCCTTCGACCGCATCGACCAGCAGCAGCACGCCGTCGACCATGCCGAGCACCCGCTCGACCTCGCCGCCGAAATCCGCATGCCCCGGGGTATCCACGATGTTGATGTGGTGGCCGGCGTATTCGATGGAGCAGTTCTTGGCGAGGATCGTGATGCCACGCTCGCGTTCGATGTCGTTGCTGTCCATCATTCGTTCGGCCACTTGCTGATGCTTGGCGAACGTGCCCGCCTGGACGAGCAGCTTGTCCACCAGCGTGGTCTTGCCATGGTCGACGTGGGCGATGATGGCGATGTTGCGGAGGTCGCCGCGGGTGGGCTTCATGGGGGATTCCGGTCGGGTTGCGTGCGGTGCAGCAAAATCGTGGGATTGTACAACGCAAGTACCGCGCCAAGCCAACAATATTTTGTGAAATCCACCACTTAGCGGTCTTTTGCGGCGCTACGGCGGCGCGGCACGGTTCCCGCGGCCGCCACGCTGCCCGATGCTCGCGCCGCGCCGGATGCCGGGGCCGACGGGGCGGCGGCGGTTGCCGGGATGCACGGGGTCCGGACCCCAGATCGCCTGGTAGGTGTCCACGCACCATCCTGCCCGCTGGAGGCCCACGAAGGCGGCGGCCAACGCGGCCCACCACCCCGCCAGGGCCACCAGCATCCAGCGTGGCGCGTCGGCCTGCACGAGCCCCAGCACGATCACGCCCATGGAAAGCAGGATCGCCGTCCATCCGAGGGCCTTGTGCACGCGCTCGAACCGCACGCGCCTGGGGGTCATGTCGTAGTGATCGCCGGGCACCGGCGGTGCTCCGGCACGCGCAGGGCCGCCCGTCGTGCCGCGCAGCCCGCCGCCCACGACCTGGGCGAACGCGAGCGCCATGACAAGCCATCCGCCCAAGGTGTGGAGGCTGCGCCAGGGCGCCTCGGCGGCACGCCACGCCACGGCAAGCCCCCCCACGGCCACGGCCACGCCGGCGTACTGGAGAAGGCGATGGGCGTGCCACCAGCGGGCATTGTCGAGCACCTCCG
>CALFEY010000187.1 GCA_937958295.1 uncultured Pseudomonadota bacterium
AAGGCCGTGCGGGTGGAGGCCGAGGCGCGCGGATTGCGCGTGTTCGATGCCACGTGCCCGCTCGTCACCAAGGTGCACGTGGAGGTCGCCAAGATGCGCGAGCAGGGCCGCGACATCGTGATGATCGGCCACGCCGGCCATCCCGAGGTGGAGGGCACCATGGGGCAGGTCGAAGGCGGCATCCATCTCGTCGACTCGATCGACGCCGTGCGCCGCCTCGCGGTGCGCGATCCGCAGCGTCTCGCCTACGTCACGCAGACGACGCTGTCGGTGGACGACGCCGAAGGCATCGTCACCGCGCTCAAGGCGCGCTTTCCCGCCATCGTGGGACCGAAGCGCGACGACATCTGCTACGCCACGCAGAATCGGCAGGACGCCGTCAAGGCGCTCATCCCGAGCGTGGACGTGGTGATCGTCGTGGGCAGCCCCAACAGCTCCAACTCGAATCGCCTGCGCGAGGTGGCGGCGCATCGCGGTGTGCCGTCCTACATGGTAGATCGCGCGGACGAGCTCGAGGCGGCGTGGGTCGCCGGCAAGCGACGCGTGGGCGTCACGGCCGGCGCGTCGGCTCCGGAGATCCTGGTGCGGCAGGTGATCGCGCGCCTGAAGGCGCTCGGGGCGTTGGGCGTCACGGAGCTCTCCGGCACCGCCGAGAACGTGGTGTTTCCGATGCCCAAGGGCTTGGCCGGCGAGGCGCACGCGAAGGCACCCGAGCTCGGACCGCGCTGAAAGTGATGGTCTGACGCCGCGGGGCTCGGCTCACGGTTACCGAATGCGGCCCGACCAGCGCGCATACGCGCCTACCTACAACGGGAGAGGGTGATCCTGACGCGGCGATGCGCGGATATCCGACGGTATCCCGTTGGCAGGCAAGCCACCATGGAGTTCCCTGTCATTGGACGAAGGAGCTCTCCCATGGACGCATTGCTGCCGGCCTGGATCCTCGGATCCGTATTCGTCATCGCGGTCATCGACTGGCTGCGGACGCCACGCGTCACTCATGCTCACCGCCCGACCTTCGTAGCGGAGTCGGCCGCGACCGCCTAGCGCACTCGGCGCGGGGCCGCCTGACGCGACGGGAAGCCGGTCGGGGTCTCGGGTGGGCCGCCCGGCGCCGCCGTCGCTTCGAGCGGCGTCCGCGTTCGGAGCCGCCTCGGCGTGGTTTCAGCGCACTGGGTGCGGCTTCTCGCGACGCAGCCACGCGAGCAACCCCACGAAGAGCACCACCGAGACAACCGCGGCAGTGCCGGCCACGAGGGAGTGCCGTCCCGGCTCCGTAATGGACCGTACGAGCGCCTCGGCAAAGTAAAAGGGCGTGATAAGGGCGAGCCACTGGCGTGGGCGGCGCTCGCCGCGCGCCACGCCGGGGAAAAGCACGGCGAGTGGAATGGCCTTGACGGCGAGCCAACGAGCGCCCGGGAGAGGCGCGAGAATCACGCTCCAGAGCACCTCGAGCAGCGCGAGCGCGGCCAGGGCCGCCACGGTGATGCGGGGGGTCAACCGACGGCCACGAATTCGTAGAGCTCGAACCCCGGCCCCTGCTCGACGAGCTTGGTGAGCACGGCAAAGCCGGTGCCGGAGCCGCGGCGAAGCGTGATGGCCTGCTCGAGGGCGAAGACGCCGGCCGGCAGGATAATCTGTGCCGGCGAGGGCTCGGCCCCGTTGGTCTCCTCGGGCAAGACCACGGCCGGTTGCAGGGTTCCCTTGGCGCCGTCCTCCGCGGCCGCGGCGGCCGCCTCCGGACTATCCGACAGGAGCTCGCAGCCGAACTCGAGGCCGCTGCCCTTCAATGTGTTGCGGAACCACCGCACCATCGCAACCTGCAGGCTCGACCGTCCTTCGATGCGCAGCGCGACGAGCTCGCCGATGCGCAGCGGGGTGGGCACGGCATCGGTCTGGCGCAGCGCGTAACCAGCCGGGGTGTGATTGATCACCTGACAGTTGGCCATCGGCGGCAGGCCCGCGGGCGGCCGGTCCACTGGGGCGTGCAGGCCGCGGCTGTACTGCCACACACCGGCGAGCCCGGCGCAGGTCACCACCCGCGCTCGTGATGGAAGCCGGTTGAATTGCCGGGCGGGCGGAATCGCCCACTGCCGCAGCAAGCGCTTCATCAGGGTGAGATAGGCGAGGCGCGACGACGGATCGCGGCCGACGCCGGCCGGCGGGTCGCCCCCGGCCTCGAGTCCGCGTAGCTGCTCCTGGATCTGGAAGGCCAGGTCGAAAGTCAGCAGGAAGAGCTTGCTGCCGTCGATCGAGCCCCCCTTGTTGGCGGAGAAGGGCGGGAAGTCGTGCCCCACGGGAATGATCGCCACGGCCTTGGCCATGCGATGCACGGGCGGGACGTCGGTGAGCTTGGCCCAATGCGCGTTCTCCTGCACGTAGCGCAGCACCAGGGGAAGCTGCCCGGGGAGGAAGCCGTAGGGATTGGCCAGCGCAAGAAGAAGCGACTGCACGGTGAGGCGGTCGGCCGTGAGCTCCGGCTGGTCTGCCGACATGGGCACGAGGTGCAGGTTGCGCTCGCGCGCGAAGGCGTAGACGAGGTGGGCGTCGTGCCACGTGCGCGGCGGCACCGGGGCATACGACAGGTAGCTGTTGACGAGGATGCGCGCGGTGCACTGCAGACAGCGATGGATGAGTGCCAGCAGGAGCCGTGGGCCGCCGAGGGAGATGCGCTTGGCCGCTTCGCTGGCGAGCAGATGCTTGTACGCCACGGCCAGCTCGCTCGCGAGCGTCAGGGCGGCCTTGGCGGCCTCGAGCGCCTGTCCCGATAGGGGATGCTGCGCTTGCGCGAACTCCCGCTCGAGCAGGGGCCACAACTCGCTCGCGGTGCTCCAGTACTTCTCCGCGAGGTCAAGCCGCTTGCCATCGCTCATGGCCATGCGGTTGGTGGCCGCCAGCGCATCGCCGATGAGACGGGCGGCATCCACCGGATCCCGTTGCCGGATCTCGTCGAGCCACGGGCCGACCTTGGCGAGCCGGATCTCCGGGGGATGAGCCGGATGGGCGTCGACGGCAGGCAGCGAGAGGGCGAGGGCCATGGGAGGTGCGGGGCGGCGTCGCGCATGGCCCGGCGCAGGCATTGTAGCCAAGCCGGACGCGCGCTCGCTATCGCATGCCGCTTTCCATGCCGGGCGGCCTCATGCGGTCAGGAATTCGACCACGGGTTGCACCTGGTCCGCCGCGAGCAGCGGCGGCGCATGGCCCACGCCCGCAAATTCGATCACCCGCGCGCGCGGACCCCGCTGGCCCATGCCCTCGGCCGTGCCGGCGGACAGCAGGTCCGACTCGGCGCCGCGCAGGACGAGCGTGGGGCAGCGCACCGCATCCCAAAGCGGCCACAGGTCGGGCGGCGCGGCTTCGTTGCGAAAAGGCGTCGCGATGCCCGGATCGTAGGTCAGCGTCCACTGGCCGTCGGAGCGTTGTGCCACCGACGTGCGCGTGAGGTGGTCCCACTGGGCGTCAGTGAGCGTCCCGAAAGGCGCCGACACCCGGCGGATGTAGGCATCGGCCTCGGCGAGCGTGGCGAACGCCGGCGCGAGCCCGACGTATTCGCGGATGCGGGCGAGAGCGGCGGGCTCGATCACCGGCCCGGCGTCGTTGACCACGAGGCGCGCCACCGGGGTGCCGGCCTGCGCCGCCATCACCATGCCGAGCAGGGCACCCATGGAGGTGCCCACCCAGTCCACGCTCTGCGCACCGCTGCGCGCCACCAGGGCCGTGAGCGTGGTGAGATAGGTCGGGAAGGTGTAGTCCGCCGGGTTGGCGAGCCACTCGCTCGCCCCGCGACCGGGCATGTCGACCGACAGCACGCGATGCGTGGGCGCGAGCGCTTCGGCGAGCACGTCGAAGTCGCGGCCATTGCGCGACAGGCCGTGCACGCAGATCGCCACGCGATCGTTGGCCGGGTCGCCCCACTCGTAATAGACCACGCGATGGAAGCCGTGCAGTGCGAGGCTGCGGAAGTCGCGCGTGCGAGGCGTGGTGGCAGTGAGCATGGGCGGCGCAAGTAAGCAGACCGACGCATTGTGCCACCGACGTCGCGCCGTGCCCGCACCGACCCGCGGCGCTATGCGACACTGTCGACTTCAATCGTCCGCTCCGCCTCGAGATGCCAAACCGTCGTCCCCTCGCCGTTGCCTTGCTGGCCCTCTTGCTCGGCGCCTGCGCGCCCGATGCCATGAACAATCGCGCTGCCACCGGCTTCGATGGCTTCGTGAACAAGGTGTCGCAGGCGTGCGCGCCGATCCAGCTCGGCCCGTACCAGCTCGCCAACCCGCTCATGGGCGGGGCCGGCGGCAACTCCTACGACTACTGGCTCGACCAGACGTCCCGGCTGTACTACAGGCGTATCGGTACGGCGCAGTACCGGGAAAGCCTCAATGCGTTCTTCGGCGCCGGCAACGACGGCACCATCGACTGCATCGTGCGCAATCTCCCCGCGCAGCCCTGACCGGCGACGAGCGCACGCCCGCCGAGATCAGCCGAAGCGCGGGGGCAGCCGCGGTCCGGCCGCCGACTCGCCGGCTAAGAACGCCGCCACTTCCGCGCGCCGTGCGAGCGTATCGCGATAGCCCAGGACGGCCAGCGCGCGGCAGAACGCACGATCGAACAGGAGGTACGAGACGAGGTTCGCGCCCGTGCCCTGGGTACTGCCGAGGCTGCGCAGCAGGCTGCGCAACGACCCGGGAAGGCGATCGGCGTAACGCATGGCGAGCTCGCCCAGGTCCACCGATGGCGCCAGCACGAGTGCATCGACGTGAGCGGTGCCGGGCACGCTCGCACCGGGGGCCACGTGGGTGAGGAGACGATTGACCTGCGCCATGCGCTCCACGTCCACCGCGAGATTGTCGAGGAACACCGTCGACAGTGCATGGCCCGCGGCCTGCGCGAAGGAGGGGTAGTCCGCCGGCCCGGCATGATCGGGACGCTGTCCGCCGAACTGGCCAACGGCGATCACGAGAATGCGTCGCGCCCCCAAGTTGAGCGGCGGGGATAGCGGCGCCGCCAGCCGCACGGAGCCGTCCATGTAGTAGTCGTCGCCGATACCCTGGGCGGGAAAGACGAAGGGGATGGCCGCGGAGGCGAGGAGATGCGCCGGCCCCAGGCGGGCTGCCTCGCCGCGGCGCCGCATCCGGTTCCAACCCAACTGGTCGGCGCCCGCTTCGAAGAACGTCACGGCATGCCCGGTGGTGTAGCTCGTGGCGTTCACGGCGAGCGCCCGCAGGGTCCCGGCGCGCACGTGCGCGCGGATGCGCTCGAAGTCGAACTCGGACTCGATCACCCGAGCGAGCGGCGCGCTGTCGAGGAGCGCGGCCACGCCTCGCGGCGGCGGCGCGCCCATCAGCACGGCTGCGAGGAAGCGCGCGCTGTGCACGGAGAGCGCGCCGAAGTCCGCGCGGTAGATGGACGACACCTCCACGCGCCGCCACCATCGGGCAAGGCGCGCAATGCCGCGTCGGAAGTCGTCGGCGTGCTGGGCGATGGCCACGGCATTGAGAGCGCCGGCAGACGTGCCGCACAGGATGGCAAACGGCAGCGGCCCGGGGCGGCCGTGAATGTGCGCGATCGCCCGCAGCGCACCCACCTGGTAGGCCGCGCGCGCGCCGCCGCCCGGCAACACGAGCGCGGACGGACCGTCGATCATCGCTCCCCTAGGCCGCGCCGCGCAGCGTGCGATCGAAGATGATCAGCATTGCCGCGGTCGCGCCCCAGATATATCGCTCGCCGTAGGGAATGGCCCAGAAGTCGCGCCGCCGCTCGCCCTGCATCCGGAAGTGCCGCTGCTGGTTGGCCGTGTCGAGGATGAACGCCAACGGCACCTCGAAGATATCGGCCACCTCCACCGGGTCGGGCGTGACCACGAACGGGGGCTCGACCCAGCCCACCACCGGAGTGACGCGATAGCCCGTCACGGTTTCGTAGGTGGCGAGCTCACCCAACACCGTGACGCGGTCTGCGGGCAGGCCCGTCTCCTCGGTCGTTTCCCGCAGAGCCGCAGCGGCGTGGTCCACGTCCGCGGGCTCCACCCGGCCGCCCGGGAAGGCGATCTGGCCGGGGTGATCGGGAAGGTCGGCGCTGCGCTGCGTGAGCAGAAGCCATAGTCCGTCCGGCCGATTGACGAGCGGCACGAGCACCGCCGCCTCCCGCGCCGGGCCCTCGCGACCCGGCAGCCTGCCACCGTCGCTCATGCCGCGGGCGGCTTCCGGCGACGGCTGCGCCAGGCGCTGCGCGAGCCAGGCCTTCTGGTCGGCGGGAGCGAGCGAAAACAGGGGGAGGGACGTCAAGGGGTCGCGGCGAAGGAGCGCGGCAAGGCCCGCGCGTGCTGCGCCAGGATTCTACCCGCCCGCGAGGCGTCCTCCGCGGCCATCGACATCGTTCCCGGGGCGCGTGTGCGCAAGCGGCCGGGTCTGCTACGCTTGCACAGAGAGCACCCGCGCGAACTTCACCGCGCCGCCCCAGTCGAAAGGCCCATGCGAACCTATCTTGCCTCTGCCACGGCGGCCGTGCTCGCCGTGCTCCTGGCCCTCCCCGCCACCGCTTCTTCGCCCTACGCCGACCATCCCCTTGTCGGGACGTGGCGCTTCGACGTCCCCAATACCGGGTGCGCCGAGGTGTACCGCTTCCGCACCGACGGCACGTCGATCGTCACCAGCGGCCAGGAGATCGCCGAGACCGAGTTCGAGGTCTCCCCCAAGCCTACCAGCAAGGGCTTCTACGTCTGGACCGACACCATCGTGAAGGACAACGGCAAGCAGGACTGCAGCGGCCAGATCACCGACATCGGCCGCAAGACCACCAACTACATCCGCTTCGATCGCGCCGGCCAGGCCTTCGTGGTGTGCCGCGGGGAAAGCCTCGACGCCTGCTTCGGTCCGCTGCGCCGGATCGGCGGCAATGTGATCTAGCGTCCGCCGCGGACGCCATCATATGGAGTTAAGCAATCTCATCCCGATCGCCGCGATCCTGGCGGGCGCAGTGGTGGTCGTGTTCGTGCTCCGCTATTTCATGCATCGCCGGGGGCCCCTGCCGGCACCTACGCCCCCGTCGCCGGTGACACCGCCCTCCGCCCCTGCGCCGCTGACGGCCGTCGAGGAGGAGTACCTCGATTCGTCCCACATCATCACGCGGCCCGCGGATCCGCGCGACGCGTCGCGTTGATGGTCCCTTTCCGGCGCGCATGACGGTTCGCATCGTGCGGCTCGGCAGTCCGCGCGAGCGGGACGAGGGCCTGCGCATCGGCACGGTACGGCGGCCCCCGCGTGGCGTGCGCAAGTCGCGCTACGCCGCGGAGGACTGGTTCGACCTGTGGTACCCCGAGCTCGCTCCCAGCGCCGCCACCGTGGCGATCGCGCGAGCGGATACCTCAGCGCGGGGCTTCACGGCCTTTCGCCGCCGCTACCTCGCCGAGATGCGCGTGCCTGCCGCGGCGCGCACGCTCGATCTTCTCGCGGCGCTGTCGCACACCGCCGATTTCTCCGTGGGCTGCTACTGCGAGGACGAATCGCGCTGTCATCGCTCGCTCCTGCGGGAACTCCTGGCGGTGCGCGGGGCGCGGATCGGCCCGACCGCTCTCCCCATCCGATGACGACTCCGCTCCGCGAGGCCTCGGCCCTTGAAACGGATGGCGCGCGGGTGCCTATGCGATTGGCGATCGTCCTCCTCCTGGTCCTGGGGGTCGTAGGCGCCCGCGCGCAGACACCCTTGCCGGATGGCCTCGCGGCGAGCCGCGACTTGCGCGGACCTTATCGGGCGGCGCTTTGCGCCCGGGCCGCTCTCGCGGCGGAGGACTGCGGTCGATCGCTGCTGACCTTCGCCGGCGAGGCGGCCGCTCCGAGGCCCGCTCCGGCCGTGCCCAACGAGTACCGTCTGCTCTTTGTGCCGGGCTTTCTCGCCGCATGCTTTCCCGGGATCCATTCGTTCTCAGACGTGATCGAAGCCGCGCGCGACGAAGGCTTCGCCGCGGAGACGCTCGCCGTCGGCGGCCGCAACGGCGTGGCGGCCAATGCGCGCCTCCTCGCGGAGCAGGTCGACCGCCTGCCGGCGGACGGCCGCAGGCTCGTCTTCGTGGGGCACTCCAAAGGCGTCGCCGACATCCTGGAGATGCTGGGCTCGCGGCCCGACATCGCCGCGCGCACGCAGGGCGTGCTCTCGATCGCCGGTGCCGTCAATGGCAGTCCACTGGCTGACACCTTCCGCGGCTTTTACGCGTCCACCGTGGGCGTGCTGCCGTTTCGCGGATGCGATCGGGGAGAGGGGGATCCCGTGGGCGACCTCACCCCAGCGGCGCGCAAGACATGGTGGGCAAGCCCACAGGCGCGCAGCGGCGTGCCGGTGTACTCGGTGGTGACCATGCCCGACCTCGGGGGACTGTCTCCCGGCATGCTGTTGCCGTACCTGCGCCTGGCGCGCACGGAGGGTCGCAACGACGGCATGCTCCTCGTGCGCGACCAGGTGGCGCCCGGCGGTACGCTCCTGGGCGTGGTGGACGCCGATCACCTGCGTGTGGCCATTCCCTTTCCCGGGGCGCCATTCGTGCTCTTGTTCAGCGCGGAGCCGTTCCCCCGGGCGGCCATGGTGCTGGCCGCCGTGGACGTGATGGCTGCGGCGGCGCCACAAACGGCGGGACTGCGATGAGCGCGCTGGCAATCAGGCAGCGCATGCCCGATGCCCTCGCGGTGGCGATGGACTGGGCTTCGCGCGAAGGCTGGAATCCGGGCCGCGACGATGCGCCGTGCTTTGCGGCGGCCGACCCGTCGGGCTTCTTCCTGGGTGAGATCGGCGCCGCGCCCGTCGCCACGATCTCGGTGGTGAAGTACGGCCGCGCCTTTGCCTTCCTCGGCCTGTACATCGTGGCGCCCGGCTTTCGCGGGCAAGGACATGGCCTGTCGATCTGGCAGGCGGCCCTGGCCGGTGCCGCGGGTCGCAACGTGGGCCTCGACGGCGTGGTGGCGCAGCAGGAGAACTACCGGCGCTCGGGCTTTCGCCTCGCGTATCGCAACATCCGCTACCGCGGACGTGCGCCCAGGGCGTCGGCGGTCGGTTCAAGCGACATCGTCGACGCCGCAACCGTGCCGTTCGCGGCGCTCGCCGCCTATGACGCGTTGCATTTCTCGGTGGAACGGCCGGCCTTCCTGCGGGCGTGGATCGCCCAGCCGCACGCCCGCGCGCTCGTGGCGCGGAGCGACGGCAAGATCGCCGGTTTCGGCATGATCCGACCGGCGCACGCGGGCTACAAGATCGGCCCGCTCTTCGCGGACGATGCGCGCCAGGCCGAGGCGCTCTTCGTGGCCCTCTGCACAGCCGCGGGACCCGGCCAGGATGTGTATCTCGACGTGCCCGAGCCCAACGCCGCCGGCGTTGAACTCGCGCGTCGCCACGCCATGGCACCGGCATTCGAGACGGCTCGCATGTACACCGGGCCCGCGCCGCCCGTTCCGCTGCACAACGTCTACGGCGTGACGACGTTCGAGCTGGGTTGACGGCCGTCAGGCCGCAGCGGCGGCCTGGAATGCGTGCTGCTGCAACGGCGTGAGATAGGCCACTTCGCCGGCGCTCAGCGAAAGCGCACGGAAGGTCGCGCGCGGCAGCTCGACGTTGATGGTCTGCCCCGACGGCTCGAGCGCGAATTCCAGCCGGGCGGTCGCCCCGATCGCGGTGCCGTGCACGAGGCGCGCCGCCAGCGCCGCGGGGTGCGGCTCGCGCGACACCGCGAACTCGTCCGGCCGCGTGAAGACTTCGAGGCTGCCGTTGCCGGGCAGGCGATTCACCTGGCCCAGGAACTCGAACACGAACGGGGTTGCGGGCCGGTCGTATACCTCCTCGGGGGTGCCGACCTGCTCGATACGGCCGCGATTCATCACCACCACGCGGTCGGCCACTTCGAGCGCTTCTTCCTGGTCGTGCGTCACGAACACGCTGGTGACGTGCACCTCGTCGTGCAGGTGGCGTAGCCACCGCCGGAGTTCCTGGCGAACCTTGGCATCGAGCGCACCGAACGGCTCGTCGAGCAGCAGCACGCGCGGCTCCACGGCGAGGGCGCGCGCGAGCGCGATGCGCTGGCGTTGGCCGCCGGACAGCTGATGCGGATAGCGGTGCGCGAGGCCTCCCAGCTGCACGAGCTCGAGCAGCGCGTGCACCTTCTTCGCAATGTCGGCCTCGGCGGGGCGCTGGCCGCGCGGCCGCACGCGCAGCCCGAACGCCACGTTCTCAAAGATGGTGAGGTGGGCGAACAGGGCGTAGTGCTGGAACACGAAGCCCACCTGGCGCTCGCGCGCGTGCAAGGCGGAGGCGTCTTCACCGTGGAAGGCGACGGTGCCGGTGTCCTGCGTGTCGAGCCCGGCGATGATGCGCAGGAGCGTGGTCTTGCCGGAGCCGGAGGGCCCCAGCAGCGCAACGAGCTCGCCCGTCCCCACGTCCAGGTTGACGTTGTCCAGCGCCACGAATTTGCCGAAGCGCTTGCCGATGCCGCGCAATGCGATGCTCATTCGATCTCTCCCACGAGACGTTGCTGGAGCAGGCGCGAGCGCCGCTCCACGGCGAGCTCGAGAACCAGGGCCACCACCGCCGGGTGGGGAAGGAACGGTGTGCGGCTCAATGCGTTCCCGTTCGCGCGAGGCCGGAATCGTCCGCGGCGTGGGCCGACAGCGCGGGCAGTCGCTCCTGGAACTGCGCGCCGAGGAGAATCAGCGCCGGCCCCGAAGTGCGACGGCCCACCGCCGGCAACGCCGCGAGCGTCGTGTAGTGGATGTGCTCGTTGGGCAGGGAGGCATTCTCGACCACCGCCACCGGCAGGCCAGGCGGCTTCCCTGCGGCGACGAGGGTGGCGGTGATCTGCGCCGCTTCCCCCACGCCCATGTAGATCGCGCCGGCGTCTGCCGCCGCGAGGCCATCGGCCCAGCGCCCGTGGGTCTCGTCGGTTCCGACCCGCGGGGTGGCGAAGGCCACGCTGCGGGCGCGGCCGCGCTGAGTGAGCGAGGTGCGCGTGGCAGCGGCCGCCGCCAGTGCGGCCGTGATGCCGGGGACCACCTCGCATGGCACGCCGGCAGCTTCGAGGGCGTCGATCTCTTCCTGGGCCCGGCCGAAGAGCATCGGGTCGCCCCCTTTCAGGCGCACGACCACGCGATGCGCACGCGCCGCGTCCACGAGGCGCTTGTTGATGAAGCGCTGCGCGGTGGAATGCTTGCCGCAACGCTTGCCCACCGCCACGATCTGCGCGCGGGTGGCGAGCGCGACGGTCTCCGGGTGCACGAGCGCGTCGTGGAACACGATGTCCGCTTGCGCGAGCAGCCGCGCCGCGCGCAGCGTGAGCAAGTCCGGCGCGCCCGGACCGGCACCCACGAGATAGACGGTGCCGGGCCTCATGAGATCGTCCCGCTCGCCTCGGAGGCATGGGTGGCCGCGTCGACCAGGATGACGGTACCGACGGCCGGGTTGCGCACCCGCTCCGGGGCTTCGGCCGCGGCCACGAACACGTCGCCCCGCGAGATGCCGATCTTGTCGGCGAGTACGATCGTCACGGCGTCGTGGAGGTTGGCCCGCGCACGGGGGCCGTCCGAGGTCTGGATGCGCCCCACGAGCGTCACGCGCCCGCTCCGGCAGCCGCGCGCCGGCGGAACCACGGCGTGCGCAAGCCGGTGTGCTGGTAGCCGTCGGTGAAGTCGGCCAGGCTCGCCAGCGCCGCCTGCGGATCGCGGCCTTCGGCGAGGGCAAAGGCATCGAAGCCCGCCTGCACGAGATAGGCGAGCTGGTCGCGCTGGATGTCGCCGACGGCGCGCAATTCGCCGGTGTAGCCGTAGCGCTCGCGCAGGAGGCGAGCCGTGGAGTAGCCGCGCCCATCGGTGAAGGCGGGAAAATCCACCGCGATCGCAGGCAGGCGGGCGGTGTCGTCGGCGAGGGTGGCGGGATCGTCGGTGGGCGCAAGCCACACCCCCACGTTCCCGCGGGCGAGGAGCGCGTCGCGGGCGGACGTCCACAGAGAGAGCGGCACGAGTACCGGTCCCGCCGGCACGTCGGCGACGGCGATGGCGTTGCGAACCACGACACGGGCGTCGTCGACCACCGCGCCCCTTCTAATGAGCTTCGGCATACACGCGCTCCTTGAAGGGGTCGATGCCCACGCGGCGCACCGTATCCACGAAGCGTTCGTCCTCGCGGCGGATGTGGACGTAAGTCTCGATGAGGCGCGCCACCACCTCGGGCATGTCGTCGGCTGCAAACGACGGGCCGATCACCTTGCCGATGGCCGCGTGCTCGCCCTGCGTGCCGCCGATCGTGACCTGGTACCACTCGCTGCCGTTCTTGTCGACGCCGAGCACGCCGATGTGGCCGACGTGGTGATGGCCGCAGGCATTCATGCAGCCGCTGATGTTGAGGTCGAGCTCGCCGATGTCGTGCAGGTAGTCGAGGTCGTCGAAGCGGCGCTGGATGGCCTCGGCAATGGGAATCGACTTGGCATTGGCGAGCGAGCAGAAGTCGCCGCCGGGGCAGCACACGATGTTGGTGAGGAGGCCGATATTGGGCGTGGCGAGGCCGAGCGTCTTGAGCTCCTTCCACAAGGCGAGGAGCTCGCTCTGCCGGACGTCCGTGAACACGAGGTTCTGCTCATGCGAAACGCGCAGCTCGCCCAGGCTGAACCGGTCGGCGAGATTGGCGATCGCGTCCATCTGGTCGGAGGTCACGTCGCCCGGTGGGATGCCTGTCTTCTTGAGCGAGAGCGTCACGATCGCGTAGCCGCGCACCTTGTGCGGATGGAGGTTGCGCGCGGCCCAGTTTGCGAATGCCCGGTTGTCGGCGAGTGCGCTGCGATAGCCGGCGTCATCGCTGGCGAGCGTGTCGTACCTGGGCGGCGCGAAGAAGGCCTCGAGGCGCGCGAACTCTTCCGCCGGCACCGTGGCCGGCCCACTGCGCAGGTGCGCCCATTCAGCCTCCACGTCGGCGGCGAAAACGGCAGGCTTGCGCTCCTTCACCAGGATCTTGATGCGCGCCTTGTACTTGTTGTCGCGGCGGCCGAAGCGGTTGTACACGCGCAGGATTGCATCGAGGTAGTTGAGGATCTCGGCGCGCGGGAGGAACTCGCGGATTACGTGGCCCACGATGGGGGTGCGACCGAGGCCGCCGCCCACGGCCACGCGAAAGCCGAGCTCGCCCCGCGCGTCGCGCACGATCTGCAGTCCGATGTCGTGCACGAGGATCGCCGCGCGGTCGTGCGTGGCGCCGGTGATCGCGATCTTGAACTTGCGGGGCAGGTAGGCGAATTCGGGGTGAAAGGTCGACCACTGGCGCACGAGCTCCGAATACGGGCGCGGATCGGCGATTTCGTCGGCTGCAACGCCGGCGTAATGGTCGCTCGTGACGTTGCGGATGCAGTTGCCGGAGGTCTGGATCGCGTGCATCTCCACGCGCGCCAGTTCGGCCAGGATATCGGGCACCCGCGCGAGCTCCGGCCAGTTGTACTGGATGTTCTGGCGCGTGGTGAAGTGGCCGTAGCCGCGGTCGTACACGCGGCCGATGTGGGCGAGGGTGCGCAACTGGCGCGACGAGAGCTGGCCGTAGGGGATGGCCACGCGCAGCATCGGCGCGTGCTTCTGGATGTACAGGCCGTTCTGCAGGCGCAAAGGGCGGAAGTCGTCGTCGGACAGCTCGCCGGCCAGGTAGCGGCGGGTCTGGTCGCGGAATTGCGCGACGCGCTCATCGACGATGCGTTGGTCGAAGGAATCGTAGCGATACATGAAGGGCCTGAAGAAACGGCGACGGAAACGGCGGATCCGCCCCGTCCTGGAAGGATAGGGGCGCGACTCATGCCCAGAAGGAATCAATGGCTATGCCCATAGGCCGCAAAGGCATATGCAGTGCGGTCGCCCGCCTATAATCGGGACGATGAACCGGGGCCTCATCCTGTTTGCGCACGGCGCCCGCGATCCGCGGTGGCGCGCGCCCTTCGAGCGGCTGACCGCCAAGATCTCGACGGCGCGCCCCGACCTTGCAGTCCGGCTGGCGTTCCTGGAGATGATGGCGCCGGATCTCGGGACGGCCGCCGACGAGCTGGCCGCCGCTGGTTGCACGTCCCTCGTGGTGGTCCCGATCTTCCTGGGCCAGGGCGGGCATGTGCGGGAGGACCTGCCCGCTGTGGTGGCGCAGGTCCGTGCCCGCCACCCGGGGCTCTACGTCGAGCTGCGGGCGGCGATCGGCGAGGACGACACCGTGCTGGCGGCGATCGCCCAGGCCGTCCTTGCGGGCGTCGGCTCCGGTGCGGGCGCCCACGCCGGGGCGGGGCAGGGCACGGACGCCTCGCGCACGTAACGCAGGAAGGCTTCCGCCGTGGCCGAAAGGCGACCCTGGGCGGGGTAGGCGAAGTGCCACTGCCGTGCGAGGGGAAAGCCCGCCACGTCGAGCTCCGCGAGCATCGGGGCAGACCCCGGAGGCGCAAAGGTGTTGCGGGCCAGCACCGCCACTCCCGCCCCCTGCGCCACGGCCGAGCGCAACGCATCGTCGGAGCCGAGCTCCATGCGCACGTTCGGCGTGAGGCCCGCACGGGCGAAAAGATCCAGCAGGCAGGCGCGCGTGCCGGATCCCGGCTCGCGGATCACGAGGGGCTCGCGCGCAAGCTCGGCGAGCGAGACGCCGCGGGCGCGCGCCCAGCGGTGGGTGCGGCAGCCGACCACCACCAGCGGATTGGCCAGCACGGCCTGGCGCACGACGTCGGGCACGTCAGGCGCGTGCGCAAACAGGTACAGGTCGTCCTCGCGCGCGGCCAGGCGGGTGCGCAGGCTCGCGCAGTTGTCGATGCGCACGGCGATGGATACGTCCGGGTGCTCTTCGTTGAAGCCCGCCACCATGCGGGTCACGAAGCACGTGGCGGCCCCGGCGATGGCCAGCCGCAGCTCGCCCGAATTCACCTGGCGCAGCGAGGCCAAGGACTCGTCCAGTCGCTCGAAGGCCTGCAGCACCTCGAGGCAGTGGGCATAGGCGAGGCGGCCCGGCTCGGTCAACCGGATGTTGCGGCCCACCTGCTCGAACAGCGGCGCGCCGAGCGTCTCGGCGAGCTTGCGCATCTGGGCCGACACGGTGGGCTGCGCGAGGTGGAGCTCGTCGGCGGCGCGGGTGAAGCTCTTGAGCCTGGCGCTGGCTTCGAACACTGCCAGCTGGGGCAGGGTGCCGTGGCGCAGATAGCGGCGGATTCGCGAGTGGGGCACGGGCGCGGTCTCCTTCGGTTGCACGACGCAACGACCGCGATGCCCGGGCACGGCGGCCTTCACCTGCCGGTGCCGATGCCCGTCGCATGACAGGACCCGACACCGTCCGGCAAAGGTCTCGCTTGCAGCGCCCGGGCGGGCACTGCCGACACGACCGGGGCCTTGCGGCCCGTATTGACGACCGTGTCACGGTGGCGTGCTTCGCCACCCAAGCTACTCCCCTTCTGGGGACGCCCGGCCGGTACTCCGGGCGCGAATCGAGTCTAGCAGGGTAATACCCTTAGGTGCAACGCCTTGAGGGTCAACATCGGGTGGGTTTGCACCTGTTTCGACCGCCGCCGTGCGCGGCGTGATCCATCCGCTTTCGTGATGGATGGCATCGCGAAGTTCGAAGCCACGCCTGTTCATCCGCGGCAATACTGGCCACGGATACAACCCGCCCACGAGAGGACCATGGAAATACTATCGATGCAGTTCGCGTCGGCCCTGCTGGCGATCATCGTGATCGACCTCGTGCTCGCCGGCGACAACGCGATCGTGATCGCGCTGGCGGCCCGCAATCTGCCCAAGCACCTGCAGAGAAAGGCCATCCTGTGGGGCACCGTCGGGGCGATCGTGGTCCGCACATCCATGACGCTCATCGTGGTAGCGCTACTGAAGATTCCCGGCCTGCTCTTCGCTGGCGGCGCGCTCCTCGTATGGATCGCCTACAAGCTGCTCCTGCCGGAGGAAGAGGAGAGCGCCGACAAGGTGGCGGGCGCGGCGAACTTCTGGGGCGCCATTCGGACGGTGGTGGTGGCCGACATGGTCATGGGCCTCGACAACGTGCTGGCGGTGGCGGGTGCGGCGCACGGCAGCTTCCTCCTCGTGGTGCTCGGCCTCCTCATCAGCATCCCGATCGTGATCTGGGGCAGCACGCTGCTCCTCACCTTCGTGGAGAAATATCCGTCGTTCGTGTACGTGGGGGCGGGCGTGCTCGCCTGGACCAGCGTCAAGATGATGTCGGCGGAACCGCTCGTGAAGGAGTACCTCGCGCTCTATCCGTTCGTCGTGCCTCTCCTGTACGTGCTGGTGGTGGGCGGCGTGCTGTTCGCCGGCTTCATCCGCAACCACCAGAAAATGGAATCGCGCATCAGTGCGCGGCTGTCCCCGTTTCCGAGCGCCGGGGCGACGGCGGCGTCGGACGAACCTCCTGGAGAACCGACCATGCTGAAGATCCTGGTGCCCGTCGACGGCTCGAGCAATGCGCTCCACGCGATCCGTCATGTCATCGCCGAGTTCCGCAAGAATCCGGCCTTCGAGGTCCACCTTCTGAACGTGCAGGCGCCGTTCTCCCGGCACATCGCGCGCTTCACTGCCAAGCAGGACCGCGACGCACATCACAAGGAGCAGGCCGAAGGCGTGCTGGCGCCGCTGCGCGGGATGCTCGAGGAGGTGCGTTTGCCCTTCGCCGAGCACGTCCGCGTGGGACGCCGCGCGGAGACCATCGCCGACGAAGCGAAGCGCCTGCAGTGCGATCACATCGTGCTCGCCACCGCGCGCAAGAATTCCCTCACGCGCATGGTCGAGGCCTCGGTCACCAACAAGGTGCTCGACCTCACCAGCGTGCCGGTGGAAGTGGTCGTGGGCGACTCGGTGAGCAAGCTCGAGCGCTACGGCATTCCCCTCGGGATCGGCGCCGGCGTAGGCGCGCTGGTCCTGCTGGCAGTGGACTGATCCACGTCCGGCACGTGAGCCGCGGCCGCCTCGACCGGCCGCGGTAGGAGCGGTCCGCTTGGCGGCATCGAAGAAATGAATTACGATTCATATCATCGAGTGCCGGGAGTCGCTGCAACGTGGCCTACCGCCAGACGCCTGCCGTGGAAGCGCGCCTGCAGGACAACCGCGGGCGCATCCTCGCGGCCGCCCGGACGCTCGTAAGCGAAGGCGGCTGGCAGGAGGCCCAGGTCGCCAGCGTGGCGGCGGCGGCCGGGATGGCGACGGGCACCGTCTACCGGTACTTCCCGTCCAAAGCCGAGCTCTTCGCCGACGTGCTGTCCGCCGTGTCCCAGCGCGAGGTCGACGTGCTCGCGGCCATCGCCACCTCCGACGAGCCCGCGGCCACGCGCTTGCACTCGGCCGTGGCCACGTTCGTGCGCCGGGCCATGCGCAATCCGCGTCTTGCCTACGCGCTCATCGCCGAGCCTTGCGACAAGGAGATCGACGCGGCACGGCTCGTGTATCGCGCAGCCGTGAGCAACGTCGTGCGCACCATCGTCGCGAGCGGCCAGGCGGCGCACGAGATGCGTGACGACGTCGCGCCGGATCTCGCCGCGTCGGTGATCGTGGGCGGCTTCATGGAGGGGCTCATCGGCCCGCTGTCGCCGCTCAATCCACGCCATCCCCCAGGAAGCGGCGATTCGCGCCGCAAGGTCCACTCGCTGGCCCACGATATCGCGCGGCTCGCATGCGCCAGCGTGGCACCGGTGTCCCGCGCCCGCCCACTCCAAGAACGCAGATCGCGATGAACGAGCCCCTTCCTCCCGCCATCATCTCCCCCGCGGCCGATCGCTACGCCACGCACGAGGTACGCAACCAGGCGCAGGCGGCGTGCGGCTTCAATGCCTTCGCAGCCGACGCGGTGCTTACCGCAGCCATCGCCCGCGACGCCCCTTGGGCCGCCGATCGATGCCGCGCCCTGGGTGCGGTGGCCGGCGACGAGCACACGCAGGAGCTCGCCCGCCTCGCCAATCGCCATGTTCCCGAGCTTGCGACCCACGACCGCTTCGGTCATCGCATCGACTGGGTGGACTTTCATCCGAGCTGGCACGAGCTCATGACGCTCGCGTGGAAGCACGAGGTGCCCAACCTCGCCTGGCGCTCGCGGGAAGCGAACCCCCATGTGGCGCGCGCGGTCCTCTCGTACCTCTGGAACCAGGTGGAGCACGGCACCGCCTGCCCCACTGGCATGGCCTACGCGGCCTACGCCGGCTTCGCCGCCGAGCCGGCGCTCGCCATCTGGGCCGAGAAATCCAAAGGCACCACCTACGAGTTCAGCCGGCGCGAGGTGGGCGCGAAGCCCTCGGTGGTCGTGGGCTACGCGATGACCGAGAAGCAGGGCGGCTCTGACCTGCGCGAGACGCAGACCACGGCGCGGTACGTGGAAACGAGTGCCTATCACGGCGCCACCGCGCATTGGTACGAGCTCACCGGTCACAAATGGTTCTGCTCCGTGCCTCAGTCCGACGGCTTCTTCACGCTCGCCAAGGTGGCGAGCGGGGTGACGTGCTTCTTCCTCCCGCGCACGCTGCCCGACGGCCGCTGGAATCCGTTCTTCGTCCAGCGCCTGAAGGACAAAGCCGGCAACAAGTCGAATGCGTCGAGCGAGGTGGAGTACGCCGGCACGCTCGCGATTCGCGTGGGCGAGGAGGGCCGCGGCATCCGCGAGATCCTGTCCCATGCGCACCTCACGCGCCTCGATTTCGCGATCGGCTCGGCGGGGCTCATGCGCCAGGCGCTCACGCTGGCGCTGCGACACACCACCACGCGCAGCGCCTTCGCAACGCCCATCGCCGACCGGCCGATGATGACGAGCGTGCTGGCCGACATGGCCGTGGAAGTGGAGGCGGCCACGCTGCTGGCGTTGCGCGTGGCCAGGGCCACCGACCGTCTCGAGGCGAGCGAGCACGAGCGACTGTTCGCGCGCGTGGTCACGCCGGCTGCCAAGTTCTTCAACTGCTCGCGGGCGCCGTCGATCGCCTATGAGGCGCTGCAGTGTCACGGCGGCAACGGCTTCATCGAGGAGAACCCGATGGCGCGCCTGTACCGCGAGGCCCCGCTCAACAGCGTGTGGGAGGG
>CALFEY010000188.1 GCA_937958295.1 uncultured Pseudomonadota bacterium
GTCTACATCGACGACGACGAGGCCTACGACATCTGGACGAAGGAGATCGGCGTGCCGCCGGAGCGCGTGGTCCGCATCGGTGACAACAAGGGCGCCAAGTACGCGAGCGACAACTTCTGGCAGATGGCCGATACCGGACCGTGCGGCCCGTGCTCGGAGATCTTCTACGATCACGGCCCTGCGGTGTGGGGCGGGCCGCCCGGCTCGCCCGATGCCGACGGCGACCGCTACATCGAGATCTGGAACCTCGTGTTCATGCAGTTCGATCGGCAGAAGTCGGCGGATGGGTCGTTCACGATGACGCCCCTGCCCAAGCCGTGCGTGGACACCGGCATGGGCCTCGAGCGCCTCGCCGCGGTGCTCCAGCACGTGCACTCGAACTACGAGATCGACCTCTTCCAGGCGCTCATCAAGGCGGCGGCCCGCGAGACCGGCGCCACCGACCTCGACAATCCTTCGCTCAAGGTCATCGCCGATCACATTCGCGCGTGCTCGTTCCTGATCGTCGACGGCGTGATCCCGTCGTCCGACGGCCGCGGCTACGTGCTTCGCCGCATCATCCGCCGTGCGATCCGCCACGGCTACCAGCTCGGGCAGAAGCAGCCGTTCTTCTACAAGCTGGTGGAAGACCTCGACCGGCAGATGGGCGAGGCGTATCCCGAGCTCACGCGCGACAAGGCACGCGTGGCGCAGGTGCTGAAGGCCGAAGAGGAACGCTTCGGCGAGACGCTCGAGAACGGCATGAAGATCCTGGGTGCCTCGCTCGACACGCTCGCCAAGAGCGGTGGCACGGTGCTTGACGGCGCCACGGCCTTCACGCTTTATGACACCTTCGGCTTTCCCTTCGACCTCACGGCCGACATCGCCCGCGGCCGCAACGTGACCGTCGACGAGGCGGGCTTCGAGTCCGCCATGAACGCGCAGCGCGATCGCGCGCGCGCCGCGTCGTCCTTCAAGATGGGCGCCACCGTCGAGTACGACGGCCCCAAGACCGCCTTCCGCGGGTACGACACGCTGGCCGAGGAAGGCCGCGTGGTGGCGCTGTACAAGGACGGCGCCAAGGTGGACGCGCTCGTCACGGGCGACCACGGCGTCGTGGTGCTCGATCGCACGCCGTTCTACGCCGAGTCCGGCGGGCAGGTGGGCGATCGGGGCGAGCTCTCCAAGAGCGGGGTGTGCCTCACGCTGTTCGCCGTCGAGGACACGCAGAAGGTGCAGCCGGATGTCTTCGGCCACGTGGGCGAGGTGAAGAACGGCGAGCTCCGGGTGGGCGACATGGTCGCCGCGCAGGTGGACCATGAGGCCCGCGGCCGCACGATGCGCAATCACTCGGCCACGCACCTCATGCACAAGGCCCTGCGCGAGGTGCTGGGCACGCACGTGCAGCAGAAGGGCTCGCTCGTCGATCCCGACAAGACGCGCTTCGACTTCGCGCACAACGCGCCGCTCACCGACGACCAGATCCGGCGCGTGGAGGAGCTTGTCAACATCGAGATCCTCGACAATCACCCCACCAACGCGCGCGTGATGGCCATCGACGACGCGCAGAAGCTCGGCGCGATGATGCTCTTCGGCGAGAAGTACGGCGACGAGGTGCGCGTGCTCGACATCGGCACGTCGCGCGAGCTGTGCGGCGGTACGCACGTCGCACGCACCGGCGACATCGGCTTTTTCAAGATCACGGGCGAGAGCGGCGTCGCGGCCGGCATCCGGCGCGTGGAGGCCACCACCGGGCGCGGTGCGCTGGCTTTCGTGCAGGCGCAGGAGGCGCGTCTTAACGCGGCGGCGCACGCGATCAAGGCGCCGGTGGCCGAGGTCGAGGCGCGTATCCAGCAACTGCTCGACAGCGCCCGGCACACCGAGAAGGAGCTCGCGCGCCTGAAGGCCAAGGCGGCCGCGAGCGCCGGCGACGACCTCGCCGGCAGCGCGGTGGACGTGAAGGGCGCCAAGGTGCTCGCGGCCGCGCTGGATGGCGCCGATGCCAAGGCCTTGCGCGAGACGATGGACAAGCTCAAGGACAAGCTCAAGTCCGCCGCGATCGTGCTCGGCAGCGTGGCCGACGGCAAGGTCACGCTCATCGCGGGCGTCACGAGCGACCTCACCGGCAAGGTGAAGGCCGGCGAGCTCGTCAATCACGTGGCCACGCAGGTGGGTGGCAAGGGTGGCGGGCGGCCGGACATGGCGCAGGCCGGCGGCACCGATGCCGCGGCCCTGCCTGCGGCGCTGCGCTCGGTCACGGCCTTCGTCGAAGAGCGCCTGTGACGGGAGCGCGGCGCGGCGTCGCGCGGCGGCATCCGTGAGCCAGGGACCGGCGGGCCTGTCGCCCCAGTTCGCAAGCGACAACTGGTCGGGCATCTGCCCGGAAGCCCTCGACGCGCTCCTGCAGGCTAACGCGGGACACGCGCCGGCCTACGGCGGAGACGACTGGACCGCCGCAGCCACGGCGGCGATCCGCGCCCTCTTCGCCACCGAGTGCGAGGTCTTCCTCGTGTTCAACGGCACGGCCGCCAACTCCGTGGGACTGGCCGCCATGGTGCGCAACACCGATGCGATCGTCTGCAGCGGCAATGCGCACATCAGCGTCGACGAATGCGGTGCGCCGCATTTCTTCAGCGGCGGCGCCATGCTGCGCCCGATCGACACGCCGCACGCCAAGCTCACCCCGGACGGCATCGCGGCGGCCGCCACCACGCCGCACGACGTACACTCGGCGCGCCCGCGCGTGGTCTCGGTCACGCAGGCCACGGAGCTCGGCACGGTGTACACGCCGTCGGAAGTACGCGCCATCGCGGACCTCGCGCACGCGAAAGGCATGCACGTGCACATGGACGGCGCGCGGCTCGCCAATGCCGTTGCATCGCTCGGCTGCGCGCCCGCCGACATCACCTGGCGCGCGGGGGTGGATGTGCTCTCGCTCGGCGGGACTAAGAATGGCCTGCCGTTCGGCGAGGCCGTCGTGTTCTTCGAGCGCTCGCTCGCGGCTGAATTCGGCCGGCGGCGCATGCAGGCCGGGCAGCTCGCCTCGAAGATGCGCTACCTCGCGGCCCCGTGGGTCGGCGTTCTCGCCAGCGGAGCATGGCTGGCCCATGCGGCGCACGCCAATGCGATGGCGCGACGCATGCGCGATGCGATCGCCGGCATCCCCGGCACCCGCCTGCTCGCGCCGGTGGAGGCCAACGGCGTATTCGTGGACGTGCCCCTGCCCGTGATCGCCGGCCTGCGCGAGCGCGGCTGGCAGTTCTACGAGTTCGTGGGCGACACCGGTATCCGGCTCATGATGAGCTGGGATACGCCGGCGTCGGCGGTGGACGCCTTCGCCGTCGACCTGCGCGAGCTGGCCTCGTCGGCGGCGCGCGCGCCGGCCTGAGACCGGGCTCAGCACGCGCGCCGTCGCGTACGGGACAACACGCATGACGCTCCCCGCCGCTTCGTCATCGCCCCCGCGACGCCGCGGGGTCGTCTGCGATCTCGGGGGCGTGCTGCTCGACTGGAATCCGCGCCACCTGTATCGCAAGATCTTCGCCGGCGACGAGGCCGCGATGGAGCGCTTTCTCGCCGAGGTGTGTCACAGCGACTGGAACCTCGCGCAGGATGCCGGCCGTGATTTCGACGACGCGATCGCCGCGCTCATGCCGCGGCATCAGGCTCACCTGCCCCACATCGTCGCGTGGCGGGATCGCTTCGGCGAGATGATCGCCGGTGAGCTGCACGAGACGGTGGCGGTGGCCGCCGACCTGCGCGCCCGCGGCGTGCCCCTGTATGCCCTCACCAACTGGTCGCACGAGACCTTCCCGCCTCAGCGCAGGCGCTTCGCGTTCATGGACTGGTTCCAGGGGATCGTGGTGTCCGGGGAGGAGAAGGTCGTCAAGCCTGACCCGCGTATCTTCCGCATCCTGCTCGAGCGCCACGGGCTGGACGCCGACGAGACCGTGTTCATCGACGACAATTCGCGGAATGCGCAGGCGGCCTCCGCGCTCGGCATGCACGGCTTGCACTTCCGCTCGGCGACGGAGCTTCGGCGCGACCTCGCGCAACTTGCGTTATTGTGATGCTCGGGCCGCGGCGCCGCGACGGCGCCCGCAAGCCGACCTTCTCCGGAGCATCCTCATGCCTGCACTGCGAACCTCCCTCATCCGCCCCCTTGCCTTCGCCGCGGCGCTCGCCCTTCCGGCCCTGGCTCTCGCTCACCACGGCTGGAGCGAATACGACCAGACCAACACGCTGAAGCTCACCGGCACCATCGAGGCATCGGGCTACGAGCACCCCCACGGGCACATCACGCTCAAGACGCCGCAGAAGACCTGGATGGCGGTGCTCGCGCCGCCTTCGCGGATGGAGTCGCGCGGCCTCGCCAAGGACATGCTGAAGATCGGCACCACCGTGACCGTCGAGGGGTACGCCAACAAGACCAAGCCGAACGAGATGCGTGCCGAGCGCATCACGGTGGCGGGCAAGACCGTCGAGCTGCGATGACGCCTGCAGGGGCGATCGAGACGTCCGCGCTCGCTCGCTACATGCGGGAGGCGATGTGGGCCTATCCCGCCGTCGAGTCCGTGCACATCGTGGCTCTCGCGGTGGTGGTGGGCTCGATCGTGATCGTGGATTTGCGCCTCATGGGACTGTCGCGCGGGCTGTCGGTGGCGCGCCTGGCGGCGCACGCGCTGCCGTGGACGCTCGCGGCCTTCGCCGTGGCGGTGCTCTCGGGGACCCTGATGTTTACCGCGCACGCCGAAGACTTCCTCACCAATCGCGTGTTCCTGCTGAAGATGGGCCTCATCCTGCTCGCGGGCATCAACGCGGGCTTGCTGCATGCCGGTGCGATGCGCCACGCCGCGGCGTGGGACAAGGCGCTGCCGCCGCCACGCGTGCGGCTGGCGGCGGGGCTGTCGATCCTGCTGTGGATCGGCGTCATTTTCTGCGGACGCCTCCTCGCCTACACTTGAGCGCCGTCCTTCCATCGCTCCTCACGCCATGCCCCTGCGCCCCGACATCACGCTCGAACAGCTCCAGGTCCGCGGCGACGGCCGCCTGCCCGGCCTCCTCGGATTCCGCGTCGTGGATCTCGCCGACGGCCTGCTGCATGCCGAGCTCGACATCCGTCCCGACCTCCTCGCGCCCAACGGCTTCCTGCACGCGGCCACGGTCGTGGCGCTCGCCGA
>CALFEY010000189.1 GCA_937958295.1 uncultured Pseudomonadota bacterium
ATCGGCGTTGGTGGCGCTGATCACGCGTACCTCGACCTGGCGCTCGCGGGCAGAACCCAGGCGTTGGAAGCGGCCCGTCTCCAGCACACGCAGGAGCTTCATCTGCCCCGCGAGCGGCAGGTTGCCGATCTCGTCGAGGAAGAGCGTGCCGCCATCGGCGGCCTCGAACTTGCCCTCGCGCGCATGCGTGGCGCCGGTGTACGCCCCCGCCTCGGCGCCGAAGAGCTCGGCCTCCACGAGCTCCGCAGGCAGGGCGCCACAGTTGAGCGTCACGAAGGGGCCGTCCCGCACGGCGGAATTGGCGCGGATGATCTCGGCGACCTTCTCCTTGCCGGCCCCGTTAGGCCCGGTCACGAGCACCGGGACGTTGGAGCGCGCTACCTGGCAGGCCATGTCGAGCACCCGGCCGGTGGCGGCATCCCTCCAGACAAGGCCGCAGAGGTCGAAGCGTTGCTCGAGGGCGCGACGTTGCCCGCGCTCGCGCTCGATGCGTCGTTGCAGAGCGCGGTTGGCCTGCCCCAGCTCGATGAGGTTGGCCACGCTCGCCACGAGGCGTTGGTCGTCCCAGGGCTTGGCGAGATAGTCGGCCGCTCCCGCCTTCACGAGCTCCACGGCCGCGTCGAGGGAAGTCCATGCCGTGAGGAGGATCACCGGCAAGTCGGGGTGACGATCGCGGATGCGGCGGAACAGCACCGCGCCTTCGGTCCCCGACGTCGTGTCGGCGGCGAAGTTCATGTCCTGGATCACGAGGTCGACGCGGTGCTGGGCGAGGTAGGCAAGTCCGGCATCGGGCGCGGCGACGCCGACGACATCGATGTCGTGCAGCGACAGCAGCACGCGTAGCGCGGTGGCGATGGAAGGATGGTCGTCGATGACGAGCACGACGGGCGGGTCGACAGGCGAGCTCACGCGCCGCATTCTACTCACACACTGCGCGTGGCCGTGGCGGGCGGGATGCCCGCCGCGCGCCAGGCGGGACCGCTGACGGCAAGGATACCGAGGGCCCACAACGCGAGCGCGCCGCCCACGAGGTAGTACGGTGGCAGCGGGGATAGCTGGAGGTGCGTAACGAGCAGCCGGTTGAGCACGAGCCCGAGAACGAGGCCGAAGGCGATCCCGGCGGTGCTGACCAGCACATTCTCCACCACGAAGTGGCGGACGATGTCGATGCGGCGGGCCCCGAGCGCGCGCCGGACGCCGATCTGCTTGCGCCGCTGGCTGATGCGCAGCATGGTCATTCCCACGATGCCACTCCCGGTCACGAGCAGCAGCAACCCGCTCACGGCGACGAGCATCCAGGCGAGAGTCCGCTCGTTGCGGTAGCGGCCCGTGCGGTCCTGCTCGGTGCTGCGCAGGATCACCACGCGCGGCGCGAGTGACATCTTGCGCAGCGCCGCCTCGGCATCGGCCATCGCGCGGTCGCGCTGCCCGCGGTCGGCGCGCACGGCGATGCGCGGATACTGCCCCGCCACCGAGAGGGGAATGAGGATCGAATGCTCGCCCTCTGCGCCTGCTTGCGCGAACGGCGTCTGCAAGGTCTCGACGACACCGATCACGCGCATCTCGGGCGCGCTCGCCCCGGTGCCGAGATAGACCGGCTTGCCGAGGGCGCTCGTCCCGGGGTAGAGCGCTTCCGCGGCGCGACGGGAGAGGATCGCCGTGGTGGGAAAGGTGCCGTCGGGATGGTCCTTGGACTCGTCGATCTCGAGGACGTCGCCGGGCTGGAAGTCGCGTCCTTCCACCAAGCGCAGGCCAAGCGTGTCGATGAGCCCCGGCGGCGCGAAGTAGGTGCCCATGAGGAGGCTCGGGCGCTGCTGCTTGCGATCGATCGAATAGCTGCTCGTGGTACCCGAGCGCGCCACCGGCATCTGGTTGGTCCAGCTCGCGGCCGCCACCCCGGGCAGCGCGCGGAGGACCTCGAGGTCGCGCTGACGCTGCGCCATTGCCTGCTCGTGCGACGGTTTCGTCACCGGGCTCGTCGTGATGTGGAAGACGCTCGCTTCATCGGCGACGCCCGATGCGCGCGCGGACGCGGCCAGGCGCAGGTCCACGATGTAGAGCGCGTTGACGAGGCCGGCGAGGGTGAGCGCGACCTGGATCGCCACGAGGAGCGGGGCGGTCTTGCTGCGCAGCAAGGCGGACAGGATGGGACGAATCTCCACGGGGATCCTCACTGCGATTTGAGTTGCAGGGCCGGTGTGACCTGCGCGGCACGCCACGTGGGCAGCAGCCCGGCGAGCAGGCTGGTCGCGAGCGCGATGAGGAACGTCGTGCCAAGCATCACCCAGTCCATCCTGGCCACCATCGACAGCTGGCGCGCCTGTTGCGCAATGAGCGCGAGCGCGCCCAGCGACAGGAGAAGCCCCACCAGCCCACCGGCCAGGCCCACGACCGCCGCCTCGGCGAGAAACTGGCGGATGATGGCGCCACGGGTCGCGCCGAGGGCGCGACGCACGCCCACCTCCGGTGCGCGCGACGAGAACTTGGCGAGGAGCAAGCCGGTCGTGTTGACGAGGCACAGCACCAGGAAGCCGAACGCGAGCCATGTGGCGAGCCGGGCGTCGTTGCTCACCACGTTCATGTAGCGCAGCCACTCCATCACGTCGAAGAGCTGCACCGGCGCGTCGCGCGGCAGCCGACCGAGGCGGCGCTGCTCCGCTGCGTAGCGGGTGAGGTGCTGGTGCAAGGCTGCGCGATCCGACGACGACGCGATCTCGAACCAGAACTGGATCCATGTGCATTCGGAGTCGAGGAAGCCGGCATACCCCGCCTTCGGCGCCGCGTCCTGGTCGCAGCTTGTGCTGGCCGTGTTGGGAATCTCGAGATCGGTCGCCGTCGCGAACGGGATGTAGATGCCGTCCTCGCCGGCGAGCGCGCCTCCCGAGCCGTTTTGCAGTCGTGGATAGCGCGGCACGGGTCGCCAGGTGTCGAGCACGCCCACCACGCGAAAATCCTGTCCGAACATGCGCAGCGTCTTGCCCAGCGCGTCCTGTGCCCCGAAGGTCTTCTCGGCGCGCGACTTGCCGAGCACCACGACACGCGCCCGGCTCGCATCCTCGGCTGCGGTCCAGGGGGCGCCTCGGAGGAACGGCACCTCGAACATGGCGAAGAAGTCGGCATCCACGGCGAGGCCAGCGGCCTGGTCCACGGGCAGGTCGGGTCGCTCCGGTTCGATGGCGCCTGCCACGTCGTAGATGGCGGTGCGGCGCATGCCCTGGCCGGAGCGACGCAGGTTCGCGGCATCGCGGTAGGACAGCTGCCGATCGTCGGGCTGCGTGCCGGGCACGTAGTTGCGCACGGGGCCGTTGTCCACCAGGGGCACGAGCAGGCGATCGCTCTTGTGCGGAATCGGATCACCGGACATCACATGGAGGATCGTGAGCGTGGATATGCTTGCGGCCACGCCCACGGCGAGCGTCAGCACCATGAGGCCGGTGAGCAAAGGGCTGCGCACGAGGTTGCGCACGCCGAGCAGCAGGTAGTAGCGGAGCATGGCATTCATCTCATTGCAGGGACGTTGCGGTCCGGCCACCGCCCTCGACGAGGGACGCGGGATGCCGCAGCACGTCGCTGACCTGGCCGTCGACGATGTGGACATTGCGCTGCGCACGTATCGCAAGCTCGGGATCGTGCGTGACCATGAGGATCGTGGTGCCGCGCGCATTGATGTCCTCGAGGAGCTCCATCACGCTGCGTGCCATTTGCGAGTCGAGGTTGCCGGTGGGCTCGTCGGCGAGAAGGAGGCGCGGCGAGCCGGCCAGTGCGCGGGCGATGGCCACGCGCTGCTGTTGCCCGCCGGACAGCTCCGCGGGGTAGTGCCGCTTGCGCGAGGCGAGCCCTACGTCTGCGAGCGCCGCCTCGATTCGCTCCCGGCGCTCTGCCGCGCCGAAGCCGCGGTAGCGCAGTGGCACATCGACGTTGTCGAAGAGGTCGAGGTCGGGGATGAGGTTGAAGCCCTGGAAAATGAAGCCGAGCTTCTCGTTGCGCAGGCGCGAGCGGGCGGCATCGCGCATGCCGCGCACGTCCACCCCGTCGAGCGTGAACTCGCCGCCGTCGAAGGTCTCGAGGAGGCCCGCGATGTTGAGGAAGGTGGTCTTGCCCGAGCCGGAGGGGCCGGTCACCGTGACGAACTCGCCTTCGCGCACGTCGATGTCGAAGCCGCGCAGCGCGTGGGTTTCGATCATCTGCGTGCGGTAGACCTTGGAGAGGTTGTGCATGCGGAGCATCGGGGTCCTCGGGACGGATCGGTTGGAATCGGACGGGAACGGGGTCAGGGGTTGAGCCAGACGCGCTGCGCGTTGTCGAAGGCATCGGTGCCGGAGACGACCACCTGGTCGCCTTCCTGCAGGCCCTCGAGCACCTCGACGGCCGTGACGCTCGTACCGCCCAAGCGGATGGGCTTGCGCTCGGCCACGTCGCTGCTTACCACGTAGGCCACGCGGCCGCCGCCGGCCTCCACGAAGGGACCGCGCGGAAGGGTCAGCACGTCGCGCTTCTCCTCGATGAGGAGCCGCGCGGACACGCGCTGGCTCTGCCGCAGGTTGGCCGGCTGCGGACCGGAGAAGCGCACGCGCGCCAGGACCTGGTTGCGCACCACCTCCGGCGCGAGAGCCGTGAGGGTGCCCATCGCCTTGCCCTCGGAAGTGGTGATTTCGGCAGCCATGCCGAGCCCTAGGTCCGGCGCGTAGGTCTCGGGGATCTCGAGCTCGACTTCGAGCACCGACAGGTCCACGAGCGTGAGCAGCGGCCCGTTGATGGGCACCACGCTGCGATCGGCCACGGAGAGGCTGCCCACGAAGCCGTCCACCGGCGCGCGCACCTTGAGCTCGTCCACCCGCCGTCGCGCGTACTCCACCGCGAGCCGCTGCCGCTCGAGTTGGCTCTCGCGCGTCCTGAGCTCGAGGATGGCGTCCTCGCTCTCGAGCGTGGCAGCCTCCGCCGCATGCTTGGCGCGCACCTGTGCCGAGCGCAGTGCGTCCTCCGCCTTCTGGAAGTCGTTCTTCGCGATCACGCCCGCCACGCCGGCCTTCTCCATGCGATCGTAGATGCGTTGCGCAGCCACCCGCTCGATCTCCGCCGTATCCGCGTCGCGCTGGGCCAGGAGCCGCTGCTTGCGGGCGACGATGCGCGCGCGTCCAACCGCGGCCTGGATCTCCTCGTAGGTCGACTGCTCGCGCTTCTGCGCATCGGCAAGGTCGGGAGAGTCGATCTCGGCAAGGATGTCGCCGCGTTTCACGTTGTCGCCCGCCTTGACCTTGAGGGTGACCGTGCCGCCGGCCGGGGCGTAGAGCGTGGGGCTCACCGCGGCCACCACGCGGCCATTGACGGCGGCGTCGCGGACCAGGGTGCCGCGCGTGACCGGGGCCAGGCGTACCCGCGCCGTGCTCACCGATGGCGAGCTGCCGCGCCAATCCGCGAAGAGGGCGGTGGTGCCGGCGACGGCCGCCACGCCGGCCAGTGCCGCGACGACGACCTTGCGGCGCCGTCCGGCGGACGGGGCGACCGGCGTGTCCTGGGCAGAAGTGTCACGGATGGACATGCCCTCTTCATTGCATGTCCTGTGCCAGCATTAAATCATTGAAAATGAAGATGTATTGTTGTGTCCGCCGTGTCCGGCCGCGTCCGCCCCCCTTTGATCCGGACACGCCGGTAGACGAACGATCGTTCGATTCGATAGATAATCCGGACGATGGACGTTCCATCGCGCCTCGCCTTCGTCGACGTCGAGACCACCGGCTTGCGGCCCGGCGTAGACCGCATCGCCGAAGTGGCGGTCGTCACCCTGGAGGGCGACCGCGTGGAGCGCTGGAGCACCGTCGTCGATGCCTTCCGCGGCGGTCACGCGCGCACGTCGGCCCGCGCCGGAAGTGCGGAGTGGGCGCACGCGCCGCGCTTCGCGGCCGTGGCGCCCCTGCTCGCGGCGAAGCTCCACGGGCGGCTCGTGGTGGCCCACAACGCGCGCTTCGATCACGCGTTCTTGCGCACGGAGCTCTTTGCCGCGGGCTTCGCGTTCACGTCGCCGGTCGTGTGCTCGGTGATGCTGTCACGGCGTCTTAGTCCCGATCGCCCGCGCCACGACCTCGACTCGCTCGCGCGTGCGCATGGCCTCGCCGTCACGGTGCGACATCGTGCGCTGCCCGACGCGCTCCTCCTGCTCGCATGGTGGCAAGGGGTCGTGCGGCGGATGCCGGCGCCGCTCGTGGCGCACGCGCTGCGGACGCTGCTCGCGGGGCCGCTGCTGCCGGCCGCGCTCGACCCCGGCGTGGTGGAGGCACTGCCCGACGCGCCCGGGGCCTTCGTGATGCGCGACGCGGATGGGCGGATCCTGCACACGGGGGCCGCGGGCAACCTTCGAACGCACGTGATCGATTATTTTCGCCTGGGCCACGCGAGCGGGCGGGCGCTCGCCATCGCGCATCGGGTGTGGCGCATCGAATGGCGGGCCACCGCCAGCGTGCTCGCGGCGCGACTGCATGCGCTCACGTGGAAGCAGGCACGTGCAGTGGCGCCGCCTGTGACGTTGCGCTTCGTGCCCGCGGCCGTCCCGTGCGTGGCGCTGGCCGAGTGCGACGGGGCGGAGGAGTCGTTCGGGTGCTTCACCTCAGCGCGCAAGGCCACGCATGCCCTCGGTCGGCTCGCTGCGCGCGAGGGGCTGTGCCGTTGCCTGCTTGGCCTCGCGACCCCGGCGGAGGGGGCGGTAACTTGCTGCGACGCCGTGACATCCGCGGTGGCGAGGGCGCGCGCCTTACTGCGCATCTTCGCGGCGTTGCGGCCGTTGCGCCTCATGCCGTGGCCGCACGCCGGACCCATCGCCATGCGCGTGCGGGGCGAGCTCCTCGTGGTGGATCGCTGGCGTTTCGTGGGCAGTGCACGCGCGAGTGCCGACGTGCACGCGCTCCTTGCGCAACGGGCAGGCGACTTCGACCTTCGCACGTACCGGCTCCTCGTGCGCGCGCTCGCCCGCACCCCGCCCGCGTGCAAGCGGACACTTGCCACGCCACAGGAACCGTCCGACGAAGTGCAGTCGCGCGCAGGCGGGTGACCGCGCGCAGGGTAGATTACGCACATGCCGCCGGACGCCGCGCTTCCCCCATCGCCCGGGCTGCGCTCGCTGGCGGTGGCTTATCTCGCCCTCGCCCTGCTGGCGGCGGCCGCTGCGCTGCTGCCGCGTCTGGGCGCAGTGGCGCTCGGGGCGGCGGTCGTCTTGCTGGCGTTGCCGATGATGCTCGCGCTGTGGCATCGCAGCGCGGTACGCCGTCTCGAGCGCCTGCATCGCTTCGCACCGCAACGCTGGCTGTATCGCTGGGGCGCGCGCCGAGTGCTGGGGCAGGTCGCGAGTGCCGCCGTGGCGGTGGCGCTGGGTGCCGTCGTGCTGCTGCAAACGCCGTGGTTCGGTGCGCTCGAATGGTCGCTGCTGGTCGCGGCGCCGCTCGTCTACATGCTCTGGCATCGCGTGGCGTCCGCGCGCATGGCGGCGCTCTATTCGCGACCGGTCTATGCCGTCGCGGCCGCGGGGCAGGTCGCCCGGTGGGCCACCTTCGCATCGTTATGCGCGGCGTGGCTTGCGGGCCGTCTTGTGATCGCGGCACCGGCTGCGCTGCCGCTGGCCGAGGTCGCCTATGGATTGCAGTCGGCCTGGCCGGAGACGGCGTCGGCCACCGTGCGCTGGGCCATCGATGCTGGGGCGTGGGGTCAAGCCATCCTGGCGACACTCGGCGGCGCATCGTCCGTGCCGTGGTGGCGCGTGCTGCTGGCGGTGGTGGTGTTACCGGCCACGGTGTTCGGCTACGCGACCTGGACCGCCGCCGGCGCGGCGCTCGCCGTCACGGAGGCGCGCCGCGTATTCGGCGGCGCGCTATCGGAAGCGGACGTGCCGCGCGCCGTCGAGGCACGCCGGGTGCGGGCTTATGCGGTGGCCGGCGCGGTCGCGGCGGCCGTGGCGGTCAGTGCGCTGGCGGCCGCCGATGCGTTCGTCGCGCGGCAGGAGCGCTGGCTCGCGCTGCGCGCGTTGCCGAACTGCGAGCGCGTGGGCGGCGTGGCCTACGCGGTAGGCACGCTCGCGTCGCTGCGCTCCTATACCCACGTGCTGGAGGAAGGCATGGCCGCGCGGCGCGCCACTGCGTGCCAGCGGCTCGCGCAGATCGCGGCGATCGCCGCCGGCAACGTCGATGCCTATCTCGACTGGTACTTCAGCCTCGGCGCCGAGTGGATGCGCCTGGGTCTCATGCTCACCGGCGACGTGCAGACGCTCCTCGAGGTGAAGTTCAACAAGCTCGTGGCAAGCGACGCGCGCATGACGCCGATCCTCGCGGACCTGCAGGCAGACCAGCAGTACCTGCTCGAGGTGGCCGCCGCGGGGCGGGCCGGCATTGGCGAGATCCTCGAGCGGCAGCGCCTCGTGCTGGACGAGCGGCAATGCCGCGACGTGCTTCCGGCCGCCGGCGGCGTGCCGGCCCTGCCGCGCTACGACGACGTGCGCGCCCGCCTCATGGCGAGCACGGCCGCTGGCGTGGCGGCGGGCGCCTTCGCCGGCGCGCTCACCGCGCGCGCGATGAGTCGCGCCACCATGCAGGTG
>CALFEY010000190.1 GCA_937958295.1 uncultured Pseudomonadota bacterium
TGGGCGGCCTGCTGCTCTTTCCGTTGAGCGTCGGGGCGTCCACGGTACTCGTGGAGAAGCCCTCGCCCGATGCGTTGCTCGCCGGGATCGAGGAGTTCGGCGCCACGATTCTCTTCACCGCGCCCACGTCGTATCGCACCCTCGCCGCGCACGGCGAGCGCCTGCGCCGCACGCCCCTGCGCAAGTGCGTGTCGGCCGGGGAGGTGCTGCCGGCGGCCACCCGGGCGCTGTGGAAGGACGCCACCGGCATCGACCTCATCGACGGCCTCGGTACCACCGAGATGTTGCACATCTTCATCTCCGCCGACGAGCGCGACGCGCGGCCGGGTGCCACGGGCAGGCCCATCCCGGGCTACATCGCGCGGGTGGTCGACGACGAGGGCGCGCCGGTGCCCGTTGGCACGGTGGGGCGCCTGGAGGTGAAAGGCCCCACCGGCTGCCGCTACCTGGCCGACGAGCGCCAGCGCGACTACGTGCGCGACGGCTGGAACCGCACCGGCGATGCGTATGTCGTGGATGCCGAGGGCTACTACCACTTCCAGTCGCGTACCGACGACATGATCATCTCCTCCGGCTACAACATCGCCTCGCCCGAAGTGGAGGATGCGCTGCTGCTGCATCCGGCCGTGGCCGAGTGCGGCGTGGTCGGCGTCCCCGATGAGGCGCGCGGGCACCTCGTCAAGGCCTTCGTGGTCCTGCGCCCCGGCATCGCCGGCTCCGCCGACCTCGTGGCGGAGCTGCAGGACTTCGTCAAGCGTACCGTGGCCCCCTATAAATATCCCCGCGCCATCGAGTTCATCGACGCGCTGCCGCGGACCGAAACGGGAAAGCTGCAGCGCTTCCGGCTGCGCGATCCTTCATGAGCGAAAGAGAGAACAGCGTGGCTTCAGAGCAGGCAAAGCGGGCGTTGCTACCCGCCGGCTGGCCGCGACCCCGCGGCTACGCCAATGGCGTGGCGGCGCGCGGCCGCACGATCTTCGTGGCGGGAATGATCGGCTGGGACGGGCAGGGGGTGTTTCATACCGACGACCTCGGGGGGCAGGCGCGCCAGGCCCTGGCCAACGTGGTGGCGGTGCTGGCGGCAGACAACGCTTTGCCGGCGCACATCGTGCGCATGACGTGGTACGTCACGAGCAAGCGCGAGTACCTCGCTGCCGGGCCGGCGATCGGGCGCGCCTTTCGCGAGCTCGTGGGCGACTACGTCATCGCGATGACCGCGGTGGAGGTCACGGCGCTCATCGAGGACCGCGCGAAAGTGGAGATCGAGGTGACGGCCGTCGTGCCGGACTCGACGTCCGACGGCTCTCAGCCGTAGAACTGCTTCATGCCGATCTCGTCGATCAGGCCCTCGAGCTCGATGCGCAGTTGCGTGGTGTTGTGGCCGTCGGCGTCGAGCTGCGTCATGAGCTCCGTGAGTCGCGGCGCGCGCGTGGTGAACTCGCCGTGCGACTGCGAGCGCGTGACGGCCTGCTCCACGGCCTGGCCGTAGCAGCGGCGCGCGCGCGCCGGCGTGGAAACTTCGCGCTCGCGCTGCGTGAGCTCGAGCAGCAAGCGCTCGATGAAGCCTGTCGCCGCGATGGTGTCGTGCGAGCCCTCGCTCAGCACGGGCTCATAGTCGAAGTACGCGCGGAGGAACCGGCTGCAGGTGGTATGGTCGGCATGCGGATAACCGAGCGCGCGCAACTGGCGCACGAGGTTGCTGCAGGCGTCTTTCAAATCGGGGGCGGCGAGCTCGAGCGACGTGCCCGGCAGGACGGAAGCCATGAGGTTCTCGAAGGAGTTGAGCGCGCAGGCACGGGCTGGTGTGGGGTCGGGAGCATGCTCCCGGTACGACCGGGTGCGCCATCGCGGCAAAGGCAATTAGTTTACCACTGAAGTATTTCCCGATTTCATTGTTTTTGCTAGAGTTTTTGCTCTAATTGGGAGTGTGATGAGCTGGTCCGCCGCGCAGTACAAGACCTTCGAGGCGCAACGGACGCGACCGGTTCGCGATCTCGTGGCGGCGATCCCGACCGTCCACGTCGCCCGGGCGGTGGACCTGGGTTGCGGGCCAGGCAATTCCACGGAAGTGCTGCTCGCGCGCTACCCGGAGGCCGCCGTCATCGGCCTCGACAACGCCGACGACATGCTGGCCAGCGCCCGCAAGCGACTGCCCGGCGTGCGCTTCGATCATGCCGACATCGGCACGTGGTCGCCCGCGGAACCCTATGACGTGATCCTCGCCAATGCGTCGCTGCAGTGGCTGCCACATCACGAGACGCTCTATCCGCGCCTGCTCGGCCACGTGGCGCGAGGGGGCACGCTCGCGATCCAGACGCCCGACAACGAGCAGGAGCCCGCCCACGCGATGATGCGCCAGGTCGCGGCAGAGGGGCCGTGGGCCGCGAAGGTGGCAAACGTGCGCACGCTCACGCGGCACACGCCCGCTTGGTACTACTCGGTGCTGAAGCCGCACAGCCGCGAGCTCGACGTGTGGCGCACCGTGTACCACCATCCGCTGGCGAGCCATGATGCGATCGTGGAGTGGTTCAAGGGGACGGCGCTGCGTCCGTACCTGGACGCGCTCGACGACGGCGAACGGCGGGACTTCCTCGCGCGCTATCGCCGCGCGCTCGAGCCGTGCTATCCCGCGCTGCCCGACGGCACGGTGCTCCTGCCGTTCCCGCGCCTGTTCATCACGGCCACGCGGTGAGCGGCGACCCGACGCGGCCGGCCTACGTCATCACCTCGTCCGCTGCGCCTGCGCGACGCCGCACCACGCGATATGTGAACGACGGCTCGCGTGGCGCCACTACCACCGCTTCCATGGTCGGGTACTGCGCGAGGCCATTGGGCGTGGACGGGTCGATCGCATCCACCCACTGGTCGCCGACCTCGATCTGCGCGACGTACAGCGCACCTTCGCTCATCGTGTTCCTTCGGACGTTGGGGTTCACGTTCACCCCCGCGTGCATTGCGTGGGGGCCTCGCGTGCGACAAGTCTAATGCCGGAACGGACGGCTCGGGACTTCACCGGGGGCGATCTTGCGTACCTCGTGTCGGCGCTCGTGCACGCTGGCCGCGATGAGCTCATGCCGCGCTTCGGCAACCTCGAGGCGCACCAGATCGGCCGCAAGTCCTCGGCCTTCGACATCGTGACCGAAGCCGACGAGGCCGCGGAGCAGGCCATCGTTGCGGCCCTGTCGGCCCGCTTCCCGCACGCCGCGCTCGTCGGGGAGGAGGCCGCCCACAAGGATCCGGGCCTCATCGCGCACGTGGGTGCAGCCGAGCTCGCCTTCGTGATCGATCCGCTCGACGGAACACACAACTTCGCGTCCGGCGTGCCGCTGTTCGGGGTGATGGCGGCGGCGATCGTCCGCGATGAAGTGGTCGCTGGCGCGATCCACGATCCGATCACCGCGACCACCGTGATGGCGCTGCGGGGAGCCGGCGCGTGGAGCGAGGATCGCAGCGGTGCGCGCACGGTCCTGCGGGTCGCGGATGCGGTGCCGCTCGCCCAGATCGACGGGGTCGTCGCCACGAACTTCCTGCCGGAGCCCGTGCGCTCGAGCGTGGGGTCACGCCTGTCGCGGCTCGGCATGACCTACTGGTTGCGCTGCGCTGCCCACGAGTACCGGCTGGCCGCTTCCGGCCACTGCCGCATCCTCTTCTACAACAAGCTGATGCCCTGGGATCACGCCGCGGGCTGGCTCATCCACCGCGAAGCCGGCGGCTTCAGCGCGCACTTCGACGGCACTCCCTACCGGCCTTCGCACACGACCGGCGGCCTGCTCTGTGCGCCCGACGAGGCCAGTTTCGAGGACGTGCGATCGGCCCTGCTTGGCGAGGCCGCGGACGGCCGGACTTTCAATTGACGGTTCGGCGTGCCGCGAACGCCGGCTAAACTTCGGCCGATGAACCTGCGCTTTCGAATCCTGGGAATCCTCATCATCGCGTGCGGCGCGGCCGTTTGTTACGGTGCGGCGCAGATATGGCCGGCCGCGGCGTTGCGCACCGGGCTCACGGTGTGGGATGCGTTGCGTGCGATCGGGGCGGTGGCCGTGGCGCTCGTGGGGATCGGCAACGTGGCGGCGGGCTTTGCGGTGCTGGTACTCAAAGCCGCACGCAGCACCTAGGCGCCGCCGTCATGCAACGCCGCGCGGTCCTCTCGCGGCGGCGTCGTGCCTGGCGATGAATCGTTGTGCATCCGCTGCGCGCGGCAGGGATGACGCGGCTTGCGCCGGCCGGCGCGAATCGCGAATGAACGCGTCCGCGCCATGCGCGAGAGGCTTCCTGGCGAGTGGCTGGAATGCGGATCCGGGCGAAGCGCGGTCGCTTCGGGGCTATTGGAGGCGGGGGTCGGAATCGAAC
>CALFEY010000191.1 GCA_937958295.1 uncultured Pseudomonadota bacterium
CAACCACCCATCAGCCGCCTCCAGCTCACCGGGGACAACGTGCTGAGGCTCCACAACTAGGCCACGGGCGCCACCCGCCACCGACCTCCCATGCCCGATAGCGCGCCATCCCCCGCCGCGTCGCGCCTGCGCTTCGACAAGTGGCTGTGGGCGGCGCGCTTCTACAAGACGCGCACGCTGGCCGCGCAGGCCATCGATGCCGGCCAGGCGCGCATCGCCGACGAACGCGTCAAGCCCGCGCACGCGCTGCGGGTGGGCGACATCGTCACCGTTCGCCGCGACGCCCTCGTGTGGCAAGTGCGCGTGGAGGCGCTGTCCGATCGCCGAGGCGGCGCGGCAGAAGCCGCGCTGCTGTTCCGCGAGGACGACGCGAGCATGAAGGCGCGGGAAGAGGCGCTCGCGCAGCGACGGGCGGAACGGGCCGGGGCCCCGCGCTTTCCAGGACGCCCCACCAAGAAGGAGCGGCGCAAGCTGTCCGACTTCTTGAACGAGCCTTGACGGCGGGACTTATGAACATGCACGCGCCCGGGGGGCGGTAGACCGGCGCGCTAGCAGAGGCTCAGCGCCGAGAGCTCGAGCAAGAGGTCGGGCCGGCGATAGGCGAGGAACACGACCCACGCGAGCGCGAGAGCGAGCACGACGCCCAGTGCATGTCCCACCGCGCGCCGCGAAAACCGGCGGGGCGCGAGGGTGGGTGACGCACTCGGGGTCGGGCTCATCCCGTCATGCTACGCCCGTTGCGGAAGGTCGGGCAACACGCCCACGAGCGACACCGGGGACACCGGCAAGACGCCGAGCGCGCGCATCTTCGACATGACCGAGCTGAAGTCCACCGCCGTGTAGGCGTCGGGGATGGGCTTGGCAAGAAGGTTCACCGCGCGCCCGCTCACCACCAGCGGGAGGTCGGGGCTCAAGGCAACGCGCAAGCCGCGAATCTCCTGTCCGGCGATCTTGCCCGAGATGCCGCGATCGAAGAGCAGTACCACGAGCGCCACCTTGTATGCGTCGGCGGCCCCGGCGATCTCCTGCGCCGGCACGCCGGCTCCCAGCGTGAGGCAGTTCACGCCTTCGGTGAAGAGCAGGAGCTCGAGGATCGCGAGTCCGAGCTGATTCGGGTCGTTCGGCGGCGTGGCCAGGAGGATCTGCCGCGCGTCGCGCGTAGGACGTACCAGGCGCGTCACATCGCGCAGGAGACGCTGCGCCAGGTCGGCAAAGCGCAACTCCTGGAAATTCTGCATCTCGCCCCGGACCACACGCTCGTGCACGGCCTCGTTGAGCGGAATGAGCGTCTGCTCGAGGAACTTGCGCAGGCCCTGGCCCACCAGCAGCTTCGACAGGTGGTTCTGCATCTCGCCGATGCGGTGCTGCGAGAGCAGCTTGACCGCCGTCTCGATCTCCGAGGGCAGCGGTTTGGGTTCGTCCACGGCGAGGCCGAGCATCGATTGCAGGGCGGAATCGGCGAGCGGGACGACCGCCCCGGCGCGCCAGCCTTCGGACAGCAACTGCTTGATGAGCTTGAGCCGCGCGACCTGGTCGGGCGGGTACACGCGGTCGCCGAACGGGTCGCGCAACGGCGAGGGGAATCCATAGCGGCGCTGCCACATGTAGAGCTGCTCGCGCCGCAGGCCGGTGATGCGCACCACCTCCCGGATATGCAGGGCGCCGCGGGTATCGGCGCCGCCGTCCTGCATGTCCACCGCGGTGAGCTGCGGTTCGCGCCGCCGCGTGGGTGCCTTGATCAGAATGCCCATGTGTTATGCCTTTGAGACGATTCGTTCTGTGGCCGGGCGGACACCGCTGATGCGGTTGTTGTAACCCACAAGTATAGCGTGCCGGTCCCTCGTTCCTGCACCGGCCAGCCCCTCCTCGAGGTCGCGCCTGTGCTGCACGAAGCGTATATGCACGATGTGTGCCAAGCCCGACGGGGCGCCTTGCCGCCGGACCCTGTTTGCGCCATGATCGCGCGGCCTAAGGTTCGCACGAGCGACGGCCTGCTTCTTGCGTCGGTGCCCCTTCAACTCCTAAGCGTGCGACTCGATGTTCGGATTCGGCAAGACCTCGAAGGACCCGCTGGCGGACCCCAGGACGGCCGACCGCTGGCTCGCGACCTTCCCGGCCAACGACCCGCTCGCGGTCCACGGGGAGCTCGTGGCGGAGTTGGGACGCCTGGCCGAGCCTGATGCGCGCCGGACCCCGCAGCGGCTCGAGACCGTCATCCACGTCGACCAGCAGTGCGCAGGGCTGCGCAAGAACCTCACGGCCCAATACATCGAGCACGCGTCGCGGAGCTCCAAGATCGAGAACCAGCTGTGGTCGGCGCTGTTCGATCTGACGCAGGCGTTCCTCGTTACCTACTACGCGTTCGCGCGCGAGGTCTCGCACCATGCGGCCAGCCCCAAGTGGCAGCTGCTCCTGCCACAGCTCGTGTGCCGGCAGACCGTGCATATGGGCCTCGACGCCAAGGTCCGACTGTACCGCTACGAGCAGTGGATCCCGGCCAAGTGGGGCGAGCTGCACGACCTCTTCTCGCTGGCCTGCACGCGCCAGTTCGAGCGGCGCGCGCTGCCCCGCGGCAGCGGCACCACCACCATCGAGCACGAGTACCTCGCCACCCTCCTGCTGCAACTGATGCACGCGGGCAACATGACGGCGCGGCACCTCGAGTGGGTGGCCACGGAGCTCGACGAATGGTGCGCGCCGCTGCGACTCGCACTGGAGCCGTCGACCGTCACGTCGTTCTACGTGGACCTCGGCGCGCGCGAGGGGCTGCGCCGCCGCACCCCAGCGCCGCTGGAGGGCCGCGTGCTGTTCCTCGACACGCGCTCGCTGCACTCGGTGCTGATGCAGAACGTGCTGATGCTCGAGCAGAAGATCAAGGGCCAGCCGCTTTCGGACCGCACGCCCAAGCGCACCGAGCAGCTCGGTCTTCTCACCAAGCTCGCCTCGCAGGTGGATCCCGAGTTCAAGCCGTTCGCGCGCCGCGGCGAGCGCACGGCGGCGGCCGGCACGGTGGACGCGATCGTGGGGTTCGGCCGCATCTGCGCCTACCTGCGCGAGGAAGAGCGGGAGCCGATTCCGCAACTGGAGTCCGGCAAGAGCTTCGGCAGCACGATGGAGCTCGCGGTCTTCGGACGCATGCGCAACGAGACCGACCGCCGCACCGACCTCGCGCGCCGTCGCTTCGCCAATTTTGCGGCGCCCGGCGGCCCCTGGGAGATCAAGGACGTGAGCCAGACCGGCTACCGCCTGCTCGCGCCCATGAGCGTGGCCAACGCCGTGACGCTCGGCACACTCGCGGCCATCCGCCCGTTAGGCGAGCCGATGTGGACCCTGGGCATCGTGCGCCGCATGAAGCGCATGACGGCCGACCGTGCCGAGATCGGCCTGCAGGTGATCGCCAACACGCTCGTAGGCGTGGACCTCCTCGAGACCCGCCATGGGCAGGATGCCTACTCGGTCGACGGCGAAGCCGCGACAATCAACGGCCGCACGTTCCACGGGCTCTTCCTGTCGCTGCGCAAGCGCGAGGGGGACAGCGAGGTGCAGTCGCTCATCGTGCCGGCCGCGGAGTTCCAGCCGGCCAAGCGGCTCAAGCTCGTCACGTCGAAGGCCGCCAATCCGATCCGCTTCGGGCGCCTGCTCGAGCAGCAGCCCGATTGGATCTGGGCCACGGTCGAGTCGGCCGACGCCACGGCCCCCCTGCCGGCCGTGAGCTCGATCGTGGGGGTGGTGCTGCCTCCCCCGCCCGGCGCGAGCGAGTAGATGCTGCGTCGCGCCATGGCGCGACGGCCCGGTTTGCCTAGAATGGCGCGGCCATGACTGCCGATCGCTACGCGCAACTGCACGCCGGCCACCGCTGGGACGTGCCGTCACACTTCAACATCGCACACGCCTGCTGCGCGCGCTGGGCCAACGACCGCGCGCGCTTCGCGCTCTACTGGGAGGACGAGTCGGGCGCCACCTCGGCGCACACGTTCTTCGATCTCGCACGCGAGGCCAATCGCCTGAGCAACGCGCTCGCGGCGCTCGGCGTGCAGCGTGGCGACAAGGTGGCGCTGGTGCTGCCGCAGCGACGCGAGACCGTGGTGGGGCACCTTGCCGTCTACCAGATGGGCGCGGTGGCGGTGCCGCTATCGTTCCTGTTCGGTCCCGACGCGCTCGAGTATCGCCTCGCGAACTCCGGTGCGCGCGTGGCGCTCGTCGACCCACAGTCGATGGGCAATCTGGCGCCGATCCGCGCCAAGCTCCCTGGCCTCGCGCATGCCATCGGCGTGGCTGGCGCGCGCGGCCCCGACCTGCTCGACTACGACGCCCTCGTCGCGCAAGCCGCGCCGCGCTTCGAGGCCGTGAACACGCGCGCGGACGACCCGGCACTCATCGTGTACACGAGCGGCACGACCGGCCCGCCCAAGGGCGCGTTGATGCCCCACCGGTGTCTCCTGGGCAACCTTCCCGGCTTCGTGCACTCGCACGACGGCTACCCGCAGCCGCGCGACATGTTCTGGTCGCCTGCCGACTGGGCGTGGACCGGCGGGCTCATGGACGCGCTCCTGCCCGCGCTCTATCTCGGGCAACCCATCGTCGGCTATCGCGGCCGCTTCGAGCCCGAGCGCGCCTTCCACCTGATCGAGCGCTACCAGGTCCGCAACACGTTCCTCTTTCCCACCGCGCTCAAGCTCATGATGAAGGCCTATCCGCGGCCGCGGCACGTCTTCGACATCGACCTGCGCTCGATCATGAGCGCGGGCGAGGCGGTGGGCACGACGGTGTTTGCTTGGGCGCAGGACGCGCTCGGCGTCACGATCAACGAGATGTTCGGCCAGACCGAGATGAACTACATCGTGGGCAACTGCAATTCGCAGTGGCCCGCGAAGCCCGGCTCGATGGGCCGTCCCTACCCGGGCCATCGCGTGGCCGTGATCGACGACGATGGCCGCGAAGCGCCGCGCGGAACGCCCGGCGACGTGGCCGTGAATCGGATCGCGCCCGACGGCACGCCCGATCCCGTCTTCTTCCTCGAGTACTTGCACAATCCCGAGTCCACACGCGGCAAGTACACCGGCGACTGGTGCCGCACGGGCGACGTCGCCACCATGGACGACGACGGTTACCTCTGGTACCAGGGCCGCGCCGACGACGTGTTCAAGGTGGCCGGCTATCGCGTGGGTCCGTCGGAGATCGAGAACTGCATCGTCAAGCATCCGGCCGTCGCGAACTGCGCGGTGGTGCCATCGCCCGACGAGACGCGCGGCAGCGTCGTAAAGGCCTTCGTGGTGCTGGCGGCGGGATTCACACCGTCGAAGGAGGTCGAGGAGGACATCCAGCGGCACGTGCGCACCTTCCTCGCGCCTTACGAATATCCGAAGGAGATCGAGTTCATCGACGCGCTGCCGATGACGACGACCGGCAAGGTACAGCGGAAGATGCTGCGGGAGCGGGAGGCCGCGCGCAAGCGGGGCGAGTCCCCATAGCGGCAGGTCCCTTCCCGCACGGGTCCGCACGGGTCCGCACGGGTCCGCACGGGTCCGCACGGGTCCGCACGGGTCCGCACCGGTCGACCGGGCGCGCGCCGCGAAAGGCGCGTACCCCCGCACCTACACCACCGTCACGCCCTGCATCATCCCCATGTCCTCGTGCACAAGCATGTGACAGTGCATCACGTACCGCCCGGTGTAATGGAGGAAGCGCATGCGGAACGTGACCGATGTCACGGTGGCGGGATCGACGTAGCCGGGCGGCGGCGTGTTGTCGTTGTACGGCAGGGGCACGGTGTCCGCCCAATACGGCTCCGCCAGCCGCTTGCCATTCACCGCCACGATGTACATCGGGTTCACGTGGATGTGGAACGGATGGCGGATGTTGTTGAAGTTCACGATGGTCCACTCCTCCACCGCATCGAGGGCGACCATCTGCGTGACCGCCTTCGATGACTGGAACGGAATGTACGTCGTGGGCATGCCCGGGCTCGTCGAGCTCGTGTCGCCCGCGGACCCAAGCGCATACACCTTGCTTTGCGTCTGCGCCGGACCCGTCTGGTAGACCCAGTCCTCGAGCTCGCCCGGCGGCGGCTGGACGAGCGGCGTGGCCGCGGCCCCGGTGAAAGGAAGCTCGCCGGCCTTGGGCGCCGGCGTGCTCGGGATCACCCGCATGACGATGGTGCGCTTGAGGCCGCCGTGCGCCGCGAGCTCCTCGTCGGTGATCGGATTGAGGAACGGCGTGACCGGCAGTGGCTCCGGCGGCAGGCTCATGGGCAAGGCCTCGCTGACCACCACGACCTCCGCCACGATGTCGGCCGGCAGCACGCCCGCAGGATTGCGCCCGATCTCGATCGGGAACGTGCGCAGGTAGTAGGTGCCCGGGGCGCCCGCCTTGACCAGCACGTTCGAGCGGCCGCCCACGGCGAGGACCACGCCCTCGGGATACGTGGCCGGGGGCGGCGTGGTCGGCGGCGTGAGCGCGCTCTCCGGCAGCGGGGGGTTGACCTTGAACGTGCGCCGCGGATTGCCGTCGTGCGAGTACTGGTAGAGCGTGTGGCGATCGAGGCTCAAGTTCAGCATGTTGAACGTGCCGGCGTTGAGCAAGCGCCAGTTCTGCACTTCGCCCGTCTTCATGAGGATGCGCGGGCGACGCTTGCCGTTGATCATGAACGGCGGCTCGTTGTTGGTGATCTGCGCCACCGTACCGAATGACTCGAGCTGGCCGGTGGCGTCGTAGATCGGCGCCTGGAACACGAAGTCGAGCTCGCGCGCCGCGGCGATCTCGGGAACCTCGTCGATCGGCCCCTCGATGATCAGCATGCCCGCCATGCCGCTGCCCACCTGCATGGCGCTGGAGCCGTGCAGGTGCGGGTGGTACCAGTAGGTGCCGGCGGGATGATCCTCGCGGATGCGGTACTCGTACTGACGCGTCTGGCCCGGCTGGATGCCGTACTCCGGATCGTCCACGACGAAGTCGCCGAACACCAGCGGCGGCAAGTTCGGCACGTTGGGATTGATGTACGGCGGCGTGGCCGGCTGCGGGTAGATGTCGGGATAGACGTGCAGGCCGTGCGTGTGCAGGTTGGTGCTGTTGTGATAGCGCAGGTGCTTCGTGGGATTGGGATCCGGCGGGTTCGGCGGCAGGTTGTTGAAGACCTTGATGCGCAGCGTGTCGCCCACCTTGAGGCGCAGCGTGGGCGCGGGGATGGTTCCGAACATGTTGCGCAGGTGAACCTGCTGGTCCTTGTTCGTGGTGGGATTGAAGAGCGTGGTGTCGAGGTAGGACAGCACGAGCGTCACGTCGAGCAGGCCATTGCTCGACTGGATGTCGAGCGGCTGCACGAACGTCTGCTCCGGATACGGCGACTGGCTGTCGCCGCCTCCGCCGCAGCTCGAGACGAGCGGCGCGGCAACCACCCCGGCGGTCACGGTCACGCCGAGACGAAGGAAGTCGCGCCGCTTGGCGTTGGGCGTGGCGTCATGCATGGCGGCGATCTCCATTGGCGGCGATGAGCTCGAAGGGTTGCGCCTGGATGAGGGCGGCACCGGCGATCTGGCCGGCAGCGTTGCTGCCCCAGCCCACGACATGCTTCGCCGTGAGCGCCACGGCATGGGCCTGGCCCGCGGCGATGGTGGTCACTTTCGCGAGCCCGGGCACGCGAACAGGGTGCGCGCGATCGCCGCCGGGCAGGCCGAGCTGGCCGCGGGCATTCCAGCCCCACGCGTAGACGTCGCCGCTCGCGCCGAGCGCGAGCGAGAAGTACATGCCGGCCGCCACCTGCGTGATGCGCTCCGGGAACACCAGAGGCAAGGGGATGGACGAGTACGCTGGCTCACGGCGGCCGAGCTGGCCATGATTGTTGCTCCCCCACGCGAGGACGTCTCCGGCGGTTGTGCACGCCACGACGTGGCTCGCGCCTGCGCATACCGCGGCGATTTCACCCTCGAAGCGTACGCGCGCCGGCGTGGCCACGCCCTGCAGGTGCCCCACGCCGAGCTGCCCGGCGGCGTTGCTGCCCCATGCATAGACTTCGCCTTCGCGCGCGCGGGCAAGCATGAAGCCTTTGCCGACCGCCACGGACTCCACGGCGGGCAGGTCGGCCACGCGGGCGGGGCCGCCCTCGAAGGCTGCCTCGCGGCGACCCAGCGCGCCGTCGAGGTTGAGGCCCCATGTGAACACGCGGCCCTCGTCGTCGACCGCCGCGCACTGGAACTCGCCCGCGGCAGCAGTGACGATGTCGGATAGCTGCGCAATGGCCAGCGGAGTTGCCGGGATGACGGCGCCGATCACGCCGTCGATGCCGGCGCCGTTCGCGCCCCAGGTGGTCACTTTGCGCCCGGAGGTGACACCCAGGCTCACGCCGTCACCCGCGGAAACGGCCTCGAGCGGATCGCGCGACAACACCTCGACCGCTGCGGTGGGGGCGGGCGTCGTGCAGTACTCGAGGGTAGGCGCCGGCACGCGGCCGCTGCCGTCGCCCCCCCAGCCGATGGCCTTGCCGCTGCTGAGCAGCACGAGCGTGTGATCGCGACCGCAACTCAGGGCGCGTACGTCGTAGCGTTCTGGATTCGGGACGGGCATTGCGGGCTTCCGGAAGGTGTTGGGGGAATTCGCCTGGTACCACGTCAAGCAACAATTGGACCGAACCTGCGGCGTCCTAGCCGCCTTCGGCGTCTTTGAGCTTCTTCACGAGCTCGATGTACGCCTTCATGGCCTCCTCGCGCACCGTGCCCTTGCGTGCCGACCACGCATCGAACTTGGCCCGGTTGATCATATCGAGCGCGCCGGGACGCTCGCCGCTCGCGTCGCCCACGGTGGCCTGCTTGTACAGCGAGTAGAGCGCGAGCAGCGTGTCGTTGCCGGGCGCCGTGCGCAGCGTCTTGGAGGCCACGGCGGCGGCGTCGAAATCGGCATCCAGCGACGGCGCGCCGGCGGCCGCGACCTCCGGCTCGCCGAAGAATGCGTCCTCGCGCGCGACGTCGTCAGCGAACCACCGCGCTTCGAGCAGCTTGCCGCCATGATAGGCGAGGAGCAGCGCGCCCTGCGACTCGAGCGCGTCGGCATCGCGCGAGGCCGTGAGCGTGGCCGGGACGAGTGCCACGCCGCGATTGAACACGGGCGTGCCGAACGCCGTGAAGCGCGGCGAGTGCCCCTGCGTGATGCGGCTCGCGAAGGCGGCGAAGGTCTTGCCCATGTGCGCGCCGGACACCTTGTTGGTGCCCGGCTGCACCCACGCGAGGTCGGGAATGGCAAGATCGCGCAGGCCGGCGAAGTCACCGGCGGCGAGCTTCGCGAGCGACTCACCCACGGCCTTGTGCAGGGCGTCGCGCGACATGCGCGGCTCGTTGGCGAGCGCCGACGTCGCGCCCGGCATGGCCGCGCCGAAGAACTCGAGCACGTTCTTGGCCACGATCTCGCGATCGTTGTCCACGCACACCATGTGGTAGCTGTCCTCCAGCACCACCATGCGCGCGCGGCCGCCGCCGATCTGCTCGACGAGGAAGTTGGCCGAGCGCAGGCTCGTGAGCTCGTCCTCGCGCGCATGCACGATGAGCGTCGAGCAGCGGATGTTCTTCGCATTCTTCATGAGGATCGCGCGCAGCCGATCGACTTGGCGGATGCACTCGAGCGGCACCCACCGGTAGTGGAAGTTCTCGCCGCGCTCGAACTTGGCCTTGACGATCGCACGGAGCTGCTCGTTCTTGATGCCGTAGGGATCCTCCTCCTCGATCTTCATCGTGCGGCCCACGCCGGGGACGAAATAGAGGAGCGGCCGCAGGCCGCGGTACCACGGGGTGGCCCAGCCGTCGATGTACACGGGCGGCGCCAGCACGACGAGGTTGCCCTTGGTGTGCTTCTCGCGCTCGGCGAGCACCGCCGCGAGCAGCGACCCCATGCACATGCCCATGAGATGCAACCGCGGATGCAGGTCCTTGATCTCGCGATACTTCGTCACCACCGCATCGATCCAATCCTCCGCGACGATGCCGTTGAGGTCCTTGGGATCGGTGCCGTGGCCCGGCAGCGTCAGGGAATGGGTGACGAAGCCGGCGTTCTTGAGCCGCTTGTGCATCGAGCCAAGGTCGTACTGCGTGCCCCCCAGGCCGTGGATCAGGAACACGCCGTCGGGCGTCGCGCCCGCTTCCGGGCGAGGTGCCGCCGGCGCCGCCGTGGCCTGGTCCGCTTCCTGCAGAACGGTCTCGCTCATGTCGCGCTCACGCGGCGGCCGCGACTGCGGTCACGGGACTGATGCGGACGAAGCCCACCACGCGATGCAGGGCGCCGTCGTGGTCGCGGATGGCGCGCGCCTCGTCGGTGGCGGCCACCGTGCCACTGCCGGCGTGCACGAGGTAGGTGATGCGATCGGCTTCGCCCTGTCCCCGCACGCGCTCGTCGTAGCGGGTGGCCACGCGCTCGCGGTCGTCGGCAACCACGTGCGTGAGCCAGTCGGCGAGCGTGCCGAGGCTCGCGGCCGGCACGCCCACGAGCTCGTGCGAGTCGCCCGTGACCACGAGCCTGTTGGTGGCGGGGTTCCATTCGTAGGCGAGCAGCCGATGCGCGCCGATGGCGGCATTGAAGCGCGTCTGCCATTCGAGCGCCTCGCGCGCGGCGCGGCGCTGGCTCGCGGCGAGGATTGCGATGAGCAGACCGGTGAGCGCGATGGCGAGCGCATAGGCTTGCACCTCGAGTTCCGACTCCACGAGCAGACCGTGGGCAGCCGCGAAGGGACCTTCGCTTTGCGCCGTGTTGACCATCGCGATGACCGCCCCGAGGAACGCCGTGAGCGTGGCCCCCTGTGCGCCCCACAGGAGCGCCACGAGCGCCATGAACAGGATAGGGACGTAGGTGAGCGTCTGGCCGCGGGTGCCCTCGAAGCGGGTGCCGGGCGCGGCATCGAAGAGCAACCACGTCATGAGCAGGAATAGCGCGCAGGCGATCGCCCCGCCGAGAAAGGTGGGCATCGTCATGCCGCCGGAGCGACGGACGCGGAAGCGCGACCAGGCCACGAACACGGGGGCCACGAGCAGCGTGCCGAGGAGATTGGACACGAACCACAGGCGGAACACGCGCAATCCGCCGCCGTCGCTGTCCACGAGGTGCCACATCGCGGCGATGAACGCCCCCACCAGCGCGAGCGGGAAGGCGCCAGTGAAGATCAGCGCGGCGAGGTCGCGCCCGCGCTCCAGCCGCAACGGCAACGGCACGAGGCGCACGGTGATCGCCACCGCCACGCCCGCCGCCACCACTTCGATGACGCCGTAGCCCAACGCCACGAACACCGAGGTGCCGAGGAAGAGCGAGAAGAGCATTGCACCCGCGAAGCCGCCCACGAGGATCGCCGGCCAGCGCTCGCGCGGCAGCGCGAACAGGAGGCCGAGCACCACGCCGCTTGCGAGCCACACCGTCCAGGCATCCTCCGGCGAATAGGCCACCTGCGCCGACAGCGCGGCGAGCGCAAGGTAGCCCACGGTCACAAGGACCGCAATCACGACATTCTTCTGCACGAATTTCCTCCGGCGGTCCCGTTGTGCCTACCTGCCCGGCTGCGGGGCCGCACGCAGGCGCTCGAGGAACGAGCGATGCGTGAGCACCCACGCCACCGCGGGCACCACGGCGGGCAGGATCAGCGATCCGAACTGGTAGGCGAACGCAATCATATCGCGAGCGCGCGGGCCGAAGCCCGTCTGCGACGCCACGAGCGGCGACGCGGTGATGGCGATGTTCTTCAGGAAGTCGGCCAGCACGCCCCACGCGATGAACGGGAGCATCGCCGCGTAGCCGATCAGCAGGGTACGCCACACGGGCCGCTGCCGGGCCGCGAGCGTGAGGGCCACGAACAGCGGCAAGCCGAACGCGTAGAGCAGCATGTTCACGTCGACGGTGAGCTCGCCTCCCGCACGGGCCTCGCCCGGACGTAGCGTGGTGACGAACGACAGCACGGCCCCATGCGCCTCGACCGAGCGCACGAGGTCGCCCAAAAACGCCGCCCCCACGCCGTGCACGATGAGCTCGGCCGGCAGCAGGAGCGCCGGTGCGAGCACATACCACAAGGCGAACGTGACGGGCAGCCACGCGAGCGTCGCGAGGATGAAGCGGAAAAGCGGCCGCCGCTGCGGCCGTGCGGCCGCCACGTCAGCCGGGCACGAGCGCGGTGGGCGCCGTGGGCGGCGAACCGGCGTCGCTGTCCGGGCGGGGCACGCGCCGCACCCACAGGAGCCAGACCACGAGCACGTCGAGCATGATGAGCGCCTGCCACACGTACAGGTGGGCCCACTCGAACGCGGCGTAGCTCCACTGGCCGATGTAGAAGAGGCTGATCACGCGGATGACGTTGAGCCCCTGCACCGCCACGAACCCCAACGCGAGCCCCCACAGGCGATAGCGCCACGGCGCAGGAAAGGCAAGCATCGCCGCCACCAGCACGATCGTGGCCTCCACGCCGTTGCAGCCGGCCTCGATCGACACCGCGAAGCCGTTGGTCGCGCTGCGGATCACCTTGCCCGAGGCGATGACGTTGGGATCGAAGATCGTGACGATGAAGGTCGAGATCGCGGCAAGCGCATTGGTCCAGGGGACCACGACATACGCCTGTGCCCACGGGGTGAGCTCGAGGGCGAACAGCACCGCCAGGAGCACCAGGAAGAGAACGAAGAAGCGGACCATGGGCTCGATTCTACGGCGCCGCCACCGGCGGCAAGGGCCCTGCGCTACACGCGCACCCGCTCGGCGTGCGCCCGGCGCATGCCCCGATCATGCCCGGGCGAGCGGCGGATTCTGGGCAAAGTAGCGCGTGATGCCGTCGTACATCGAGTCGGCGAACTTCTTCTGGTGACGATCGCTGCGCAGCTTCTGCTCTTCCTCGGGATTGCTGATGAAGGCGGTCTCGACGAGGATCGACGGGATATCCGGCGCCTTCAGCACCGCGAAACCGGCCTGCTCCACGCTCGATTTGTGCAGAGTGTTGTGCGTGCCGATGCCATCGAGCACGTGCTGGCCCACCTTCAGGCTGTCGTTGATCTGCGCGGTCTGCGAGAGGTCGAGGAGCGTGCGGGCGAGCACGGGGTCACGGCGATCGAGGTCCACGCCGCCGATGAGGTCGGCCTGGTTCTCGCGCTGGGCGAGCCAGCGCGCGGCGGCGCTGGTGGCCCCGCGCTCGGACAGCGCGAACACCGACGACCCGCGCGCGGTGGGCTCGCGGAAGGCGTCGGCGTGGATTGAGATGAACAGGTCCGCCTGCACCGCGCGCGCCTTGCGCACCCGCTCGGCGAGGGGCACGAAGAAGTCGCTGTCCCGCGTGAGCATGGCGCGCATATGACGGTCGCCATCGATACGTGCCTTGAGCTTGCGTGCGATGGCGAGCACCACGTGCTTCTCGTAAGTTCCCTTGCGCCCGATGGCCCCGGGGTCCTCGCCGCCATGGCCAGGATCGATCGCGATGGTGAGCTTGCGCGCGCTTGCGCGTGACGGTGCCTCGGCGGCCTGCTGCGGTTCCTTCGCCGCGGCGGCTTCGCGCGCGGACAGCGGATCCTGCGGCATGGAAGGGTCGCGCGACGACGGCGCCTGCGGCACGGTGCGCTTGTCCTTCTGGCGCTCGCTCTCGAGCAGGGCCATGAGCGGATCGAGCGGGACGAGCGGATACAGGTCGAGCACGAGGCGATGGCCGAACTCCGCCACGGGCGGCAAGGCGAACACGTCGGGTCGCACCTCGGCCCTAAGGTCGAGTACCACGCGCACCGTGGTGGGGCCGCGCCGTCCCAGGCGAATGGCGGCAATGTAGGGATCGTCCGGCTGCACGCGTCGCGGCAGCTCCGCGAGCTCGCTCGATGCGTCCACGCCCTCGAGGTCGAGCACGAGGCGATCGGGATTGCGCAACGTCTGCAGCTGGTGCGGCAGCGACACGCTCGTCTCCACGATGACGCGTGTGTAGTCGGGAGACGGCCACAGCCGCGCCGAGGCCACGCGCGCGGCCTGCGCCCAAGCGGAAGGCAACAACAGATGCGAGCCCGGCAGCAGCATCCATTGCCACAGCCGGCGGCGCGGCAGGCTGATGTCGGTCAGCGCACGGCGGGCAGGCCGAGAGTTGCGATCTGCGCGGCGCATCGGTCACCCTCCGCCGAGCCGGACAGCACGGCGAGCGAACGCCCCGCGGCCTGAGGCAAATGGGCGAGCACCAGCCGTACATCGGGCGTGGGCAAGAGTCCCGCTACGCGCTCGGGCCACTCGACAAGACATGCGCTGTCGCTGCGGAAGTAGTCGGAGAGTCCCGCCGTTTCCCATTCGCTTGGATCGGCGAACCGATAAAAATCAAAGTGATACAAGTATAAACTCGAAAATGGATAATATTCAACCAGGCTGTAGGTCGGACTCTTGACCCCCCCGGTCCAGCCGCAGGCGCGCAACACGCCCCGCACCAGGGTGGTCTTGCCCACGCCGAGGTCGCCTTCGAGCGTGATCACCATGCCGCCCCCGAGCGCGCGGGCGAGCGCCGCCCCGACCCGTTCGGTGCAGGAGGCGTCGTCGAGGTACCAGTGAGCTGTCATCGGCGCAAGGTCATCGCAAGCAATCCGGGGTAGGCTAACCGCGATGACTGCCGCCGTCACGCCTGCCGACGCAGACCCCGATCACGATTGGTCCGCCGTCGCGATCGCGATCGCGCAGTGGGGACGCGAGCTCGGCTTCGCGCAGATCGGCATCGCGGACACCGAGCTCGCCGACGCGGAGGCGCATCTCGCACGCTGGCTGGAGGCGGGCCGGCACGGGGAGATGGCGTACATGGCGCGACACGGCACCGCACGCTCGCGGCCCGCCGAGCTCGTCCCGGGCACGCTGCGCGTAATCACCGCGCGCATGGATTACCTGCCGGAATCGCTCGCCCAGTCGCGCGCGGTGCTTGCGGATCCCTCTCGCGCGTACGTCGCGCGCTACGCGCTCGGCCGCGACTATCACAAGGTGCTGCGCACGCGCCTCGCGCAGCTGGCCGAGCGCATCGCCGGCCACATCGGGCCCTTCGGCTATCGCGTGTTCACCGACAGCGCCCCCGTGCTCGAAGTGGCGTTGGCGGCAAAGGCAGGACTCGGCTGGCGCGGCAAGCACACGCTACTGCTCACGCGCGAAGCGGGGTCGTATTTCTTCCTGGGCGAGATCTATACCGACCTGCCGCTGCCGACCACGCCGCCCACCAGCTCGCATTGCGGCTCGTGCCGAGCGTGCCTCGATGCCTGTCCCACCGGCGCGATCGTGGGGCCGCACGAGCTCGACGCCCGGCGTTGCATCTCGTACCTCACGATCGAGCTCGCCGGCGCCATTCCCGAGGCGCTACGCCCCCTCATCGGCAATCGCGTGTACGGCTGCGACGATTGCCAGATCGCCTGCCCCTGGAACCGTTTCGCGCCGCTTGCCACCGAGGACGACTTCCGCGCGATCCGCCATGGCCTTGACCGTGCGTCGCTCGTCGAGCTCTTCGCTTGGACACGCGAGGACTTCGAAGCGCGCCTGGCGGGCAGCGCCATCCGCCGCATCGGCTACGAGCGCTGGCTGCGCAACCTCGCAGTGGGACTCGGCAACGCGCCTGCCTCGCCGGCCGTGGATGCGGCGCTCGCCGCGCGCGCCGACGACCCCTCGCCGCTCGTGCGGGAGCACGTGCAA
>CALFEY010000192.1 GCA_937958295.1 uncultured Pseudomonadota bacterium
CGCTCTTCGTGTGGGTACTGTTCCGCGCCTACGGCATCGGCCGGCAGGCGGCCCGGCTGTCACGTCCGTTCGCCGCGCTGGTGGCGCAGGGCATCGGCGTGTGGCTCGGCGTGCAGACGTTCATCAACATCGGCGTGAACATGGGCGTGCTGCCCACCAAGGGGCTCACGCTGCCGCTGCTGTCCTTCGGCGGCAGCGGCATCGTCGCCAACTGCATCGCCCTGGCGATCCTCCTGCGCATCGACTACGAGAACCGGCGGCTGCTGCGGGGGTTTACGGTATGAGCGGGTCGAGGGCGAAGCGGTGAACGTCATGATCACCACCGGCGGCACGGGCGGGCACGTCTTCCCGGGCCTCGCGGTCGCGGCCACGCTCGCCGCCCGCGGGGCGGGCGTGTTCTGGCTCGGCACGCGCGAAGGCATCGAGGCGAAGCTCGTGCCGCAACACGGCGTGGAGTTCGAGGGCATCTCCTTCCGCGGCGTGCGCGGCAAGGGCTTGCGTACGCTGCTGCTCGGGCCGTATGCCTTGCTCGGGGCCTGCCTCGCCGCGCGGGCGATCATCCGGCGCCGCATGCCCGACGTGGTGCTGGGCTTCGGCGGCTTCGCGTCGTTCCCGGGCGCGCTATTGGGGACCGCCACGGGTCGCAAGGTCGTGCTGCATGATTCCAATGCCGTCGCCGGACTCGCCACGCGTGTGCTGGCCTACGGCGCGGACCGCATCCTCCTCGGCTTTCCGCAGGCGCTGCGCGGCAAGCACGCGAAGATCGTGGAGTGGGTGGGCAATCCGCTGCGCGACGCGGTGTGTTCGCTGCCGCCGCCTGCCGACCGTTTCGCCGGGCGTGCGGGACCCCTGCGTCTGCTCGTGGTGGGCGGCAGTCTCGGCGCGCAGGCGCTCAATGCGCTCGTTCCCGCGGCGCTCGCGACGGTGCCGCCGGCGCAGCGTCCGCAAGTCGTGCACCAGGCCGGCGAGCGGCACATCGAGGCGTTGCGCGCCGCCTACGCGCAAGCCGGCGTCGTCGCCGAGTGCCTGCCCTTCATCGACGACATGGCGGCCCGCTACGCATGGGCCGATTTCGTGATCTGCCGCGGCGGCGCGCTCACCGTGTCGGAGCTCGCGGCGGTGGGGCTGGGCGCCCTCGTAGTGCCGCTGCCTGGCGCGATCGCCGACGAGCAATCCGCCAACGCGCAGTTCCTGGTTGACGCGGGGGCCGCGTGGAAGGAGCCGCAGGACGGCCTCACCGCCGAGCGCCTGCTGGCGCGCCTGCGCTCGCTCGACCGCGCGCGCTGCCTCGCGATGGCGCTGGCCGCCCATGCGCACGGCAAGCGCGATGCCACCGCGCGCGTGGCGGACGTGTGCATGGCCTTTGGAGCGCGCGCATGAAGCACAAGGTCAAGCGCGTGCACTTCGTGGGCATCGGCGGGGCCGGCATGAGCGGCATCGCGGAGGTGCTCGTCACACAGGGCTACGCGGTATCGGGCTCCGACCTCGCGGCGAGCGCCGCCACCCGGCGCCTGGAAACGGCGGGTGCGCGCGTTTCGATCGGGCATGCGGCGCAGAACATCGCCGACGCCGATGCCGTCGTCGTGTCCACCGCCGTGGCTGCGGACAATCCCGAAGTGACGGCGGCGCGCGAGCGCGGCATTCCCGTGGTGCCGCGCGCCCTGATGCTCGCCGAGCTCATGCGGTTGAAACAGGGCATTGCGGTGGCCGGCACCCACGGCAAGACCACCACCACGAGCCTCGTCGCGTCCGTGCTCGCCGAAGGCGGACTCGATCCCACGTTCGTCATCGGCGGGCGCCTGTTGTCCGCCGACGCGAACGCGCGCCTAGGCACCGGCGAGTTCCTTGTGGCGGAAGCCGACGAGTCCGACGCTTCCTTCCTGTACCTGTCGCCCGTGGTGGCCGTGGTCACGAACATTGATGCCGACCACATGGAGACCTACGGCCACGATTTCGGCCGCCTCACCCGCGCGTTCGTGGATTTCCTGCAGCGGCTGCCCTTCTACGGCGTGGCGGTGGTCTGCGTGGACGACGCGAACCTGCGCGCCATCCTTCCCGACGTTGCCAAGCCGCTCCTCACCTATGGTCTTGCCGAGGACGCCGACCTGCGCGCGGTGGACGTGGTCAACGTGGGCGGGCGCATGCGCTTCGTCGCGCGCGCGAAGAGCGCGCCTGACCTCGTCGTGGAGCTCGCCCTTCCGGGCGTGCACAACGTGCGCAACGCACTCGCGGCCATCGCGGTGGGCCGCGAGGCGGGCGTCCAGGATGCGGCCATCGCCAAGGCGCTCGCCGATTTTCGCGGCGTGGGCCGGCGCTTCCAGCGGCACGGCGACGTCGCCCTCGAGAAGGGCGGGGCGTTCACGCTGATCGACGACTACGGCCATCATCCGGTCGAGATGTCCGCGACGCTCGAGGCCGCGCGCGCGAGCTTCCCGGGCCGTCGCCTGGTGCTCGCCTTCCAGCCGCACCGCTACACGCGCACGCGCGACCTCTTCGAGGATTTCGTGCGGGTGCTCTCCACAGTCGATGCGCTCGTCCTCGCCGACGTGTACCCGGCCGGCGAGGCGCCCATCGTGGCGGCCGATGGCCGCGCCCTGTCGCGCGCCGTGCGCGTGGCGGGCAAGGTCGAGCCCGTGTTCGTCGAGGACGTGACAGCGCTTCCCGGCGCGCTACGCGCGGTGCTGCGCGCCGGCGACGTGGTGGTGACGATGGGGGCGGGCTCGATCGGCGGCGTGGCCGCGCAGCTCGCCGCGGGAGCGGGGACGCGATGATGCTGTACGAGCCCGACCGCTTCGTGGGACTGCGCGGCAAGCTCGCGCACGACGCGCCCCTCGCCAAGTACACGAGCTGGCGCGCCGGCGGCCGCGCCGACCTGCTCTATCTTCCCGCTGATCGCGACGACCTCGCGGCCTTCCTGCGCACGTTGCCGGCCGCGGTTCCGGTGACGGTGCTCGGCCTTGGCAGCAACACGCTCGTGCGCGATGGCGGCCTGCGCGGCGCGGTGGTCGTGATGCACGACGCCGGTGCGGCGCTCGCGGTGGCCGACAGTCTCGTCTATGCCGACGCCGGCGCGGCGAGCCCCAAGCTCGCCCGCTTCGCGGCCACGCACGGCTGCGCCGAGGCCGAGTTTCTCGCCGGCATCCCCGGCACGGTGGGCGGCGCGCTCGCAATGAACGCCGGCTGCTACGGCGGCGAGACCTGGCGCTACGTCGCGCGGGTGGAGGTCCTGTTGCGCGATGGCACGTTCGTGGTACGCACTCCCTCCGACTATACGATCGCCTATCGGTCGGTGCGCGCCCTCGCGCCGGTATCGCCGGTGGAGATCTTCACCGCGGGCTGGTTCCGTTTTCCCCAAGGCGATGCCACGGCCGCGCGGGCGCGCATCAAGGAGTTGCTGGGCAAGCGCATCGCCACCCAGCCGCTGTCGCTGCCCAACGCGGGCAGCGTCTTCCGCAATCCCCCGGGCGACCATGCCGCGCGCCTCATCGATAGCTGCGGGCTCAAGGGCACCGCGGTCGGCGGCGCGCGCGTGTCGGAGAAGCACGCGAACTTCATCGTCAATCCCGAAGGGGCCGCGAAGGCCGCGGACATCGAGGCGCTCATCGACGTGGTGCGCGCGGCGGTGCGCATCAAGACCGGGGTCGAGCTCGAGGCGGAAGTGCGCATCGTGGGCGAGGTGGCACGATGAGCGGCGGGTTCGGGAAGGTCGCGGTGCTGCTGGGCGGCCCGTCCGCGGAGCGCGAGGTCTCGCTCATGTCCGGCAACGGGGTGCTCACGGCCCTGCGCGACAAGGGCGTCGACGCGCATCCCTTCGACCCCGCGGAACGCGACTTGTGGGACCTCAAGCGCGAAGGCTTCGATCGGGTCTTCATCGCGCTGCACGGTCGCTTCGGCGAGGACGGCACGGTGCAGGGAGCGCTCGAGACGCTGCGGATTCCCTATACCGGCAGCGGCGTGATGGCCTCCGCGCTCGCGATGGACAAATGGCGAACGAAGCTCGTGTGGCTTGCCAGCGGCGTTCCCACGCCCGGTTACCGCACGGTCGATGCCTCCACCGACTGGATGCGCGTGATCGCGGAGCTTGGGCTGCCGCTCGTAGTGAAGCCGGCGCGCGAGGGCTCCACGATCGGCATCACCAAGGTCACCACCGCCGATCATGACGAGCTCGCCGTGGCCTGCGAGGCAGCGGCGCGGCACGACCCGCTCGTGCTGGTGGAGGAGTTCGTGGCGGGGCAGGAGCTCACGGCCTCCATCGTGAACGGCCGGGCGCTGCCCCTCATTCGCATCGAGGCGCCGCAAGGCAACTACGACTATCACAGCAAGTACTTCTCCGACGAGACGAAGTACTTCTGCCCGGCGGGCCTGCCCGAGGCCAAGGAGATGGAAATCCGCGCGATGTCGCTGCGCGCCTTCGACGTGGTGGGATGCAGCGGCTGGGGCCGCGTCGACCTCATCCTGCGTCCCGACGGCTCGTTCTCCCTGCTCGAAGTGAACACGTCGCCGGGCATGACCGGGCACAGCCTCGTGCCCATGGCCGCCCGCGCCGCCGGCATGTCCTATGCGGACCTGTGCGTGGAGATCCTGCGAGGCGCTCATGTGGGATGACGCGCGGCAGATGAATGCGCTTGCCCTCACGCTCGTGGTGCTCTCGATTGCCGGCCTCATCGCCGGCACCATCGCGTTCGTCGTGCGCCTGCCGACCTTCGCCTTCGGCGAGGTGGTGATCACCGCTCCCCTGCAGCGGGCGAGCGCGGCGCAGCTCGAAGCCGTGATCCGCGACGACCTCGGCGGCACCTTCTTCACGATGGACCTGGCGCGCGCTCGCGCCACGCTCGCGCAGGTGCCCTGGGTGCGCGAGGTCGCGCTGCGCCGGCAGTGGCCCGACCGCCTCGAGATCACGGTGGCCGAGCACGATCCGTTGGCGCGTCTGAACGACGGCCTTTTCGTGAGCGCCCGCGGCGAGGTCTTTGCCGCCGAGTCGCGCGATGCGCTGCCGCGTTTCGATGGCCCCGAGGCCCGCGCGGCCGAGATGGCGGAGCGCTATCGCGCCTGGAACGACACGCTCGGGCCGCTCGGCCTACGCCTGGCCGAAGTGCGGCTGTCGCCGCGTGGCGGGTGGCGGTTGCGGGCACGCGGCAACGACGCCGAGCTCGTGCTCGAGCTGGGTCGGGACGATCCCGACGGCCGCCTCGCCCGGTTCGTGAGCGCGCACGGCCGCACGCTGGGTGCACTGGCGAAGGCGGGCACGAAAGTGGAAGCGGTGGACCTGCGGTATCGGAACGGCTTTGCGGCACGCGTGCCGTCGTTCCGGGAGAAGGGCACCAAGCCTGCGGCGTGACGAGCGGCGTGAGGTCAAAAGGCAATGCACGAGGAGCTGGAACGTACATGAAGGACAGCAAGAACGTGATCGTGGGACTCGACATCGGGACGTCGAAGATCGTTGCGATCGTCGCGGAGGTTACGGCGGCCGGGGAGCTCGAGATCATCGGGCTCGGCCACCAGCCGTCGCGCGGCCTGAAGAAGGGCGTGGTCGTGAACATCGAGGCCACGATGGCTTCCATCCAGCGCGTGCTGGAGGAGGCCGAGCTCATGGCCGACTGCCAGATCAAGGAGGTCTTCACCGGGATCGCGGGCAGCCACATCCGCTGCTACACGTCGCACGGGATGGTAGCGATCAAGGAGAAGGAGGTCACGCAGGCGGACATCGATCGCGTGGTGGACACCGCCAAGGCGATCCCCATCCCCAACGACCAGCAGATCCTGCACATCGTGCCGCAGGCTTTCACCATCGACGGGCAGGAGGACGTGCGCGAGCCGCTCGGTATGAGCGGCGTGCGCCTGGAAGTGGACGTGCATATCGTCACCGGGGCCGTGTCCGCGGTGGAGAACATCACCAAGTGCATTCGCCGTTGCGGCCTCGAGGTGCGCGACGTGATCCTGCAGCCGCTCGCCTCGTCCACTGCCGTGCTGTCGGAGGACGAGAAGGACCTCGGCGTGTGCCTCATCGACATCGGCGGCGGCACGTCGGACATTGCGGTCTATGCCAACGGCGCCATCCGCCACACGGCCGTGATCCCCATCGCCGGAGACCAGGTCACCAACGACATCGCCATGACCTTGCGCACGCCCACCAAGGAAGCCGAGGAGCTCAAGGTGCGCTATGGCTGCGCGTTGCGCCAGCTCGCCGACCCCAACGACGTGATCGAGGTGCCGGGCGTGGGCGAGCGGGCGCCGCGCAAGCTCTCGCGGCCGATGCTCGCGGAGGTAATCGAGCCGCGCATCGAGGAGCTCTTCCAGTTCGTACAGTCGGAGGTTCGCCGCAGCGGCTTCGAGGAGATGATCTCGTCGGGGTATGTGATCACCGGGGGCTCGGCGCTGCTGCAGGGGATGACGGAGCTGGGCGAAGAAGTGTTCCACATGCCGGTGCGCGTAGGAGTGCCCACCTACAGCGGCCACTTGGCGGACGTCGTGCGCAATCCCCGCTACGCGACGAGCATGGGGCTCTTGCTCGAGGGCCGGGACCAGTACTTGCGCGGGCAGGCTGCGCGCGCGCAGACGACGGGCATCGGGGGGGCCGCGGAGCGGATGCGGCAGTGGTTCAAGGCAAATTTTTAGGAGGCCGAAGAAAGTGAAACCCTACTTTCTTCGGTCTCGGGCTACCGAAAAGTCGCCGGCGGAGCCGGACGATTCTTCGCGGAAAGATCGAACGCAAAACATAAAAACGAGAGTGTCTCGGGGCATCGCGGTTATCGGTTCATCGGTTCATCGGCTTACATCGACAGGAGAAGGAGCACATCATGTTTGAAATCATCGACCCGACCCAGGACGACGGCGCGGTCATCAAGGTCATCGGGGTGGGGGGCTGCGGCGGCAATGCGGTCGAGCACATGATCATGCGCGGCCTTGCGGGCGTGGACTTCATCTGCGCCAACACCGATGCGCAGGCCTTGAAGCGCTCGACGGCGCCCACGCAGCTGCAACTCGGCTCCACGCTCACGCGCGGCCTGGGCGCGGGCGCCAAGCCCGAGATCGGCCGCGACGCCGCGATGGAAGACCGCGACCGTATCGCCGAGATGATCGGCGGCGCCGACATGCTCTTCATCACGGCCGGCATGGGCGGCGGCACGGGCACGGGCGCGGCGCCGGTGATCGCCGACATCGCCAAGAGCCTGGGCATCCTCACCGTGGCGGTGGTCACGCGGCCGTTCGCGTTCGAGGGCAAGCGTCAGCGCGTGGCGCAGGCCGGGGTGGAGGAGCTATCGAAAAAGGTCGATTCGCTCATCATCATCCCCAACGACAAGCTCATGCAGGTGCTGGGCGACGACATCCCGCTGCTCGACGCCTACGCCGCCGCCAACGACGTGCTGCACGGCGCGGTATCGGGCATCGCGGAGGTCATCAACAACCCGGGCCTCGTGAACGTCGACTTTGCCGACGTGCGTACCGTGATGGGCGAGGTCGGCATGGCCATGATGGGCTCGGCCACGGCCAACGGTGCCGAGCGCGGCAAGCTCGCGGCGGAGCAGGCGGTGCGCAGCCCGCTCCTGGAGGACGTTAACCTCGCCGGCGCGCGCGGCGTGCTGGTGAACGTGACCGCCTCGATGGGCCTCAAGATGAAGGAGTACTACGAGGTGATGAACACCATCAAGGAGTTCACCGCCGAGGATGCGATGGTGATCGTGGGCACGGTGATCGACGACAGCATGGGCGATGACCTGCGCGTGACGATGATCGCGACCGGTCTCGGCGGCGCGGTGGCCGCGCAAGCCAAGCCGCGGCCGAAGCTCGAGGTGTTCGAGACGGCCGTGATCGAGCGGACCGGCACCGACGGCATGGGCATGCAGGTGGAAACGATCGACTACGACCGCCTCGACCAACCGGCCGTGATGCGCAAGGGCCGGGCGTCGGTGGCGCCGTCCGTGGCGCCGTCGTTCGATGCCTCGGAAATCCCGGCGTTCCTGCGCAAGCAGGCGGACTGAAGACGGGCTACTCGCGCGGCGGGTAGAACCCGCCGTAGAGCAGCATATGGGACAGTCCGGCGGACGGCGGCAGGTTCGGCAACTGGAACGTGCGGGTGCCATCGCCGCCGTACCGGATGCCGAGCAGCGAGAAGAGCGCGTACCAATCGCTCGCGAGGTCGATCGTTTGCCCCGCGCACAGCGCGTAGCCGGTCAGGTCGTTGGCACGGCTGCCGTAGGCTACCCGGGTGATCGCGGGAATATAGGTGCCGTACTCGACCTCGTCACTGTAACGGGGCGTGAGGGCGTCACCGGAGAAGAACGGGTAGGTGCCCGCGGTAGCGATGCGGTGCTGCAGGGGGGCGCCGCCGCCGGCGACGGGGGCGACCTTGGGCAGCCCGAAGGTGCTGACGCCGTCGCCGCCGAAGCTGTTGCCGATGAGGGCGAAAAGCTCCTCGTTGCCGCGGATGCTCAGGGCGCGACCGTCGCAGGGCAGCCAGGTTTGCGCCACCGCCTCCTTCGGCTCGTAGGCGAACAGGCGCACCTCGCCCACGAGCCCGTCCGGCGCGTCGGCCAGTCCCGGCGTGTCGCCGAGGATGCACCAGGCGGCCGGGGGCCCTGCGGTGGGGCGCAGGGGCGCGAGATTGGGTACGTTGAAGGATCCCGCGTCCTCGCTGCCGAAAGCCGTGCCGATGCGCTCGAAAAGCTTGAAGTACTGGCCGCGCAGGATCGACTGGCCATTGCACATGAAGGCGTCTGCGGGCACGAAATCGAGGGGCAGGCACACGAGATCGCCGACCGCCATGCGCGACACGAGCCCGCCGGGCGGGGACGCGTTCCCGGGGCTCGGCTCGGAATCGGAGCCGCCGCCACAGCCGGCAAGGGCGAGGGAGCTTGCGATCCCTCCGATGAATCGACGACGGTCCATGCACTGCCTCCGGGAACCCGTACTGCGCGCGCGAGTATATCGTCCGGCCTGGAGCCCATGCTAAACTCGAAAGCTAACCCGTTGACGCGGCGGGAGAATAACCGATGCTCAAGCAACGCACCCTGAAGAAGTCCACTCGCACCACCGGTGTGGGGCTCCACACCGGGGCCCGCGTCGAGCTCACGCTGCGTCCCGCGCCGGAGGACACCGGCATCGTCTTCCATCGCACCGATCTCGCCGGCGGCCCCGCGCTCCCGGCGCTCGCCTCCAACGTCGGCGATACGCGCCTCGCGTCCACCCTGCGCGTTGGAACGGCGAGCGTGGCCACGGTGGAGCACCTCATGTCCGCCCTCGCGGGTCTTGGCATCGACAACCTTCACGTCGACGTCGCCGGCCCCGAGCTGCCCATCATGGACGGCAGCGCCGGTCCGTTCGTATTCCTCCTCCAGTCGGCGGGGCTCGTCGAGCAGAAGGCGCCCAAGCGCTACCTGCGCGTGACCGCCCCGGTCGAGGTCCGCGACGGCGACAAGTGGGCCCGCTTCACGCCCTTCGACGGATATCGCCTCGATTTCACGATCGACTTCCCGCACCCGGTGTTCGGATCGGAGAACCGCAACGTGGTGGTGGATTTCGCAAGCGATTCCTACGCGAAGGAAGTCGCGCGGGCCCGCACGTTCGCCTTCATGCAGGACGTCGATGCGATGCGCGCCGCCGGCCTGGGCCTGGGCGGCAGCCTTCAGAACGCGATCGTCCTCGACGAATTCAAGGTACTCAACGCGGAAGGCCTGCGCTACGACAACGAGTTCGTGCGGCACAAGGTGCTCGATGCCGTCGGCGACCTCTATCTGCTGGGCCATCCGCTGATCGGGCAGTACACGGCCTACAAGTCGGGCCATGCCCTCAACAACATGCTGTGCCGGGAACTCCTCGTGCGCGCCGACGCGTGGCAGGTCGCCACGTTCAGTGACGCGGCGGCGGCCCCCGGCGCCTTCCTCGACTGGGTGCCTGCGCCGGGCTGATCCGGCCCGCCCCAGCGCAGTTCCCCGCGCCGCGCGGTCGCCCCCGCCGGCTGCCGTTGTCGCAGGCCGTTGGACCGTCCCCCGCATGCTGCTCGTCAGGCTCCTCCTCTTCCTCGCCCTCGGCACGATTCTCGTGGCGGCGGTCTTCTATTTCTTCAAGCGCGACCGCCGTTACCTGCGCTTCATCGTCCAGGTGGCCAAGTTCACCGTGGCCCTGCTGGTCGGCACGCTGCTCTTCTATGCCTTCGAGCGCCTCGTGCTGATGGCTTAAGGGGGGCGTGGAAAGGCCCACGCTCATCGCCCGCGGCGGGCGAGCCGGGCCACGGAATCGCGCAGCGGCCCCGGCGGCAGCGTCAGGGCAAGTTCCCGCAGAGGTCGAGAATTGATCGCAGGATATTGATTATTAATGATTTTATGCGGAGGCAATGCCTCTGCCCGCACTTGCACACGTACTTCCATTTGCGTAAAGTGCAACCCTTCCCGCCGAAGGCCGGCGAGGATGTCGGGTGAGCGCTGGCGGACCGCTGCAGCGACCGCGCCGGCCGGAACCGCCACCAGCAGCACGGGCGGCACGGCCTCCGTCACCCGCACTCGTTCGGCCAGCGCGCGTGGCAGCATGCGCCGCACGGCGGTTGTCAGCCGGTTTTCCCATTGCATCCGCTCGCTCCATCCAGCGAGATGAGCATCGTCCGCGAGGATGCGGTGCAAGGGGCGGGCCGGTGTCGGTTTCATCGGGAGCAAGCCTTTACGCACCTGCGCGGTTCCGGAAAGTGATCAGCCGGACGGAGGTCTCGTCGCGGCAGCGTCCGGAAGTCTCGCACGGGGCGAAGGGGAGGGAGCACGAATGAACATCATTCTGGTCGCGGACGGTCATGCCAAGGCCCGCACCATCACGCTCGATTGGCGCCACTGGGCGGTCGGCAGCGCGCTGCTCCTCGTGGTGTTCCTCGCGTTCACCCTTGCCTTCAACTTCATCACGCTCAAGTGGGCGGCGGCCACCCAGCATCCCTGGCTCGCCGCGATCGTGCTGGCCGACCAGCGGGAAGAGGCGGCGCGCGTGCAGGAGCGCGTTCATGGCCACCTCAATGCGATGGCAGTGCGGCTCGGCGAGCTCCAGGCGCAGATGCTGCGGCTCGAGAACGTCGGCGAGCGACTCGCCCGTACCGCGGGCCTTAAGCCCACCGAATTGCCGAGCATGGACAGCCCGGTCCCGGGGCGCGGCGGGGCGATCTCCTCCCTGCCTTCGCGCAACCTGTCGATGGCCGAGTTCGGTGGCCTGGTCGACACCCTCTCGCGTCAGATGAGCCTGCGCCAGGATCAGTACTCCGTGCTGGAGGCGCTCCTCGTGCACGACTCGGCCAACCGCAAATTCATGCCCACGCTCTCGCCGGTGCTCGATGGCTGGTTCTCGTCGAACTTCGGCTATCGCATCGATCCCTTCACAGGGCAGCAGTCGATGCACGAAGGAATCGACTTCCCGGCCGAGACGGGCACTCCGATCGTGGCCACTGCAAGCGGCAAGGTCATCTTCGCGGACTGGCACCCCGCCTATGGTAAAATGATTGAGATCGACCACGGCAACGGCCTCGTTTCGCGCTATGCGCACACGTCGGCGATGCACGTGAAGGAGGGCGATTTCGTGGTGCGCGGGCAGAAGATCGCGGCGGTCGGATCCACCGGCCGCTCGACCGGGCCGCACCTGCACTTCGAAGTTAGGCTCAATGGCGTCCCCCAGAATCCCGCGCGCTTCCTGCAGGCCACGGCCACCCAGTGAAGCCCCCGGTATCGCGGGGCAGCCGATCGAGAAAGAAGGGCACGCCATGACGGTCGTGCCCTTTTTGCGTGGCAGGCCTTGTTTTCGCTGCCTCGCGGCCGAACGTAACTCTGTCGTGGCGCGCCCTGCGCCCTTTCCGGTTGCAACCCCATGATCTCCAATATCCTTACGCGCATCTTCGGCTCCCGTAACGAGCGCCTGCTCAAGCAGTACGCCCAGGCGGTGCGCCAGATCAACGCCCTCGAGCCTGCGATGGCCGCCCTCGACGACGAGGCGCTGCGCAGCAAGACCGAGGAGCTCAAGGGCCGCGTGGTCAACGGCGAGTCCCTGGACGACGTGCTGCCGGAGGCATTCGCGGTCGTGCGCGAAGCGGGCAAGCGCGTGCTGGCGATGCGCCACTTCGACGTGCAGCTTATCGGCGGCATGGCGCTGCATCACGGCAAGATCGCCGAGATGCGCACCGGCGAAGGCAAGACGCTCATGGCCACGCTGCCGGCGTACCTCAACGCGCTGTCCGGCAAGGGGGTGCACGTCGTCACGGTCAACGACTACCTCGCCCAGCGCGACGCCGACTGGATGGGGCGCATCTACCGCTTCCTCGGCCTGTCGGTGGGCGTGAACCTGTCGCAGATGAGCCACCCGGACAAGCAGCTCGCCTATGCCGCCGACATCACCTACGGCACCAACAACGAATACGGCTTTGACTACCTGCGCGACAACATGGTCTTCGCGCCGTCGGAGCGCGTGCAGCGCGGCTTGAACTACGCCATCGTCGACGAAGTGGACTCCATCCTCATCGACGAGGCGCGCACGCCCCTCATCATTTCGGGCCAGGCGGACGACAACGTCGAGCTCTACTACCGGCTGAACGAGCTCGCGCCCAAGCTCGTGCGGCAGCAGGACGAGAAGGGTGCCGGCGACTACTGGGTCGATGAAAAGGCGCACCAAGTGCTGTTGTCGGAAGAGGGGCACGAGCACGCGGAGGCCATCCTCGGCCAGTCTGGGCTCATCCCGGTGGGCTCGGGCCTGTACGACACGCAGAACATCTCGCTCATGCATCACCTCATGGCCGCCTTGCGTGCCCACGCGCTCTACCACCGCGATCAGCACTACGTCGTGCAGAACGGCGAAGTGGTGATCGTCGACGAGTTCACCGGCCGCCTGATGGCCGGGCGCCGCTGGTCCGACGGCCTGCACCAGGCGGTGGAAGCGAAGGAAGGCGTGCCGATCCAGAAGGAGAACCAGACGCTCGCGTCGATCACCTTCCAGAACTACTTTCGCATGTACGGCAAGCTCTCCGGCATGACGGGCACCGCGGATACCGAGGCCTTCGAGTTCCAGCAGATCTACAGCCTCGAGACGGTGGTCATTCCCACCCACCAGCCCATGATCCGCAAGGACGAGAACGACCTCGTCTTCCGCACCTTCCAGGAGAAGGTCGACGCGATCATCGCCGACATCAAGGATTGCTACGAGCGCGGGCAGCCGGTGCTCGTGGGCACCACCTCGATCGAGAACTCCGAGCTCCTTGCGCAGTACCTCGCCAAGGAAAAGCTCCCGCATGAGGTGCTGAACGCCAAGCAGCACGCACGCGAGGCGGAGATCGTCGCGCAGGCTGGCAAGGCGAAGTCGATCACCATCGCCACCAACATGGCGGGCCGGGGCACCGACATCGTGCTGGGCGGCACGCTCGAGCCGCTCATCCTGCGCATCCGCGACAACGAATCGCTGCTCCCGTCGGAAAAGGAGCGCGAGATTGAGAAGCTGCGCGCCGAATGGAAGGTGCGACACGACGAGGTGCTGAAGTCGGGGGGGCTGCATATCATCGGCACCGAGCGCCACGAATCGCGGCGCATCGACAACCAGCTCCGCGGTCGCGCCGGCCGTCAGGGCGATCCAGGATCTTCGCGCTTCTACCTCTCGCTGGAGGATCCGCTGCTGCGCATCTTCGGCGGCGAGCGGCTGGGCGTGATCATGCAGAAGCTCAAGATGCCCGACGGCGAGCCCATCGAGCATCCGATCGTGAACCGCTCCATTGCCAAGGCGCAGAACCGGGTGGAGCAGCGCAACTTCGACATCAGAAAGCAGCTTCTGGAGTACGACGACGTGGCCAACGACCAGCGTCGCGTGATCTACCAGCAGCGCAACGAGCTCCTCGAGAGCAGCGACGTCTCGGAAACCGTCGAGAACATGATCCGCGGCCAGATCGAGGACGTGGTGAAGGTGCACGTCCCGCCCGAATCGGTGGAGGAGCAGTGGGACGCGCCGGGGCTCACCGCCACGCTCGCGAGCGACTACCACATCGATGCGCCGCTCGCCGACTGGATGAAGAACGACTCGGACCTCACGGAAGAGATGATCCGCGAGCGCTCCGTCGCGCTGGCGTTGGGCGTATGGAAGGGCCGTGAGCAGCAGTACGGGCCGGAGATGGTGCGCCAGCTCGAGCGTACCTTCATGCTCCAGTTCGTCGACCATCACTGGCGCGACCACCTCTCGCAGCTCGATCACCTGCGCCAGGGCATCCACCTGCGTGGCTACGCGCAGAAGAACCCCAAGCAGGAGTACAAGCGCGAGGCCTTCGAGCTCTTCTCCGACATGCTCGACCGCATCAAGCAGGACTTCGTGAAGCTCATGCTCACGGTCCAGGTGCGCAGCGAGGAAGAAGTGCAGGCGGTGGAGGAGCAGGAGAAGGAAGCCGTGGTCAACGTGCGCTACCAGCACACGGGTTACGACGAGGCCCTGGCCGGACCCGCCGACGACGGCGATGTCGCGGTGGCCCCGCCGCCGCCCTTCACGCGCGCCGGCGAGAAGGTGGGGCGCAACGACGCCTGCCCGTGCGGCTCTGGCAAAAAGTACAAGCACTGCCACGGAAAGTTGTGAGCCGACGCAAATGGTGTCCTTGCTAGCGGCGAATGACGCGGCGCCGGCGTTGCGCCATTTGCGTCGGGTCTAACGGCAAGTCAGGCGGTCGCCTTGGGGCGGCCCGGCGGCCGCCGGAAACGGCTACGCGAGAACGAGTGTCGTGCGGCTGTCTGGGCCGCGCGTCGCGTTGCCCTACCGAAGGCGCGGTCACCGGGCCGGGGCGCGGTAGTCCGTCGAAGGCGCAGTCATCGGTCCGCGCGGGGCATGGCTCGATCGAAGGCACAATAGCGCCTAAGCTGCGACCATCGCTGCCTGCCAAGACAACGCCCAAGGAGACGTCCCCCGTGCCCGTCCGCTACACGCCCCCCACGCAGGAGTTCCTGCTTCCGATCGCCGGGATCGCGCTCGGCGCCACCGCGGCGAAGATCAAGAAGTGGGACCGCAACGACGTGCTGCTCGTGCTCTGCGAGCCCGGCACTGTGGCGGCCGGTGTCTTCACCCGCAATCGCTTCGCTGCGGCGCCGGTGCTCGTGTGCCGCGACCATCTGGCGAGGCAGCGCGCGGCTAAGTCCGGACTGCGTGCGCTCGTCGTCAATGCGGGCAATGCCAATGCCGGCACCGGCGAGGCCGGCCTCGCCGACGCGCACGCGGAGTGCGTCGCCGTCGCGCGGCTCCTCGATTGCGCGCCGGAGGAAGTGCTGCCGTATTCGACCGGCGTGATCATGGAGCCGTTGCCCGTCGATCGTATCGTCGATGCGCTGCCGGCGGCCAAGGCCGCGGCGCGGGCCGACGGCTGGTTCGAGGCCGCCAAGGCGATCATGACCACGGATACCGTGCCCAAGGGGGCGTCACGCCGCGTCGAGGTGGCCGGCGCCACCGTCACCGTAACCGGCATCGCCAAGGGGGCGGGCATGATCCATCCCGACATGGCCACGATGCTCGCCTTCATGGCCACCGATGCGCCGATCGCGGCGCCGCTGCTCGCCCAGATCGCGCGCGAGGTCGCTGACGTCTACTTCAACGGCCCGACGGTCGACGGCGACACCTCTACCAACGACAGCT
>CALFEY010000193.1 GCA_937958295.1 uncultured Pseudomonadota bacterium
TGTGCCGGTTCTTCTTTCCCAAGCACGGCGCCGTGATCGAGGACCCCGGCACCGGCTCCGCCTGCGCCAACCTGGGCGGCTGGCTCCTTGCCACGGGCGCGCCGCTGCCGCAACGCCTGGCGCTCGACCAGGGGGAGGCCGTGGGCCGGCCGTGCCGGCTGGGCCTCGAGGTCACCGCCGGAGGGGAAATCCGCGTATCCGGACGCGTGGTGGAGATCGGTCGCGGCACGATCACGCTGTAGGCCGCCCGTGGCGGCACCGCCGTAACAACCGGTTACACCCGCGTCGGGCGCGGCGGTCAACAGCGGCGCACACTTCCGCGTTGATCGCGAAACTGCCGCGGAGGTCCCGCCATGCTCCCTCGCCTTGCCGCCTTCCTCCTGCTCGCGATGGCCTGCACCACGCACGCCGCCACCGCTGCCGGCCCCATGGGCTACGACGACGCCCGCCACCTGTTGCTGCGCACCGGGTTCGCCCCCACCGATGCGCAGGTGCGCGAGTACGCCGGGCTCGACCGCGCGGCGGGCGTCGATCGTCTCCTGCGCGAGGCCCGCAGCGACGCGGTGACCGCCGCCCCCGCCTTTGCGCTCGAGGCCACGCCCCTGCGCTATCCGCGGCCGGACAACGCCACGATCGAGGAGCGCCGCGCCTTCCAGCAGGCGCAGACGCGGCAAGGCCTCGAGCTGCGCGCCTGGTGGGTGCAGGAGATGCTCGTCACGCCGTCGCCGCTCACCGAGCGCATGACGCTCTTCTGGCACAACCACTTCGTGTCGAGCCAGCAGAAGGTGCGCTTCGCGCGGCTCATGTACGCGCAGAACGCCACGTTCCGCGCCCACGCCCTCGGCAGCTTCGCCACGCTCCTCCACGCGGCGGCGAAGGAGCCGGCGATGCTCATCTACCTCGATGGCGCGCAGAGCCGCAAGGCGCAGCCCAACGAGAATTTCGCGCGCGAGGTGATGGAGCTCTTCACGCTGGGCGAGGGCCACTACGGCGAGCAGGACGTGCAGGAAGCGGCCCGCGCGTTCACGGGCCTCGGCATCGACCGCAGCACCGGCAGCTACGTGTACCGGCCGGCCCAGCACGACGACGGCGTGAAGACGGTGCTGGGCCGCACCGGCGCGTTCCACGGCGACGACGTGCTGGACATCCTGCTCGCCCGTCCGCAGACCGCGCGCTTCGTCACCGCCAAGCTGTGGCGCGAGTTCGTCTCGCCCGAGCCCGACGCGCGCGAAGTGGAGCGCATCGCGCAGATCTTCCGCGGCCGCGACTACGACATCAAGGCGGCCCTGCGCGCGCTGTTCCTGTCCGAGGCCTTCTGGTCGACCGACCATCGCGGCACGCTCGTCAAGAGCCCCGTCGAGCTCGTGGTGGGCAGCCTCCGTCAGCTCGAGGTCGAAGCCACGGCCGCGCTGCCGTTCGCCGTCGCCGCGGCCGGCATGGGACAAAACCTCTTCGCGCCGCCCAACGTGAAGGGCTGGCCCGGAGGCGAGGTCTGGATCAACAGCAACACGCTGCTCGCCCGCAAGCAGTTCCTCGATCGCCTCGCGCGCAACGACGACGCGCGTCCGGGCATGAGCGCTTCCGCCGTGCGTACCGCGCGCGTCGCCGCTGCGGACGACGCCCTCGTGGAGATCCGCGCGCCGCGCACTGCCGTCACGTCCGCCGATGGCGTGGCCGCCGACGACGAGCGCATGCGCGTGCAGCGCTTCAATCAGGCCATGGATCGCGCGATGCGCGGCATCGGCTTCAACGCCGCGCGGTGGGTATCGCAACAGCCGGGCCACACGCCGCTCGAAAAGATGACGTCCGTGCGCACGCTGCTGCTCGCGCTTCCGCCCGCGATGGCCGAGCCGCCCGCGCCCGACACCGAGGCACAGGCGTTCGTGCGGGCCACGCTCCTCGACCCTGTCTACCAGCTCAAGTGAGGCCGCGACCATGACGATCGATCGCCGCACCTTCCTCTGCGCCGCCGCCGCAACGCCGCTCCTGCGCCTCGGCGCGACCGCGCTCGGCGGCCTCTCCCCCGTCGTGCATGCCGCCGCCTCCGCGCATGCGGACTATCGCAAGGTGCTCGTGCTCGTGGAGTTGAAAGGCGGCAACGACGGCCTCAACACGCTTGTCCCGTTCGCTGACCCCGCGTACTACGCGCTGCGACCGAAGATCGGCATCGCGCGCGACCAGGTGCTGCAGCTATCCGATCGCGCGGGCCTCCATCCCGCGCTCGAGCCGCTGCTGCCCCTGTGGCGCGACGGCCGTCTCGCGGTGCTGCAAGGCGTGGGCTACCCGTCGCCCAACCTGTCGCACTTCCGCTCCATCGAGATCTGGGATACGGCGAGCCGCAGCGATGTCGTGCTCCAGCGCGGCTGGCTCACGCGCACGTTCGCCGACGACCCGGTGCCTGCCACGTTCGCCGCCGACGGTGTGGTGATCGGCTCGTCCGACCTCGGGCCCTTGTCCGGCGGCGGCACGCGCGCCATCGCGCTCGCCGATACCGAGCAGTTCCTGCGGCGCGCGCGTCTCGCGCAACCGGCGCCCGCACCGCGCAACGCCGCGCTCGCGCACATGATGAAAGTGGAGGGCGACGTGCTGCAGGCAGCGGCGCACCTCGCCGGCCGCCGCACGTTCGCCACCGAGTTTCCCGGCGGCGGCTTCGGCAACGGCGTGCGCACCGCGTGCCAGATTCTCGCCAATCCCTCCGGCGTGGCCGTGGTGCGCCTCACGCTGTCCGGCTTCGACACGCACGCGAACCAGCCGGGGACGCAAGCGCGCCTCCTGGGCGAGCTGGCGCGTGGGCTCGTCGCGCTGCGCAGTGGACTGGAGGAGCTCGGCAAGTGGGACGACACGCTCGTGCTCACCTACGCCGAGTTCGGCCGGCGTCCGAAGGAGAACCAGAACAACGGCACGGACCACGGCACGGCCAACGTGCACTTCGCCCTCGGCGGGCGCGTGCGCGGCGGCTTCTACGGAGCGGCGCCCGACCTCGCCGCGCTCGGCCCCGACGGCAACCCGGCGTTCGCGCTCGACTTCCGCAACGTGTACGCCGGCGTCCTCGACACCTTCTGGGGCGTGAACTCGCGCGACGCGCTCGGGGGCCGCTTCGCACCGGTTCCATTCGTCGCCGCCTGAAGGCCTCCCTGCGCCCGCACCTTTGGCGGCGCCGCCGGCTGCGTGGGCCGCGGCACGGGATGCGTTAGGATGCCGCGATGCACGCCCTCGCCGCCTCGCTGCTGTGGCTCGTGGCCACGCTCGCCCTCGCGCACCCGGGCCCGCATGCCGCCGGTGATGCCGCAGTGCGCATGCGGGTGGCGGCCGACCGCCTGCTGGCGACGCTGCCGCCCGCCGCGCGC
>CALFEY010000194.1 GCA_937958295.1 uncultured Pseudomonadota bacterium
ATTGCTGATCCACGTCTTCTCGCCGTCGAGCACGTAGGCATCGCCGTCGGCGCGGGCCGCGCAGCGCAGCGCGGCCACGTCGGAACCCGCTTCCGGCTCGGACAGCGCGAAGGCGGCGATCGCCTCCCCCGCCGCCACGGGCGGCAGGTACCGTTGCTTTTGCGCCTCGCTGCCGGCAAGGCCGATAGCCCCCGAGCCCAGGCCCTGCATGGCGAAGGCGAAGTCGGCGAGGCCGTCGTGCCGGGCGAGAGTCTCGCGCGCGAGGCAGATCGTGCGCGTATCGACGACGTCCTCGGCGCCACCGAATGCGCGTCCGGCCACGGCATGGCGCAGCCAGCCCGCCTGCCCAAGCTCGCGCACGAGCGCGCGGCAGGCGGCATCGACGTCGGCGCCTTCGTGATGCACGATGTGCGCCGCGGCCCACGCCTCCAGCGCAGCCGCGAAATGACGGTGGCGCGTCTCGAAGAACGGCCAGTCCAGATAGCGCCCGTGCGTCTGCGCGCTCATGATGCCTCCGCGCCGGCGGCCGTGTCAGCGGATGACTTGTTGGCCGCCACCCGCACGCGCAGCTCGCCCAGGTCGGCATACAGACGACGGAGCGCGGACGCATCCACGCCGCCGAACAGCGCGAGGATCCACTCCTCGTGCTCCTTGGCCATCGCCTCGAACGAGCGGCGACCCTGCGGCGTCATGCGCACGATCCACGCGCGGCGGTCGCTCGCGCTGCTCTCGCGTTGCACGAGGCCCTCGCGCTCGAGCTCGTCGGTGAGCCCGGTGACGTTGCCGCCGGTGACCATGAGGTGGCGGGAAAGCTCGCGCATCTTCAGGCCGTCGTGGCGGTAGAGCTGGGCGAGATAGTCGAAGCGGGCGAGCGACACGCCATAACCTGCGCGCAGGCGGCGGCGGATCTCGTCCTCGATCTGCGTGGTGCAGGAGAGCAGGCGCAGCCACAGCTTGAGTGCGGCGTGGTCGCCGGCCTGGGTGCGCGCTTCGTGGCCGAGCGCCTGGGCGTCGAGCAGCTGCACATGGGTGGCCTCGTTCTTCATCAGACTTCGCCGCCGCTGATGGGAATGGATGCTCCGTTCACCCCGCGCGCCTCCGGGCTGCACAGCCACAGGACGGCGGCCGCCACTTCGCCCGCATCGATGAGGCGGCGCTGCGGATTGTGGCCCGTGAAGATCGCGCGCGCCTCCCTTTCGGGACGGCCCGTGGCCGCGACGACCTTGGCGATGCCCTGGCGCACGATATCGGTATCGGTGTAGCCGGGGCATACCGCGTTGACCGTGATGCCCTGCGTGGCTACTTCGAGCGCGAGGGAGCGCGTGAACCCCACCACGCCGTGCTTGGCGGCGGCATAGGCCGCGACGTAGGCGTAGCCCCGCAGCGCCGCGGTGCTCGCCACGTTCACGATCCGGCCGCCTTTGGCGGCGAGCATGTCGGCGAGCACCTCCTTGCTGCACAGGAAGGTGCCCGTGAGGTTCACGGCGAGGAGGCGCTCCCAGGTTTCCTGCGGCATCTTGGCCACGGGCATCGTCTCCACTTGGCCCGCGTTGTTGACCAGAATGCGCACCGGGCCGAAGCGCGCGCGGGCCCGTGCCAAGGCAGCGGCGACCGCGCCGGCATCGGCGACATCGGCGACCTCCGCCTGGCCCGCGGCACCGAGGGACGCCGCGACCTCGGTGAGCGCCGCCACGTCGCGGCCGACCACCGTCACCCGCGCCCCCGCCCCGGCAAGCACCGCCGCAATCGCCGCGCCGATGCCACGCGACCCGCCGGTGACGACCGCATGTTGGTCTTGCAGCATGCTCATGCTCACACTCCCTGGGCGCGGTGGGCCTGCTCGAGCGCGCTCAAGCCCGTCGTTTGGGCCGCGATCGCCTTCTCGCGCTCGATATTGCGCTCGAGCTGCAGCTTGGCGGTGCGGTACTGCTTCGGCCACGCGACATCGCGGTAGCCGATGCGAGCCGCTTCCTGCAGCGTCCACGCGGCGTTGGCCAGGTGCGGGCGGGCCACGGCGCAAAGATCGGCACGACCGGCCGCGATGATGCTGTTCACGTGATCGGCTTCGGAGATCGCGCCCACGGCGATGGTGGGAATGCCCGCCTCATTGCGGATGCGATCTGCGAAGGGCGTCTGGAACATGCGCCCGAACACCGGCTGCTCACGCTTGCTCACCTGACCCGAGGAGCAGTCGATCATGTCGGCGCCGGCGGCCTTGAAGGCGCGCGCGATCTCGACTGCGTCGTCGGGCGTGATGCCGCCCTCGACCCAGTCGTGGGCGGAGATGCGCACGGACATGGGCAGGGGTTGCGGCCATGCCGCCCGCACCGCGGCAAACACCTCCAGCGGATAGCGCATCCGGTTCGCGAGCGAGCCACCGTACTCGTCGGTGCGCTGGTTGGTGAGCGGCGAGATGAAGCTCGAGAGGAGGTAGCCATGCGCGCAGTGCAGCTCCAGCCAGTCGAAGCCGGCCGCGGCGGCCCGTCGCGCCGCGCTTGCGAACTCGTCGCGGACGCGCTCCATGTCGGCGCGCGTCAGCGCGCGCGACCACGCGCTGGTGCCGTCCAGGTATTGCTGCGGCGACGCCGACACGAGCGCCCAGTTGCCGGTGGCAAGCGGCTGGTCGATGCCCTCCCAGGCCACCCGCGTGGAGCCCTTGGCCCCAGCGTGTCCCAACTGGAGGGCGATCTTCGCCGGCGAGTTGGCGTGCACGAAGTCCACGATGCGCTTCCACGCATCGCGTTGCGCGTCGTTCCATAGGCCGGGGCAGCCCGGCGTGATGCGTGCCTCGGGCGACACGCACGTCATCTCGGCGACCACGAGGCCCGCGCCTCCCATCGCGCGGGCGCCCAGGTGGACGAGGTGATAGTCGCCCGGCACGCCGTCCACGCAGGAGTACTGCGCCATCGGTGACACCACCACGCGATTGGGCAGCGTGACGCCGCGCACCGTGAACGGCGTGAACATCGGCGGGATGGCCTGCCGATCGTCGGCCCGCGCCACCCCGGACCGGGCCGCCATCCAGTCTTCGTAGCCTTCGAGATACGGCCGGTCGCGCAGGCGCAGGTTCTCATGACTGATACGCTGGCTGCGCGTGAGCAGGGAGTAGGCGAACTGCTCCGGCGGCAGCGTGGCGTAGCGTGCGACGTTCTCGAACCATTCGGTGGAATTGCGCGCGGCGTTATGGATGCGCTGCACCTCCACGCTGCGGCTCGCCTCGTAGGCACGCACCGCTTGTGCGAGGTCGCCCGGATGCTCGTCGATCGCATGCGCAAGATCGATGGCATCTTCGAGCGCGAGCTTGGTGCCCGAGCCGATGGAAAAATGCGCCGTGTGCGCGGCATCTCCCATCAGCACGACCGGCGCGCGACCGTTGTGATGGACCCAATGCCGGCACATCACGCGCGGGAAGCGGATCCATTGCGCCGAGCCGCGCAAGTGCCCCGCGTTGGACATGAGCGGGTGGCCGTCGAGGTGGCGGGCAAAGAGTCGCTCGCAAAAGGCGATGGCATCGTCCTTGTCCATGCGGTCGAGCCCGGCGGCCTGCCACACCGGCTCGGGCGTCTCGACGATGAAGGTGGAGGTGTCGGCGTCGAAGCGGTAGGCGTGGGCCTGAAACCAGCCGTGGGGCGTCTGCTCGAAGGCGAAGGTGAAGGCCTCGAAGCACTTGTGGGTGCCGAGCCACACGAAGCGGTTGCGGCGCAGGTCGATGTCGGGCTGGAAGGTGGCCGCGTGCAGCGTGCGGATGCGGCTATTGAGGCCGTCGCAGGCAATCACGAGGTCGGCGTCGGGGAAATCGGCGTCGCTCGCCGCGTCGGTCTCGAAGCGCAGCTCCACGCCGAGCGCCTCGCACCGGGCCTGCAGGATGTTGAGGAGGCGCTTGCGACCGATGCCGCAGAACCCGTGGCCGCCGCTGCGGATCTTGTGGCCGCGAAAGTGGACTTCGATGTCGTCCCAGTGGCTGAACGCGGCGAGGATCGCCTGCGCCGTGGGCGCATCCGCCGCGCGCATGTTGCTTAAGGTCTGGTCGGAAAAGACCACGCCCCAGCCAAAGGTGTCATAAGGGCGGTTTCGCTCCACCACCACGATGCGATGCGCCGGGTCCTGCTGCTTCATCAGGAGCGCGAAGTACAGCCCGGCGGGCCCGCCGCCGATGCAGACGATGTTCACGCGTGATCGGCTGGCTCGGGAAAGCGCGCCGCGTCGATTGAGGTATGAATAGTTTAGGGATATACGATGTGCCTTGGCAACCGCAACGCGGCGGCGCTCGCGGCGCGGGCCGCCCTGCGGCGGGCTGCTATCCTTGGCACTTCTCCCGCATCAAGCTTCCGAAAGGCCCGACCGATGCTCCGATCGCTCTCCCGTGCCCTCGTCCTGCTCGCCTTCGCCGCCGGCGCACAGGCGCAGGACAAGCTCGTGTTCGCCACCGACTGGCTCGCCCAGGCCGAGCACGGCGGCTTCTACCAGGCGGTGGCGCAAGGGATCTACAAGAAGCACGGCCTCGACGTGACGATCAAGATGGGCGGGCCGCAAGTAAACGGCATGCAACTCCTCGCAGCCGGCCAGATCGACGTGGCCATGGCGGATGGCCTGCAGGTGCTCTCCGCCGTAGAGAACGGCGTGCCGCTCACGGCCATCGCCGCCACGTTCCAGAAGAATCCCACGGTCATCATCGCCCACCCCGGCGTGAAGAGCCTCGAGGCACTGCGCGGCAAGCCCATTGCCATTGGCGCGGCCAGCAACAACACGTTCTGGCCCTGGCTCAAGCAGACGCTCGGCTTCACCGACGCGCAGAAACGTCCCTATGCGTTCTCCGTGCAACCGTTCCTGGCCGATCCCAACCTGTCGCAACAAGGCTTTGCCACGTCCGAGCCGTATTCCATCGAGAAGGCCGGCATCAAGCCGGTGGTGTTCCTCCTCGCCGACCTGGGCTACCCGCCTTACTCCGAGGTCCTCACGGTCAAGAACGAGGCCCTGGCCGCCAAGCGCGACGTGCTCAAGCGGTTCACGCAGGCCTCCGCCGAAGGCTGGAAGAGCTATCTCGACAACCCGGCCCCGGGCAACGCGCTCATCAAGAAGGACAATCCGCAGATGAGCGACGAGCTGCTGGCCTACAGCGTGCGCAAGATGCGCGAATACAACATCGTGGGTGGCGGCGATGCCATGGTCAACGGAATCATGACCATGAACACCGATCGCTGGCTCACCACCGTGCAGTTCCTGCGCATCGCCGGCATGGCCAAGCCCAACGTCGACTACACGAAGGGCTGGACGCTCGACATCGTCAAGGACGTTCGCGTCCTGCCTTGAGGTCCGACGCGCCCGGGATGGACGCCGCCCGCCCGGTCGTCGCCGTCTCCGGCGCAGGCAAGACCTACGACAACGGCACCCGGGCGCTGGCCGCGGTCACGCTCGACGTGGCCCGCGGCGAGTTCGTGGTGCTCCTCGGCCCGTCGGGATGCGGCAAGACGACGCTTCTGCGCATGACGGCGGGCCTGTTGCCCCCCACCGACGGCGCGGTGCGCTGGTGGGGCGCCCCCGCCCCGCCCGACGATGACGACCATCGCCTCGCGATGGTGTTCCAGTCGCCCACGCTCATGCCGTGGGCGCGCGTACAGGCGAACGTGCGGCTGCCGCTCGATCTCGCACGCGTGGAGCGTCGCACCGCCGACGCCCGCGCGGCCGAGGCGCTCGCCGGGGTGGGCCTCGCGCAGGACCAGGAGCGCTACCCGCGGGAGCTCTCCGGCGGGATGCAGATGCGGGTGTCCATTGCGCGGGCACTGGCCGTGCGCCCCGCGCTGCTCCTGATGGACGAGCCCTTCGCCGCGCTCGACGAGTTCACCCGGCATCGCCTGGACGACGACCTGCTCGCGCTGTGGCAGCGGCAGGCGCTCACCGTCCTGTTCGTCACGCACGGGATCCAGGAGGCGGTCTACCTTGCCACCCGGGTGATTGTGATGGCCGCGCAGCCGGGCCGGGTGATCGCCGACGTGCCCATCGACCTCCCGCATCCACGCGCGCCGGCCGTGCGCGGCACGCCGGCTTTCGCCGCACATTGCGCCCACTTGTCGTCGCTGGTGGCTGCGGCGTCGGCCGGGCCCGCGTGAACGCCCCCGCCCACCTGGGCGTGCTGCGCCTCGCCGCTCCCCTCGGCGTGGCCGTGCTGTTGCTTGCGGCGTGGCAGGCAGCAGTAATGCTGTGGGAGGTCCCCTTCTACATCGTGCCCGCGCCCACGCGCATCCTCGCCACCCTGTGGGACGACCGCGCCCTCCTCGCGGCGTCGCTCGGCGTCACCGCGAGCGTCGCGCTCGCCGCGCTCGCGCTGGCGGTGGTGGCGGGCGTGCTCACCGCGTTCGTCTTCGCGCAGAGCCGCATCATCGAGGCAAGCCTGCTGCCCTACGCCATCCTGCTGCAGGTCACGCCGATCGTGGCCATCGCCCCGCTCATCATCATCTGGGTCAAGGACACGCGGACGGCGCTCGTGCTGTGCGCCGCGGTGGTGGCGATCTTCCCCATCATCTCCAGCACGTCGCTCGGGCTGCGCAGCGTGGACCCCGGCCTCGCCGACCTTTTCCGCATGAGCCGGGCTTCGCGCCTGCAGGTCCTCCTGCGTCTGCGGATCCCGAGCGCCCTGCCGTATTTCTTCGCCGGGTTGCGCGTGGCGTCCGGGCTTGCCCTCATCGGTGCAGTGGTGGCCGAGTTCGTCGCCGGCACCGGAGGCCAGGGCGCCGGCCTCGCCTATCAGATCCTGATGGCGGGCATCGAGCTCAATATCCCGCGCCTGTTCGCGGCCCTGGTGGTGATCACGTCGGCGGGGGTGGCGCTCTACGCGGCCGTGGGCCTGCTCGCGCGCCTCGCGCTAGGCGGCTGGCATGACAGCGAGGTCACCGAGGTCCGCTAGGCTTCCAACCGGTCAGAACGCGCCGATGCTGCTCACGATGGCGCCCATGAACGTGGCGGCCACCGAGAAGAGGAGCATCGAGATGCCCACGAACTCCGCCTGCTCGTTGCGCACCACCCGCAGCATGCGCTTGGCGCCCAGCCAATAAAGGTAGAGCGTCTGCAGCAGCGCGACCACGCTCACCAGCGCCATCACCGGGAGCACGAGCGTGGCGCCCGCCAGCAGGACGGGCACCGCGCCATAGGTGGCCACGGTCAATGCATCGCGGTAGTTCCGGCTGCTGCCGTACAGCGGTGCGATCAGCACGAAGATGCCGGCGAGCACGAACACGGAGAAGATCGAGGTGAAGAGCGTGGTGGCGACTGCCGTGAAGATCTCGCCCGGCGGCACGCGGTAGCCCTGATCGGGGTCCCACGCCCGGTCGAAGTAATTCATGCCTATCGCGGTGGCGATCGGCCCCAGCAGGCACAACGGAACGATGTAGCGCCGGATGAGCACGTCGACGGGCGTGTCCTCTGCGGCGATGCGCTCCCACTCCTGGTTGGGGCGTACGACAAGACCGGCAATGCGGCGGAGCGCGTCCATGGCGGGCAATCAAAGTGCTGGGGTGGTGCCCAGGCGGCGCATCGACGCCCGCGGCGACGCGCTATCATGCGCCCTTCGCGGCGACCCGACCCAAAAAGATGCGCAATCTCCTCGGCGTGCTCCAGCTCGTGGTGGCCATCGCCCTCATGGGCCTCATCGGGCAGGCGGTGCTCTACGTCCTGGCCGGTCCCGACCGCGAGAAGAACATTTTTTACCAGATCATCCGGACCATCCCGTCGCCGTTCGTAAAGCTCTTTCGCTTCATCACGCCGCGCGCCATTTCCGACCGGATGATTCCCTTTGCGACGTTCTGCGGCCTCTCCGCGCTCTTCCTCTGGCTCGCCTTGGCCATTCCCCGGATGACCTCGTGAAGGCGTTCAAGCGCTGGTTCTATATCCAGATCGCCGCCTGGTGCAAGCTCTTCAAGCAAACCGAGGCGGCGATTGGCTACTACCGCCTCGCCCTTGCAGAACGGCCCGATGACGCGCTGGTGCTGGGATACATCGGCTTCGGCTACGCCGAGCTCGGCCGCAAGCGGGATGCCCTCGCCTACTTCGACCGGGCCGTGGCGAGCAAGCCCGACTGGGCGGAGGGCCACTTCGACCGGGGCTTCCTCCTGCAGGAATTGAACGACCCGCAGGCCGCGCTGGCGGCCTTCGACGAAGCGCTACGCCACGACCCCAAGCACGACCGGGCCTGTTACGGCAAGGCGCTCACGCTGATCGGCCTCGGCCGCCGCGCGGAGGCCGTGGCGCCGCTCGAGAAGAACACCAGGCTGCAGCCAATGAGCCCCTTCGGCTGGTACCAGCTCGGGCGCGTTCGCTTCGACCTGGGCGAGCCCGACAAAGCGCAGGCCATCATCGATCACCTCGCCCGCTTCGAGCCCAAGGTCGCGGCACAGCTTGCACGCGAAACCGGCCTGCGCGTGCCCGAGCGACCGTAACCCTGCAACGGTCCGAGCGACCATAAGCCCACGGCGACGCGCCTCCATGCATCGCACGGGGGGCGATCCCCGATGCGGGCGTCGTGTCGGCCTGACCACAACCTCGAAAAATCCCTGGATTTCGGCGCGGACGGCATTGTTGCGCCCGAAGATATCCCCTTATACTCGCCGCGTTTGGTCGCCGTCAGGCGACACCATCGGCGCTTAAGGCCCAGCAAGAGCGCCCTGCCGATGATCTTGGGGATTTTGGCCATGCCATCAGGAGGAGTCATTCATGCAGCTCACCGAAAGGCAGCACGAATACTGGCGTAGGAATCTTCGCATCACAGCCATTTTGTTGTTCATCTGGTTCGTCGCGACCTTCGTGATGGGCTTTTATGCCCGTCCGCTCAACGAGGTCAATTTCTTCGGCTGGCCGCTCGCGTTCTACTTCGCCGCGCAGGGATCGCTGATCATTTACGTGGTCATCATCTGGTACTACGCGCGCTACATGAACAACCTCGACCGTGAATACGGCGTCGAAGAGGCGGAGGACGACTAATGGCCACCCCAGCAAGCACTGCCGGCGGCGCCGCCCCCGGCTCCAACCGCGCCTTCTTCTCGCAACTCAAGAAGGTCTACGGCCTTTACACGGGCGGCTTCATCGCCTTCGTCATCGTGCTCGCCATTGCCGAGCAGATGGGGATGCCGCGCGTTTTCATCGGCTACACGTTCCTCATCGCCACCGTCGCGCTGTACGCCGGCATCGGGATCATCAGCCGCACGTCGGACGCCACGGAGTACTACGTCGCCGGCCGGCGCGTTCCCGCGCTCTTCAACGGCATGGCCACGGGCGCCGACTGGATGTCTGCGGCGTCGTTCATCGGCATGGCGGGCACGTTGTACCTCCTGGGCTTCAACGGCCTCGCGTTCGTCCTGGGCTGGACGGGCGGCTACTGCCTGGTGGCGCTCTTCCTCGCGCCCTACCTGCGCAAGTTCGGCCAGTTCACGATCCCCGACTTTCTGGGCGCGCGCTACGGCGGCAATATCCCGCGCTTCGTGGGGATCTTCGCTGCGATCCTGTGCTCGTTCACCTATGTGGTGGCGCAGATCTACGGCGTGGGCCTCATCACCAGCCGCCTCACCGGCGTGGAGTTCGGCATCGGCGTCTTCATGGGCCTTGCCGGCATCCTCGTCTGCTCGTTCCTGGGCGGCATGCGCGCGGTCACGTGGACGCAGGTGGCGCAGTACATCATCCTCATCGTTGCCTACATGATCCCGGTGGTGTGGCTGTCGGTAAAGATCACCGGCGTGCCTGTCCCGCAGGCGGTGTATGGGAAGGTGCTGCAGAAGGTCAGCGCTCGCGAGGAGGAGCTCATCAAGGACCCGAAGGAAATCCAGGTCCGCGACATCTTCAGGCAGCGTGCTGCCGCGGCGTCCGCCAGGCTCAAGGACGTGGACAAGTCTTACGCGGACGGCAAGGCTGCGCTCGCGGCCGCGGTGACCAAGGCGGAAGCCGACGCCGCGCCGGCCGAAACGGTGGCGGCGGCCAAGGCCGCGCTCGCGGCCTATCCTCCCGATGCCGCGGCCGCCAAGGCCGCGTGGACGAAGGATGCCGCCCTGGCCGGACGCTCGGCACCGCCGACGCGCCACGCCGAGGCGTTCCCCGGCAAGGACGAGGCCGCGCGCGACGTCTCGCGGCGCAACTTCCTGGCGCTGGTGTTCTGCCTCATGGTGGGCACGGCGGCGTTGCCGCACATCCTCATGCGCTACTACACCACTCCATCGGTGCGGCAGGCGCGCGAGTCGGTGTTCTGGTCGCTGTTCTTCATCTTCCTCCTGTACTTCACCGCGCCAGCGCTGGCCGTGCTGGCCAAGTTCGACGTCTACACCACGCTCGTGGGCTCGGACTTCAGTAAATTGCCACAGTGGGTGAGTGCCTGGACCAAGGTGGATCCAAGCCTGCTATCGATCGTCGACATCAACCGTGACGGCATCGTGCAGCTGGCGGAGATCTCCATCGGCGGCGACATCATCGTGCTGGCCACACCGGAGATCGCCGGGTTGCCGTATGTGATCTCAGGCCTGGTCGCCGCAGGCGGGCTCGCGGCGGCGCTCTCCACGGCCGACGGCCTGCTGCTCACGATCGCCAACGCGCTTTCGCACGACTTCTACTACAAGATGCTCGACCCGCATGCCTCCACCGCGCGCCGGGTGATGATCTCGAAGATCTTGTTGCTGGTCGTGGCCTTGATCGCGGCGTACGTGGCCTCGCAGAAACCGGCGGATATCTTGTTCCTCGTATCCGCCGCCTTCTCGCTGGCGGCGGCGGCGTTTTTCCCGGCACTCACGCTCGGCATCTTCTGGAAACGGGCGAACAAATGGGGCGCCACGCTGGGCATGGTCGCGGGTCTGACCATCACGTTCTACTACATGGCCACCACGCAACCGTGGCTGCGTGGGTTGTTCGGCGTCACAAGCTCGATTGCCGACAACACGTGGTGGGGCATCCAGGCCATCTCCGCGGGCTTGTGGGGCGTGCCGGTGGGCTTCGCGGTGATCATCATCGTGAGCCTGCTCACCCCCGCACCCAATCGCGACGTCCAGGACCTCGTCGAGCACGTGCGCTACCCGAACATCAAGGGCGACACGATGAACACGCTCGAGACCTAGCCTTCGCAGTCCGTCATGCGAAAGGGCCCGCAGCGATGCGGGCCCTTTTTGCTGGAAGCGCGGTTCGCGCGGCAGCGCGTTGCGGGCCGCCGGCGGCCGACTCCGGTGGCGCTAGGCCGTGGCCGCCGCCGCCGCGCCCTGGCGGCGCGTCTGCCGGCCGAGGCACAGGTTGAAGAGCTCGGCCATCGATGCCACACCGAGCTTGGCGTGGATGCGACTGCGATGGAACTCCACCGTCTTGACGCTGATGAAGAGGGTCTCGGCGATCACCCGCGTTTGCTTGCCCGCGAGGATGAGATCGAGCACTTCGCGTTCGCGCCGGGACAGCGTGGCCACGGCCGGCGGCAACCCGCGGGTGGGGGCGTCGGGCGGCGAGTCACCGGAGAGCGCGGCATCGACAGCAGCGAGGAGCTGGCCGTCGTCCACGGGCTTCTGGAGGAATTCCCACGCGCCGCGGCGCACGGCCCGCACGGCCATCGGGATGTCGCCGTGACCGGTGAGGAACACGATCGGCAACGGCACGTTGCGCTCGGCAAGGTATTCCTGCAGCTCCAGCCCGCTCATGCCGGGCATGCGCACGTCGAGCACGAGGCAGCCGGCACGCGCCGGACCGCCGCGCTCGATGAATTCCTCAGCGGAGGCGAAGCTCTCCACGGGCCTTCCCGCCGCGCGCAGCACCATGGAGAGGGAGTCACGCACGGCCTCGTCGTCGTCCACGACGAGGACCACGGGTTCAGTATGTCGGTTCATGTCGCTCCTGCGGGCAGTGAGAAGTGAAACGCGGTTCCGCCGTTGGCGCGAGGCTCGTGCCAGAGGCGACCGCCATGCATCTCCACCACCGAGCGGCAGATGGCGAGGCCGAGGCCGAGCCCTTGCGTCTTGGTCGTGAAGAAAGGGGTGAACATGCGCGCGGCGTGCTCGGGGGCGATGCCCGTGCCGCGGTCGGCGACAGTCACGCGCACGCCGCCGCTGGCGTCGCGCACGGTGGTGGCCGTGATTCTGCGCTCGGTCCCGGGGACCGGGGACATCGCCTCCATCGCATTGTTGAGCAGGTTCAGCATCACCTGCTCCACGAGGATGCGATCGGCGCGCACCATGGGCAGGCCTTGCGCGAGGTGGAGGTCCACCTGCACGCCGTTGCGCGAGAGGTCGTCGGCGAGCCAGCCCAGGACCTCGCTCAGCATCGCATTGAAATCGCACGGGGCGAGCGTGGGCGTGCGCTTGCGGGTGAGCTCGCGGATGCGCTGGATGATGTCCCCCGCGCGCACGGCCTGCACCCGGCACTTCTCCATCGCGGCGGCGAGTTCCGCCGGATCGGCATCGCCCTCGTCGAGGAGCCGCAGGCACGCGGCGTTGTAGCCGACGATGGCATTGAGCGGCTGGTTGAGCTCATGCGAGAGCGTGGTGGCCGCTTCGGCGAGGTTCACGAGGCGGGCGGTGTGGTGGAGCGACGCCTGGTGCTCGCGCTGCAGCGCCTCCGCGCGCTTTTGCTCGGTCACATCGGTGAGCACCGTGAGGCGCACGCGGCGGCCGTCGATCCAGCTGATCGCACCCGACTGGGCGAGGTAGGTGCGGCCATCGACCGCATCGCGGATCTCCGTGCCGGCGAACGGTGACTGCGCCGCAGGATCGAGCGCTTCGCCGCCCTCGGCGGCGTTCGGGAAGCGCGAGGTGATGTCGCCCACCGCCGGCGCGCTCCCGCGACCGAGCAGGCGCAGGAGCCACTCGTTGGCAAAGAGCACACGCTCGCTGTCCGTCACGAACACTGCTGCATGCAAGCCGTTGAGCACCCGCACGAAGCGCTCGTCGGAGCGCGCGAGTGCCACCCGCAACCGGGTGAAGAGCTCCACGAACAGGAGCAGCGTGACCGCCAGCGCGAGGCACTCCCAGTAGAAGTAGAGCTCGTTGCTGTAGGCATGCTGGGCCGCCGACGAGATGCCCCAGGCGAGCACCCCCACCACGCTCATCACGGCGCCCCAGCGACGGCCGCCCGACGCCGTAGCGAGCGCGACCGGCACGAGGTAAAGGATGCCGAGGCGCGCCTCGTAGATCGTGATGTAGTCGATTGCGGCGATCGCCACGACGAGGGCGAATGCCAGAGGAATGGCGAGCCCCGGCCGGCTCAGCAGCGCATTGAGGCCCTGCCACAGGGCGAGCTCGGGCACGCCCCGGACCGGGCGGGCGAGCGCCGACGGGGGCGTGGAAGCCCCCTCGAGCCCGGATCTCAAGCCGGGAAGGCTGGCGTCGGAATGGCCTTGCACCATCCAAGGATACCCCGGTTCCCTGTCGAAACCCTTACACGAGCCTGCAGGGGTTGCGCTGGGTCAAACCCCGCTGGCGAGCCGCTTTCGCATGGCGACCGTGATGGTCTGCCGGACGCCGAAGAAGTCCGCCCAGGGGTCCGTCGCAGCCTCGCGAAGACGGGCAAGCGCGTTGCGGACGTTGAAGAAGGCACCGCGAACGTCGTGATCGAGCTCTTCCCAGGCGATGGGCATCGCCACTGGCGCGTGCGCCCGCGCCCGCACGACGTACGGGGCTACCGCCGTGGCCCCCTCGGCATTGCGCAGGTAGTCGACGAAGATCCTCCCCTTGCGCCGCGCCTTGCTCGCGGTGACCACGAAGCGATCGGGAAAGGTGTGCATCATCATGTCGGCCACGGATCGCGCGAACGCCTTGGCGGTGTCCCAGTCCAGGGTGGCCCGGATGGGCACCACCACGTGCAGCCCCTTGCCGCCGGTGGTCTTCAGGAAACCGGTGAGGCCGACCTCTTCGAGCAGCGTGCGCAGGAGGCGCACACCTTCCACGAGGCTTTCGAAGCTCACATCCGCGTCGGGATCGAAGTCGAAGATCAAGCGGTCGGGGCGGTCCAGGCGCGGCGCGCGGGAGCCCCAGGGGTGCATCTCGATCACGCCCCACTGCACCAGGGCGACGAGCGCCTTGGCGCTGCCCGCGGCGAGGTAGGTGGCCGTTCCCCGGTCCCCTTCCGGCACCTCGATGCGGGTGACGGCCGCGTTGACCGCCTTGTCGGCATGCCTTTGATAGAAGCACTGGCCCTGCCAGCCGTCAGGACAGCGCACGAGACTCAATGGACGTCCCGCCAAGTGCGGGACGAGATACGGCGCCACCGCGGCGTAGTACGCGGCGACCTCCGC